>JAKOGY010000164.1 GCA_028658405.1 Dolichospermum sp. ST_sed8 | reverse complement strand
GAATAAATTCGGCATTTGTCGGTTTTCCCCTTCGGTCTGAAGACGCGAAGCTCCCAACCTTCCCGTGTTCCTCTGGTAATCTTGTAAAATAAAATATGAATAGATAAAAAAAAGACCCCCAGTTGTAGACCGAGGGGTTCTGCAAGTCGGAATTATCGCACAAAGACATTCGCGTACCCAGAATAGCAATGCACCAAGTCGAAAAAATGCCAAAATGCCAAAAACTATCAATCTCCGGATTTTTTACAAAAGAAGGGAACTCTTAACTGGGAACACGGAACAGATAAGAAACACTCATTTGCACCAGTTTAGAGCTTCTGTCAAAAAACTCATGTTTTTAAACATGAGTTTTTCCTGTTAGAAAGTTGCCCGTTCCCTGTTCCCTCTGAACAATATTTTAAGATCCAGTAGCAATAGTAGTTGGTTGTAAATAAGTAATCAATTGTTGCAGACCTTGTTGCAGATATCGTGTTACTGTTATTGGTGTAGCCCCAATCTTCTTAGCAGCATCCTTGCGAGTTAATTGTTCAACAAATACTAACTCCACTGCCATTCTGGGTTTATCATCTAGCATACTTATTGCTCCTTCTAGCTGCTGTTGTTCTTCTTGTTGTTGCACAAGTGCGGTAGTATGATGACAAGGAAGCAAATCAGCCCAGGTGGCTGGGGAATTTACATAATTAGATGTTGTATTATCTAAACTCAGAGGCATTCGATTTTGGGCTGCTAACTTGGTTTCTTGCCACTCTTCCAGGGATATATGCAGCTTGTTAGCAATTTCAATTTCTTTGGGGGGACGATTTAAAGATATGGTTAATTCTCTCCGAATTTTTTGCCCTTGATTGTAAAGTTCTTGACAACGACGAGGAATTTTTAATAAAGTAGAGTTATCGCGTAAAAAATGAAGAATCTCACCACGAATATACGGTACAGCAAAGGAACTAAGGGCATATCCCTGATGAGGATTAAAACGTTCAATTGCTCTAATTAAGCCAAAATAGCCGATTTGTTCCAAATCTTCATAGGGTTCATAACATTTATGGCTAAATTTGGAGGCTATTTTTCGCACTAATCCCTTATGTAATTCTACTAACTTGTTACGTAGCTCAATAGAGGGATTTCGGTGATACAGGTATAATAGATCAATACCATCAGAACGGCTAGAGAACTCATTGAATGTCATATTAATTCCTTTGTATTAATCTCTTTCTACAAATAATGGATTTGCGTATATTATTTTTAAGCCTGTCCACATTCTCCTTAGTTCAGGCTAAATAAGCTATAGTTATTTTACTGAAATTTCCGTCAAACCCAATACAAAACTCAGTGATAATACATAAAATAAATCATGGGGGAAACTGGGAAAATTATCTTCTATTCCCCATATACTCAAAATGGTTAAAAACTTTACTTTTTCCCGACCACAAGACTAAGGTTTAAGCCTCTCCCTATCAACGGGGCTACCGTGTATACACAAGTGATGGAATCGCCCCCTAACTCCCAAAATTGGGGGAACAAGAATTTTCAAAGTCCCCCAAAATTGGGGGATTTAGGGGGCGAAATAAGCCGAAACGAAGAAGCTACCTTGTACACCGTAGATGAACGGGGAGAGGTTTACAAGAGGGGTCAATCTTTAAGCAATTTGCAGTAAGTAGGTGAACACAATAAAACCAATCTGTGTAAAGAAAAGTAAAATCGCCCAAACCCTCTTCACTCTTGCATGAGTGCCTCTTGCCTTGCCATAACGACAATTTTTAATGCTAACCTACTTATATCTAAACTTAATTACGAATATTTACTTCCTGTAAATAATCCTCTGGTTGAAAAGATACTCTCCGCTGAATGGTGTTTTTCTCAGTAGGTGTGTGTTGCACTTCAGTAATAGAAACTGTTCTCAGTGTAGCTAATTCTTGTTGTTGATTACGTAGACGCAATTTTTGATAATATTCTTGTAGTTTGACTTTCGCTTGTGCATAGACATCAGCATCTTTGGGAACTCTTTCGAGGAGTTTAATTGCTCCAAAAAAGTCACCTACAGATGCTTGATTGTGTGCCTGATATAAATAGTATCCTGATCTAACTTGACGTTTTTGATTGTATTCAGCTAATTTCTGTTTAACCATAGCACCAGCAGAACTTTCTTCAGGTATTTGTTGTAAGTAATATAAAGCCGTTGAGAAATCTCTCTCTTCGGCTTTTGCATAAGCTTTTGCTAATAAAGCTTGTGTTTGTGCTTCAATATTTACTTTTGCTTGTTCAACTAGGGGCTGAATTTTTGATTGCCAATAGGAATTAATTGGAACTTTAGGAGCATGAGATAATACATCTGTCCACCGACTTTCTTTGAGCGCTTTTTCAGCTAAAATATAATGTTGTGATTCTTGTTGCCATTGTTTTTGCCATTCTTCAATTGAGGCTTGAGCTTCTGGATAAACATTACTATCAAGCGGAATTGACCGAGCTAAATTAATCGCTTTTTGTAAATCTCCAGATTGATATCTGGCTATGGCTTTATATAAAGTTTCTGTAGCTGAGTAAGCTTGCGAATTATTAAATAAAGAATATACTCCCAATCCTAGCAGCACGGAATTAACCAATAAACCTAACCGCAATCCTGCTAGTAGTGGTTGTGATTTTTGATATGTATTTTCATTAGTTTTATCAGATAATTGAGACTCGGCTATTTGTATTTCTGCTGGGTTATTTTCCCATTCTATATGCTTAAGTACCCATAGTGTTTCATGAGCAGATTGAAACCGTTCCTGATGTTGATAACGGATCATTTGATTTAAGAAAGCAACTAAATAATCATTAATATGTGTATCATCATCACACCAGATAATTTCATTAGTTTCTGCATCAATTTCTAATTGCAGAGGTGAAAGTCCTGTAATAGCTTGAATAGCAATTATTCCCAAGGAATAAAGGTCACTATTGGGTTGAGTTTGTCCAATGAATTGTTCTGGAGGAATATAACCCAAGGATGTGACAGGAATTTGATCTATGGAAAATTCTGTTTCAATACTAAAGTCTATTGGTTGAATTGAGCCAAAATCAATTAATACTAATCTGGCATCTATAGCCCGTCTAATTAAATTTTCTGGTTTAATATCGCAATGAATAAAGCCTTGAGAGTGGACAAATTCCAGAATAGATAGAGCATCTTCTAGAAACTTGATCACATCAGCTTCACTCCATTTACCTCGACTTTGGGGGCTAATTGGTAATTCCGCTGCTAAAGACTCTCCAGGAATAAATTCTTGGACTAAATAAAAACGTTCATTTTCTTCAAAGCAGGTAATCAGTTCGGGAATTTGGGGATGACGACCTAAATGTTTGAGGGTTTCAGTCTCTGTTAAAAATCGCAATCTGAGGTAGTCAAAATAGGAGGTAGATTGATAGTTATTAACCTTGAGTTGTTTGACAACATATCTAGGTTTTTCTGGGTGGTACATATCCATAGCGATAAATGTTTGTCCAAACACTCCCCCGCTAAGTGGTTGAACAATTTGGTAACGCTCTTGTAATACTTTGCCGATCATCTGGTTGTTCATGATCCTAATTACTCAGAAATCCTTATATATCTTTTCTGACATCGGCTACTATTTTCCGGAATTCTAGACAATAATTCAGTATGTGAAATATTCCATAATAATTCCAGTATTTTTACTTATAATCTTCTTTTTCTGCAAAAGTATCAGTTAATGGTTTGACGACTTTAGCGATCGCTTCTTGAATAAAAACTTTGATAAACTCATCTCGACGATTAATTTGAAATTGTTGTTGTACTACTTCTGTCATTCCCCCATCTCCCCAATCTTGATCATGACGAAAATATTCAATAAAGCTTTTCCCGGCAATTCGGGTTAAATATGCGGCTGTCACCCCTTGAATTGCTCTCCCTACAATAAAAGTAGCCACATTCAGTTGCAACGCCGTTGATAATAATTCAATTGCCCCTTTGACGATACCTAAACCGGCAATGGTTTTACCTAAAGATAGGGCTAATTCCTTGCCCCGTTCCATGTTTAAATCACAACCGTAGAGTCTACCAATTTCTACGACCATTTGGGCATTAACGGCAGCGGTTGCCAGTAGGTCTACCATCGGTAATGGGGTGACAGAAACTACGCCTGCACCAATCCATTGATAACGGTCAACAATTTTATCAGCTTGACGGCGACGCTGGGAGTCTATCAGTTTGCGGGCTTCTTCTCCTAAACGCAGAGATTGTAAGAGAATATTATCTGCCACCAGGTCTTCACCTTCGGCGCGTAAAATAGAAGCCATGCGTCGTAGTAGGGGGATAATATCGGCTTCTGGTTGGAAAGTTTCGCCGGTTTCTAATTGTGCTATTTGGGGATTTGCAGCGATCGCTACCACATCATTAGTAGCAATAAAACCCCGAACTCGTTCCCGCAATCTGGCTAAGATTGATTCTATATCAGTCTCAGTGTATAAATCTGTTTTATTCAGAACTAAAAGCGATCGCTTACCAATTTCTGCTAACCCCCGCAATGGTTCATATTCAGAACGGCGTAAATCATTATCTACCACAAATAACAGTAAATCCGCTTCCGTCGCTAAAGCCCTGGCCAGTTGTTCCCGTTCTGTACCCGCTACCCCTGGTTCTAAAATCCCTGGAGTATCAGTAATTAATATTTTCCGTTCCAAACCCTTCAAGCGTAAACAATAGGTTTCTCCTACCTGAGTTGTCCCCATTGGCGCATTGACTTCACCAACTATCCGCCCCATAATGGCATTGACTAAAGAAGTTTTCCCAGCACTCCCTGTGCCAAAAACCACAACTTGAATCTCACCTCTAGCTAAATTTGCCTCAATTTCCTTAGTGCGACTCAATAAAGCTTGACGGGTGACTTCATCTTGAATTTGGGCTACTTGTTGACGGACAGCTTGCAAAGTCGAAGAAGCCGCATCAGATTTAGCCGCAGGGATTTGGGCAGCAGTCACCCTGGGACGTTGCCGACGGGATTTTTCCTCTCCTTTCCGCAGCACTAAGACATAATAAACAAAAGCAGCAATTAAACCACCAATCAGTAAAACTAGCAGTAATAACAGTAAATTACCTAATAACGGTGAATAGGACAACTGCCAGTAGAGCCGGGAGAGAGAATCAATTAGCCATAGGGTTAACGCCAAAATGACGATCAGGCCAACAATCAGTGTAACTATGCGGGATAAGGGCATGAATAATAAAATTTAGTATTTATATATTAAGTTTTTGTACTGGTTTAGGGTTAGCAATTATTCATGGGATTATCGTTAAAAAACATCAAGGGAAAATTAATTTTTATTCTAACTCAAATCAAAGTACAGATTTTATTAATAGGTAATAACATAAATGTCTCTCATCATTAAGGGATAAAAAATGTCATTAATACTACTTTTAATTATGCTCTATGACGTTGAGCCATAGATATTTGAGATTTCTTACGAACAGATTTAATAGATTTCACTTTGGTTTTTGATACATTCGGGCTGTCCCACCTTTCTACTGTAGGTCTATACAACCAATTATCTAATTTAGCATCATCAACATAACCTCTTAATTCAGGATCAGGCCAAATATGAAGACGATCCAAACACCCTATTTCTCTTGCAGCTTCTTCTATATCATCCCATTGTCGTTTGAAATATTCTGCCCATGAATTTCTAGTCATAATAGAAGTAGTAAACTCTAATCCTGCCGCTATCATTCGCTTTCCATTAGTGCCGCGAGCATTGATAGGTTCCCAAAATATTACCTCTGGGTTAATTTTCATGACTTCATACAAATGTTTTTTAAAATCATCTAAAGTCATACTGGGTGGTGTAGGAGCGACTGCAACATATAATCTACACCCAGCTTCGTAACCTTTGATTAAAGCTTTATAACGTTCAGAAGGTAAAGGTGCGTGAGGTTCAATTTGGCGACTTAGTTCATCATTTAAGTATGGTAAACTCATACCAACAATAACGTTGGAATGTTTAAGAATATCAATATCGTTTACCCATAGAGGACTACGAGTAAGAATTCTAACTCGTTTGTCGTTTTGCAACAGAGCTTTAACAGCGCCGCGAGTAACATTAGCAGTTTGCTTGTTTTGATAAGGATCAGTTCCAGAGCAAAGAAGAACTACACCTTTACCTTCTGGTGTTTCGTGCCAAGTTTTCTTACGACTGAGGTTTTTTTCTAATTGCTCAGGTATTTCTTCACGAACAAAGAGATATTGTCCCCAATCCATTTGAGGATCGTTTACGCCCTGTGCTCTTAATTCCGCTTGCTTTGTACGAATTGCTGGAGTTGAAGGTACATAACAGAAGGTACAACCATGTAAACATCCTGATGCGATGTTAACTACATAATCACATAACCCTTTTTTATTAAGGGCGCTTTTTTGTAGAGGGTTTGCAATTTTTTCCGTGCCTTTGATGATGGACATAGTTTACTTCCAGCTATATATCGGAGAAGATAATGACCCGAGTTTTTATAAATCTGTTTTAAGAAACTTAGGTTGACTTAAAAATGAAAGTTGATATTTTTTGGGTACTTTTATTATATCTGATTTTTTGTATTCTGATTTACTTCTACTTAATAATTTACCATCCCTCCAAATTTCTATTTCTTTTTCACTAAAGTATTTACTTAGATATTTATTGTAAATTTTTTTATTTGCTGGATTTAAAAGCATGGTTTTTAGCCTAATTTCTTTATAAGAAATACCATCAGGATTCTCAAATATTAGTTTTCCAACATCTTGATCTAGTTTATCAATACAAATCTCATAAGTGTCTTTTGTAATATTAAATTCAAGTGAAAGTTGATTTTGATTATAAAAATCAGATGTTCTAAAGCCATAGCCATATATTTCATAATGATATTGATAATTTAAGTTATTTTCTAATTCAAAACAGTCTTTTATTACTTCGACCGCTGTTAAATTTTTGGAAAGATGCAACAAATAGTATAATACAGTATTTTCGCCTCTAGGAATAAGTGCAAATGTGTATACATATTCCGATTTACCTTTTTCTACAAAAAGTTTCACTGTTTGGTCTCTTAAATAACACTGTTCCCCAATGCTATTATCTTCTAAATTAGCAAGTTCATAATAGTTGTCTGCCTCAAGAATTTCTTGAAAACCTCGTCTCTGACTTGTATATCTTTCACTCAAAAATCTGGTAATAAACCCAATCATATAAGTATAAAGAATTTCTGAGCCTTTAAGCTTATTAATTGTTCTAATAGTTCTCATAGAAACATCTGTCCACCCAAAGGGATCAAGCAGAAAGAAGGAATGTCCTTTACGAGATTCTACTGTCAAAATACAAGCATTTACTAAATTTTCAAATTCCCCATGTATAAATTCGCATTCTTCTATAGAATCACCGTAATCATGACTAAATTTATGTGGCTGTTCATTAACTAACTCTCCTAATCCAGCTTTTTGCATGGAATATTTTTGTAGACAACTTAAGTGAGATTTTTTACTATCTATAAAAATGAATTTAACATTTAATGGTTCTGGGTAAATTCTTTTTGATTTTTTATGTGCTTCTCTTACAGCTTTGATAAGTCTGATAGGAGAACCTTCCCACTCCTTATTATTGTCTTTATCATCATACATTCCACCCCCACAAAAGCCATCTATAAAAGTAAATGTAGTTACTCCATAGGCTGCTTTTTTATAAAGTGTAATCACTAAGTTTTCGATGTATTGTTCAATAATAAGATGCTTTGCTTTAGTATGAGGATCGATGGAAGGAAGCTTACTACCATCAGCACTCCAGGTAGGTTGTGATCCACTCATATTGAATATAACTCCTGAAATAAGATTTTTAGCTTTATTGCTAGTAACTAGATAACCAGCGACTAACTATACCATATAATTGATACATACGGCTAAAAAGTTGATAGGTTGCTACATCAAACTTTTATACAAGGATAAATAAACCCAACATCAAGGAAGACTTTAACTGTAAGAGACTTCCAAATAAAAAAGTATCCCAAATTCTCTTGTGGAGCAGGCATCTTGCCTGCTAATAATACAAGGACGGGCAGGATGCCCATCCCACAAGATTGGATAGCGAAGCACTGCTGCAAGCAGTTCATTTTTTTGTGGAGTTCTCTAAGATAGTGATGTTGAAGTAAGAGATCGCTCAATTAAATTAACTCAATGTGTAGAGCAATCAGCTATGCATAAAAATGAAGCCTTTGCAAACTTAAACAGAGCAAAACTGAAGTTGATCAATACTTTCAAAATCCCATGCGCGATCGCCTACACTAGAAAATAGATGTATGCCTTATCTTTTTATTGAGGTAAATTAATATGGACATCAATTTAACTTTAAATAAAATCAAAGCCCTGAGTATTGCGGATAGAATTCAGATTGTACAAGAGATTTAATAAAGTATCGCAGCAGAACAAGCTTATCCCAATTTAACAGCAGCGCAAAAACGAGAACTTGATCATCGGATTACTGATTATGAAGCAAATCCAGATAATGTAATGACATGAGAGGAAATTAAAGCTTCAATTAGAGGACAACAAGGTTGTTGATATTATTGAATTATAACAAAGAAAGTTGAGTATCTACTTGATTAACTTCATTTTTTACAGATTCAAAATCAGTAATAGTTTGTGTTAACATTTGTCGCAAATTACCATTTTCAAAGTCTGAAGGAAATGGTTTTGCACCTTGATTATATAATTGCTGATTTCCTTCTGGTACTGAAGATGCCATTTTTACAAATATAGGAATTTCTTTCAGTTTAGATAATGCTTCTACCGCACCAGCCCAAGTTCCACCTTTTCCAAAAGTAGAATTAACAACTAAGGCATAATCTGCTAAACTATAAATATATTTATTCCGTCCCATTGCATTACCTGTGTTAAAACCAGCATCAGGATCATAGCTAGAAATTAAAGTTAATCTACCTTCTTGAATACTAGAACGATATTTACTATTGACTGCTGCTTTAGTCAAATTATCAGCTAACACACCAATAGACGTTCCTCCATGATCCAAAATACCTAACATTGATTCTTGATCTATTCCTCTTGCACCACCAGAAATAACTTGTATGCTTTGTTGAGAACAAGTTTGGGCAACTTTGCGTGTGTAGTGAATAATATCCTCATCTACATCACGAGAACCTACAATTGCTAATCCTCCTAAAGATAATAATTCTGCATTCCCAACCCCATAAATTATCGCTGGTGCTGAATGTTTCAATATTTGCTTAAAACGTTTGGGATATTTAGCGTCACTGCGTCCCAATATCCATAAACCGCGACTTGTCCATTTTTCCACTGCAAAACTTAACATTGCACCCCGTTCTAATAAAGCTAAAAGCCTATCAGGGTTAAGTTTATTGTGAGTTATTTTTTGTAACTGCGCTTTTGCTGTTGTTTCCAATAAATCTGCTGGACGCATTTGATTTTCCCGCAACCAATCTGTTAACAAGTTATATTCACCCAGAGTCAGAGGTAGGGGTTCAATTTGACGATTTTGTCCGAAACTGGCGCACAACAGCAAAATTGCTTGAGTATCTGGTGGTAGGATATGATTTAACATAATTTTCTAATCTGATTGACCTAATGAATTAAGAGCTAATGCTACAGGATAAACTAATCCACTTCTAGCATTACGCAAAAGTGCTGCAATGACCGTAAAAGTCCAACGGGAATCTACTATATCATCAATTAAGAATACATTACCACTCATTCCTTCCCAATAATCAATTGCAAAAGATCCATCTAAATTATGAGCTTGTTGATAACTGTTATTCATCTGTTTTTGTAACAGTGTTGGACGAATTTTGCGGACAACAGGTTTAAATGGTAAACCTAATTTTTCAGCAAGTCTTTTCGCAAAATCAGGTACAAGTTCTGGCCGATTTAAGGAAGGAACACAAGTTACCCAAGTGGGAAAAGCTTGAGGTTTCCAACGTTGAATCATCTCAAAAGTAGCCTGTACAAGTGCATCATCAAAATGATTATCTCGATATTTTCCTTTCTTGACTAATTCTCCCCAACCTGCATCACCCCAGAGAGATAAGATTCTTCCCTCCTCTGCTCTTAAATTTTCTTTAATATTTCCAGAAAAGCCATAATTTGTTAATGATTCTTTAATCCACTTTTTGCGCGGTTCAATAATTTGATTACTACGACGTAAATATAAAATTGCTTGATTTACAAGTTCATCTGAGAAATTTTCTGGTAATAATGGTTTACTCAAACATACAGCACATTTACCACATTCTGCTGGGTTTGGATCATCTAATTCTGCTGCTAAAAAAGCCATTAAGCATTTTTGACTTTGCATATAATCTGCCATTCGCTGTTGTTCATTTCGGCGAATTTGGGTTATTTCTGCAATTTTCTGATGATCAATTTGATAGTTAACTGGGTTAGCATACCAGTTAGTATTTCTCTTAGTAACTGGTGTGGGAAATTCCAAAGATAGTAATTTCAAAACTTTATTAATTTGTCCTTGGGAAAGATTTATTTGTTGTTCTATTTGGTTAACAGAAATTCCATTTTCCGCAGAATTAATTACAGCTAATACTTCTTCTGTATGTCTTTGGGGAGGAAATGCTGTATTAATGAAGTAGTTAGTAATTTCATCATCTTCATCACCGCTTAACAGAATACCGTAGGCTGTTTCCACCGCTCTACCTGCTCGTCCTACTTGCTGATAATAGTGGACAACAGAACCAGGTCTTTGGTAATGAATGACAAAGCCTAAATCTGGTTTATCAAAACCCATACCTAAAGCTGTTGTTGCGACCAATACTTTAATTTTATTGTTGAGTAATTCGTCTTCTAATCCTATGCGAATTTCAGGATCTACATCCCCATAATAGGCTTTAGCATTAATATTTTGGGTTTTTAACCAATCAGCAACTCGTTGAGCATCACGCACAGTTAATGCGTAAATAATACCACTTCCAGGTAATTGAGGCAGATGTTGAGCTAACCAAGCTAATCTTGCTGCTTGACTGGGAAGATAAATGTTTTGTAAACGCAAACTTTTTCTAGTTAAATCACCTCTAGAAATACGCAAATTTTCTCCCAATTGAGTTTTAATATCATCAACTACTCGATTATTAGCTGTAGCAGTTGTAGTCAAAACAGGAATATTTTGCGGTAATGCTTGTAAAATTCTCACAATCCGGCGATAATCAGGACGAAAATCATGTCCCCAGTCAGAAATACAATGAGCTTCATCAACTACAAATAACCCGATTTTTTGAGATAATGGTAAAAGAATATTGTCTCTAAAATCTTCATTAGCTAATCTTTCAGGGGAAATTAGAAGGATATCTACTTGATTTGCTAACAACTTTGTTTCTATAAATCTCCAATCATCTGGATTACTAGAGTTAATTGTTTCGGCTTTTACTCCAATGCGTTGTGCGGCTGTAATTTGGTTTCGCATTAATGCTAGGAGAGGGGAAATCAAAAGAGTGCAACCACCACCTTGATCTCTTAATAACCGAGTTGCTAAAAAATAAACTAAACTTTTTCCCCAACCTGTGCGTTGAACGACGAGTAACCGCGATTTGTTCAGTAGTAATTCTTCAACAGCTTCCCATTGTCCATCACGAAAATTAGCAGTGGGGTTATTCAAAGCCTGACGCAGAAGGAATAATGCTTGTTCTTTGAGTATGCTTGTCATATATGTTAATCATCTGTTTACCATAATGTTGTAGCATAAAAGGTAGCCAGCACTATTTATATTAAGACGATCAATATATTTATGCTTACTATAAGCGTGAAGTGATGTTTGGGATGTGGTGCGTGGGGTTAAAGTCGGTAATGAGATCGCGTGTTTTTCTTCGGCGGTGATTAGGCGAACTGCTTGCAGCAGCGCTTACGCTATCGCAAAGTCTATCAATTGGCATTATTCGCTCAAATTCTTTTAATAGTTGCGTATGATAAGCCAGTTGATTCTGCAATAATTTCTATAGCTATATTTTGCTCTTTCAATGCTTTGGCAACCTTCTCAATACCGGCCTT
>JAKOGY010000163.1 GCA_028658405.1 Dolichospermum sp. ST_sed8 | reverse complement strand
AATTGGTTAGACAGAGTAACCCGTAAACGCAACCATCAAATGAAAGATGGCATTAATAAAGCTGCAAAACTAATTATGGGCATCTTGCCCGCTATATATGTACCTCATAACACCGGAAAGTGCTGTAATTGATGAGTAATTAGCGATCGCAACTTTACATGACAAAATTTAAAAAGACTTTCAGCCCTGTCACCTGTTATACAGTATCATTTATCAGTGGGATGTTAATGGGTGCAACCGTCGCCCCTATTGGTGCATGGTTCTTAGCCTGGGTTGCCCTTGTTCCCCTGTGGATACTAATTATTAAATATACATCCAAAACAGATCCCCCTGCCCCCCGCCCCCTGCCCATTGCCCTCCTGTGGGGTATCGGTTATCACGGAGTAGCCCTGTCATGGATTACAGGGATTCATCCAATGGATTGGTTGGGTGTACCTTGGTTGCCCAGTTTAACTATTACCTTATTGTGTTGGGCATTTATTAGCCTCTGGGGTGGAATCTTAGTCTCTATTTGGGCAGCTTTAATGGTGCGTCTAGACAAGGGAAACCCTTTGTTACGTATCCTCATTGGTACAGCCCTTTGGTGTGGTTTAGAAAGTCTTTGGAGTGCCAGTCCTCTTTGGTGGAGTGCTTTGGCTTACACTCAATCACCGCAAAATCTCGTAATTCTTCATTTAGGACAACTTTCGGGTCCCAATACTGTCACTGCGGTAATTGTGGCATTTAATGGCTTAATTGCGGAATTTCTCACCCAACAGACCTCAAAAACCTCTGCGTCTGGGCGGTTTGTTAACTCTTACCTAATACTAGCAATCACACTATTAATCACTTCCCATTTTATCGGCTTCATTCTCTACAGTAACCCCCTAAATCCCATCCCCAGCACAGCTTTAAAAATCGGGATTATTCAAGGGAATATTCCTAATAAAATTAAGGTTCTTCCTCAAGGTTTGCGTCAAGCGATTACGGGTTACACTCAAGGATATTTAAGTTTAACTAATCAAGATGTTCAAGCCGTTCTGATCCCGGAAGCCGCTATCCCTATTTTTTCCCGTGATTTATCACAAACTCCTTTACTGGCTGCTATTAAAGAAAAAGGTGTCATAGGTTGGATAGGTGCTTTTGGTGAAAAAGGAAGTAGTTATACAAATAGTTTATTTACTGTTCTTGGTAATGGAGAAATTACCAGCCGTTACGATAAATCTAAACTTGTACCCTTAGGAGAATATATTCCTTTTGAAAATATTTTAGGGGGAATTATTCAACGTTTATCACCACTAGAAGCACATCAAGTTCCGGGTACGGCTAATCAAACTTTTAACACCCCTTTTGGCAGGGCAATTATTGGTATTTGTTATGAATCTGCGTTTGCGGAAAACTTCCGTTATCAAGCTCATAAGGGGGGGAAATTTATTCTCAGTTCTTCTAATGATGCCCATTATACTGCTGCAATGGCAGATCAACATCATGCCCAGGATATCATGCGGGCGATTGAAACTGATAGATGGGCTGTGAGGGCAACAAATACAGGTTATTCAGGATTTATTAATCCTCATGGACAAACTATGTGGAAATCGGCTTATGATACCTATCAAATCCACGCAGAAACTATTTATCCTCGTCAAACCCAGACTTTATATGTCCGTTGGGGTGATTGGTTAATGCCTTTATTATTAGTTCTGGGTATTTTAATTTGGGTATTCCCATAATACGGATTATATCATAATTGTTAGAGACTTCCAATTTAAAAAATACCCCAAAATTTATTGTAGTGCGGGCATCTGGTCCCCTAATAATACAAGGAGGGACCAGATACCATTGAATCATTTTTTTGTGGAGTTCTCTTCATTACGCCAACTTTGAATTATCACTATAAACATCAGTATAACTGCCAAAAATATAGATAGATTCATCAATATTTCAATATTACTGTGTTTAATAGCGATCGCTATTAATGCCCAAATTGTCACCCCAGTATAAGCAAAATCCCTGTACCTGATGACAATCACAGTAGTAATTGTTGTAGCTACTACCAACATGATCATAGTCCATACCTGACTATTAATCCCCCAACCATTCCAACCATGAAAATACAGCGTACAAGCCACATTAACTACAGTTGCGACAGTAATCCAACTCAAATAAATACTCACAGGAGTATGTAAACATAACTTTTTTCTGGAAGATGCACGCTTTTTGCTACTGCCTAAAACACGATAAATAATGATCAGCGGCACTAAAATAGCTAACATTGCTATGACAGAAAGGGCAAAAAGTCTAGATAAAAATAAATATACCCAAATACTTTGAGCAACACAGGCAATAACCAGCAAATATCCTATTTTACGTAAATCTTTATCCTTTTTCTTCTGGGGGAGAAATTGATAACCTCCCAAAACGAATAAACCTAAATAAATCAGTCCCCACACCACAAAAGCATAGTTAGCAGGGATAATCAGCACATCTTTAAATAAAGTATTAGAAATTGCCCCTATACTGAGTCCATTAAGGGGAAAAATATTTGATGCTACATTTACTCCGAAAGAAACGACAATAGCGACTAAAGTTATCAGTTGACGGATAAAATCGTGGTGATTTCGAGAATGAGATTGCTGCATAGATAATTACCAAGTTGGATCACTAAAAAGATGTACTATTAGTTTATCTTGTCTCGGTGGAACTGCGGTAAGGCAAGCCCGGATAACTTCCCCATCATCTAATTCTACTGTACAAGCGTGACAAGTCCCCATTAAACAGCCAGTAGGAATTGATACTCCAGCCCGTTCCGCGACATCTAACAACGGCTCTCCAACTTCGGCATTAACAGTAATATCATCTGGTAAAAAATTAATTTGCATAGTCATAAAAAAGTTTTAATTTGCTAAAAGATAGCTAAAAGAGAGTAAGAGACTTCCAATTAAAAAAATATCCCAAAATTTCCTGTGGTGCGGGCATCTGGTTCCCTAATAATACTAGTAGTCTGTCAAGAACTAATTGACGGGTTCATTCGTTGCCATTTTCCTTCTTCCTTCTTCCTTCTTCCTTCGTGTCCTTCGTGCCTTCGTGGTTCGTTTCTTATCCGTCAAAATTTATTTGACAGACTACTAGGAGGGAACCAGATGCCCATCCCACAATATTGGATAATTTATTTTTTGGAGTTCTCTAATTAAAAATTATAATTTATTCTCAAGAATATAGAGACGTTCTCAAAAATGTAGAGCCGAGAATCCCTACCCATGGAACGTCTCTACAAGGGTTCAAGGAAACGCACATTTAATTTTCACTCCTATGTCTAATCGCTTTGACATAGAGTGCGATAATTTTGCTCTCTATAGGCATCGCTTCTGGTTATGTTGGGATTATATCGTAGATAATCTTTTAATATATTGCAATTACTTTTCAGTAAACTTTCTAATTTAATATCTGACAACTTCCGTAAAATTACATGACCTTGACCACTACCAGCAGCTAATATTTTACCATCTGGACTAAAACTAACACTGCTTAACTCTTCTGCATCACCTTTTAAAACCATCAGTAAAACACCTTCTTGACTCCACAGTCTGATTTTATTATCACTGCTGACTGCCAAAGTTTTACCATCTGGACTAAAGTTAACACTAATAAAACCATCACCATATCCCATGAGCGTTTGCTTTAATTGACCATTTTCATCCCAAATTTTGACGGTACTATCAAGACTAACAGAAGCTAATAATTTACCATTAGGTGACCACGCTACACCATTTACTCTGCGAATATGACCAGTTAAATTTTTGATCATTTCGCCATTACTTGTCCATAGGTTCACTAATTTATCATCACTAGCAGAGGCTAAAAATTTACCATTAGGACTAAAACTAACCCAATTAACAGCATGAGCATGACTAGATAATGTTTTCAGTAATTTACCATCTCGATTCCATAATTTGACGGTTTTATCTTTACTAGCAGAAGCAATAATTTTACCATCAGGCGACCATGATACAGCTAAAACTGTATCATTATGACCAAATAATGTTTTGAGTAATTGACCTTCCCTACTCCATAATTTGATGGTTTTATCCTTACTAGCAGAAGCGATTATTTTACCATCAGGCGACCACGCTACACCCCAAACTTGATCATCATGACCATTTAAGGTTTTCAGTAATTTACCTTCTCGATTCCAGATTTTTATGGTTGTAGCTCGACTAGCACTGGCAATAGTATTACTATCAGGACTAAAACTAATACTTGTTACCCAATCATCATTAACTTGAGGATTAGTTAAAATTAGACTATCCCACCGCCACAAAATAATAGTTTTATCTCTACCAGCAGATGCTAAAGTTAATCCGTCAGGACTGAAATTAACATTATATACCCAACTATTATGTCCTCGTATAGTTCCAAGTAAATTACCATCAAGACTCCAAATTTTAACTGTTTCGTCCATACTAGCAGATCCTAAAGTATGACCATCATGGCTAAAATTAACACTGAGAACACCGCTACTGTGTCCATAAAGAGTTTTGAGTAATTGACCTTCCCGACTCCATAATTTGATTTTTTTATCTAAACTTGCAGAAGCAAGAATTTTACTATCACGTGACCAAGCTATAGCAACAACAGCATCTTTATGGGCTGATAAAGTTTTTAATAATTGACCTTCTCGACTCCACAATTTTATGGTTTTATCAGCACTGCTAGAAGCAAGAATTTTACCATCACTAGACCAAGCTACAGCTAAAACAGCATTTTTATGACCTCCTAAAGTTTTTAGTAGCTTACCTTCTTTACTCCACAATTTTATGGTTTGATCTGTACTTGCAGAGGCGATAATTTGACCATCAGGATCAAAACTAACACTATTGACTACAGATGTATGACCTAGTAAAGTTTTTAGTAGTTTACCTTCTCGACTCCACAGTTTAATTGTTTTGTCTTGACTAGCGGAAACTAGCATTTGACTATCAGGACTAAAACTAACACTATTCACTACATCTTCATGGCCTGATAAAGTTTTCACTAAAATCCCATGAGGATTCCAAAGGTTAATGGTGGTATCTGCACTAGCTGAAGCTATTAAAGATTTATCTGCACTAAATACCACCATTCTCACCCCCGATAAATGACCTTCTAATCGGTTACGCTCTTTGACTCCATAAACCGCTTCATACAGTGCAGTTAAAACTTTTTCTTGAGTAAAAGAATTTATCCATAGAGTTTTTTGTAATTTTTTTCCTGCTTTTAAACTTTCTTGAAGAGCATTAATACCTTTTTGAGAAGCAAATAAAGCCTCACTAGATGAACTTAGAGTTTGGATTTCACTATCTGTGGACGTAATCACAGCAGTGCTTAAACTAAACATAGCAATAATAGAAGCTGTTAAAGCTATTTTCAGGGCAGTATTTAATCTAATAGCACTCAACCGTTGTTTTTCTTTGCTATCAGCTAATTTTGCAGTCAACTCTTTTTCTTTTAATTCTGCTCGCAGGGTTTCAATTTGGATTTGACTTTTTTCTTCTTGTTTACGTAATTCTCTTAATGCTGTCAGTAAATTATCTCCTTGTTGGTAGTGAGGATGCTCTAAACTAACGCCGTTCTGGGTTTTTCTTAATTCACTTTTGAGCCGTTCAATTTCTTGATAACTATTTCTAACTTTATGCCGTAATGTATTAATTTGTGTTTGTAATCCAGATTCCTGTTGTTGGAGGGAACGAATTAAGCTTACTAAATAATCATGAATTAATTGATAGCGTTCGGGAACATTGGGAAATACCACAACTAACCCTGAGCGAATTAAAATATCTAAAATCAATTCTAATTTACTAGAGTCTTCTAATTCAGAAAGTTCTAAAGTTAATTCTGCACGAGTTTTAAAAGGTTTTTTATTATTATCATCGGTTAATAAGTATAAAACTAGAAGAGCCGCCCGTTCATTTTCTTGTCCACATTCTTTAATTAATTCTTTAATATATGTTTGAATTAAATTATTGGGACGATAGGGTTGATACTGTGCCAGAGTAGTAATATATTTATCTTGTAATTGCGCGCCCGCTAATTGTAATTCTATGGGGCGAACTTCGCCAAGTTCTGAAGACAAATCACCAACTAAAGCATTAATTAAATCTGGTTCTAATTTGAGTTGTGATTGATAATGTGAACGTTCAGTTAATTTTTGAATAATTTGTCTGGCATTTTCAGGAGAAAAGTTATTAAGTTGATAACGAATGCTTTTATCAAGAATATTATTATTAATTGCTTCAATTGATGAGAGATACTTGAAATCTAGTAGACGATGTAAATAATCTTCGCGCAAAGTTAAAATAACTTTCACAAAAGATATCCCTAAGCAAGCACTAATAAATTGATCAAATGCTTGTTTTTCATTAATATCTGTATAACCAAAGAAAAATTCTTCAAATTGGTCAAAAATTAAAACTGTAATTAAATGATTATCGGCATTTTCTCGTAATTGTTGCAAAATGCTATTAATAGTTGTGGGAATAGAAATATCAGATACAGATTCAGTTTCCATACTTGATGTTTCTCTCACTTCCGACATAGCTTTAGTAAAAGCTTTCCCTAATTCTCCTAACCAATCTGTATATACTTGTAGAACAACTGGTACAGCGATTTGATCACCAATAGTCCGGTTTTGCAGTGCGGGAACTAAGCCAGCAGTAACGGTAGAACTTTTACCAACACCTGATGGACCATGAATCACTATTAATTTCTGGTCAGCCCGACTAATCCTACCAATTAAATTATCAACATCATATTCTCTGCCAGAAGCAGAGATTTCTAAAGCTATACTACTCTTTTCAAATATAGATATTAAAGTGGGGTTGGTGACTTGTCTTTGCGGTTGTAAACGTCCAGCACCAATAAATGGTACTAACCCATACTGTTGTTCTACAGAACGGAGTTTTTGTTTAATAGTATAGGCTTGAAGATATTGTTCTATTTGAAAGTATGATGATCTGAGATTCTGCAATAAGCGAATATAACGATGGGCATCATATTGATGTTCACTACTTTCTAAAGCTAATGATAGTTGTTGAGAGGCTTTATGTATATATTCTTCGGCTATCGTTTTTTGTCCTAAATGATTAAGTGCTTTTGCTAAGGTTAATAAATAAATTTGTTCTAATAGTAGAGGAAATAAATAATGATTTGATTCTTGGTGCTTTTTTCCTGCTTCTAATTGTAGTAATGATATATGCGCTAAAATACTAGATTGCATCCACTGTGAATTATGTACAGCTACTTGTGCTAAAAAACCATAATCACAAGCCAATTGAATTTTACTACCATACATTTGGTGTAATTCCAGGGATCTTTTAGCGATAACTTGTAATTCTGTCCATGATTTTAAGCTATATAAGATTTCTAATAATTGACCAATAAATTCCGAAACTAAATCTAGGCGATCAATAATTTCAAATGTTTGTAAACTTTGCCGGAAATATGTTTTAGCTGATTGCCAATATCTAATATTTTCTGGAGGATTTTGTTCAGAGAGACGACAGCAACATAAGCCAATATAAAATAATAAAATTGATTTTTTCAACAGAGAAGCAGAAGATAAATCATCTAATTCTT
Organism: Dolichospermum sp. ST_sed8; assembly: GCA_028658405.1. Taxonomy (GTDB): domain Bacteria; phylum Cyanobacteriota; class Cyanobacteriia; order Cyanobacteriales; family Nostocaceae; genus Dolichospermum. The sequence continues at coordinate 4,482 of JAKOGY010000163.1, read as the reverse complement.
CTTGTTTGTAAATTGTAGATTGTATTGCCCCCATTTTTTTTTGATAAGCCCAAAAATGCAAACTTTTTTGAAAGTTATTTAAAGCAGAATCAACACGATTATTGACATAATCATCTATACCAAAAATAAACTCTAACCTGGCAGTTAATTCTGCTTCGATTCCTATACCTCTATCGTATAATTCCTTAATTGCATAATGGAGTTGATCGCTACTCACCCATATTTGTTCTAAGGTAAGATCATTACCTTGGATATAATTGCTTTGTAAAACTCTAGTAAATAAATTGTCAGTTTCCTGTTGGAGAAATTCTAGCAATCCACTAGAAGTCATTTCAAATCTAATTGGTGTAGCTGCCCAACTAGCAAAATCTGGAGCTAATCGCACAATCTTTTGTAAAATTTCATCATTTACCCAAAAAATTATGGGGATTTGATAACATTTACGAAATTCATCCCGGACTTGATTAATGGAACGCAGGAGATCATCTATTTCATAAACTGACTCAAACCCCATAATCATTAATCCGGCGGGTTCATTAATGATAAGTTGTGATTGAATTGTTGTATATAAACTTGTAGTATTTTTAGCTAAAATAATACTTTGAATGCTCTCATTTCCCCAACCATTAATGGCTAGTTGTTGTAGTATTATCTCACGCAAAAATTCGTAGTTACAGCAGAGCAAAATGACTGAAAACTGATTTCTAGAAAAGGTGATTGCTCTTTCTAAACTACGCAAAGACTGTCCATTAGCAGTGATTAGATTATCTGCTTGCTGTCTTTTAACCATAATTTAAATTTTTCGATTTCTGCTAAAACTGGGTTAAGTGCAAACCAAACACCCTGATAATCATGATATTCAAATACGAATAAACTCCGTAATAAAATATCATACTCTACATTGCCTCTAACCTGTTGATCTTGAATTACCTGCAAGATTAATTCACTTTCATTTATATCAATGGCATTAGCTCGGTAATCTCGTTGTCTTTGGATGACCAACTCTACACAATTATGGTCAAAAGGTGGATCTTGTTCTCGTAAACAATCAAATAGTAATCCTAATAGGTCGCGGACATGACCACCACTAATCAGACACAAACGATCCAGCGTTTCTAGATGATCAAATAATTGGGTAACTAAATTTAAACGCTCTGTTGGTGATATGAGAGGAAAGGCTCTTGCTAATACCATTTGTCGCATTAATCCCAGTCCTTCGGGATTAATTTCTCCAGAACGTTGTCGCACAGGAATCATTGGTAATATTTTCGGTGCGACTCCCCCCCCCAAACGATGTTGTAGTTCAGCGCTATCATTGGAAAAGGTGAGGGCTAAGGGAATTGTGTAAACTATGTGGCAATTCAGTTTTCGTAATTGTTCTCCTCGATCAATGAATAAGTATTCTGGTAGCGATCGCCCAAAAGGTAAGGGACGAGTTGCTACCCTATCCAAGTTATCTACAATGACTACTAATCCTTTTTTCCCCCTAGCTTTTAATTCTAAATTGGCACGATCTAATAGTTCTTTATTAATTGATTGTAAGATATTTTCTGTGCGCGGTTCTAGATAGTCTCTTAACCGTCTGCGTAACTGTGGACTTTCTTTTGTTTTGGCCGTAATTTTAGCAATACCTACGGATAATTCCGCTTCTAACCCCAGTTCTAAAGGCGTTTGCAAAAAATCTACCAACTCACTAAATAATTTAGTAAAGTAACTCGGTTGAACACGAAGGTTCATCGCTTCCAAGTTTTTACTGACCAAACCCGCGATCGCTAATAGAATATCCGTAATATCTATATCTACCATTTCTAAAACATGGGTAGACTCAAAATAGACAACATGAAAATTCTCTGCTTCCAACTCTGCTTTGAGCTTTAATAGTTCCGTAGATTTTCCACAGCCCAAATGTCCGGTAAATAACTGGCAGGTTGGCGTATTTGGGGAAATTTTAGTAATAGTTCGCAGCAAAGCTGCAATAATTTTCCCACCACGCACTGAAGTAAAATCAATATAATACCTTCGGTCGTCTACATTCTCAATCATTAACGGCCGGGAAGGATTACAGGCTTGGTAAAATCTTTCTAAGTTAAGAAGCATAAAAAATTCAATTCACGCTGTAATGGTAATGAGATAATCTGTCATCATCTCTTTTACAGTCGAAAATGAAAGTTATCCGCAATATCTGGGTATAGAAACACAACTAATCATATCTTTTTGTTGACAACCTCACCCAACGCAATTAACACAAACATTTACCCATGTCAATAGTTCTCTTCGTGATATAGATAACATGATCAAAAAAAAGTAGTAGCCCCTGATAAGCATAGATAACATTTGGATAACTTCCCTACGGAAGCCACCCCAAATATATACAGGAATCCTATCTGATTCTTTAACTGTAGGGTGGGCAATGCCCACAGTAGGCAGCTTTTGGTAGCTATTGCCCACACACACTACTAACTATTTTATGGCTACGCCACGCAAGCTATCAGAAATCATTGAGGATTGCTATACAATATTGAAAATTGAAAATTGAGAAAAAAACTTCATCAGCTAATTACTTAGCCTCAATTGCAATGATCAGTTTGCAATCAAAGAATATTAATCCTTGCAGTTACCTTTACGAATGCAATCTCCTGATTGCTCATCTCTAGCAGACATCACAACCACTAACTGTGATTGAGTATAATTTTCGATTCCTGCTTTCGCACTATTTACGGACAGCTTATTCCCTGCAAAACAAGCACTGGAATTGCACAGATAGACTGACAATACCATTAGTCCTAAACCAATTGTTCTTTTCATATTAAAATTCACTTCAGACTGCTATTGCGTAATCAGCAACATCATCTTGATCAATTATGAAAACTTATTAATCTGCTAATAATTCTAAAAATTGCCAGAAAAAATCTGTCTGTAGTCTCCAATCAGACACTACAAAGGATGCAACTTTAAGGCGTATTAGTCTATCCCTGTCTAGTCAGTGTGGGAGTATATCTAGATTGTGACTGGGTTTTATCCCCGGTACATCTTTGATTTATCCTCAACTGAGACAAACAAGTTGTTGTTTTCATTTATTCACAGATCTAGTTTTGATCTGTGATTGCTAAATTCACTCTTACCCCCCTGGCAGAGTGAATTTAACCACAAGATAACGTTCTTTATACTTAAACAATTATTCTGATTAAAATCCGGAAAAAAAACTTTTTTTGACAAGAAACAAATATAAATATTATTCGTCAGCACGGCAACTAGAGTAATTTATTATACATATATTTTATTCAAAACTATATAATGTATTTTTCTGATCATAAGAAACCCAGCTTTAATAAGCTATATAGTTAGTTGAGAATTCATAAGATTATACTTAGTCTGGAATTAATACTTATTTATGAAGTAGTAATAATTTAGCAACGCTAAAATAAATTCTGTGCTAATTAATACTGTCTTAAAATCAAATTGCAAATGTAAAAATCAAAACAAAAGTACAAATACCACCAAAAATAAATACAGCTATTTTCCTGAGTTAATTAGAACTTCAAGAGTTTTCAGACGGATTCCTTATAAAATAGTTAACGAAGATTGCCTAACAACTGTTTCCCACTTGCTAACTCATGACCTCTTCACAAGACGTAGATACCATAAATTCCCCTGATTTAGACCCCGAAGCATCTAGCGAACCATCTATTAACCCGCTTGATGAATTACCCGGTGAAGTAGAAATGTCCATTTTTGACCACCTGGAGGAATTGCGGCAGAGAATTTTCTATTCCCTCATAGTGGTAGTAGTGGGCGTTGTCGGTTGTTTTATCGTAGTTAAACCCCTAGTGCAGTTACTAGAAGTTCCCGCGAAAGGTGTTAAATTTCTGCAATTAGCTCCAGGAGAATTTTTCTTTGTCTCCATGAAAGTTGCCGCTTACGGTGGTTTAATCTTGGCTACTCCCTTCATTCTTTATCAAATTATCCAGTTTGTACTTCCCGGTCTCACAGTGCGAGAACGGCGGTTAGTCATTCCTGTGGTACTGGGGTCAAGTTTTCTATTTGTAGCTGGTTTGGCTTTTTCATATCTAGCACTCATCCCTGCCGCTTTGCAATTCTTCATTAACTATGGTGCTGATGTTGTTGAGCAAATTTGGTCAATTGATAAGTATTTTGAATTTGTACTGTTATTGTTATTCACTACCGGACTAGCATTTCAAGTTCCAGTGATTCAAATTTTGCTGGCTACTTTGGGAATAGTCTCTTCACAGATGATGTTAAAAGGTTGGCGTTATGTAATTATGGCAGCAGTAATTTTAGGAGCAGTGCTGACACCTTCTACAGACCCCCTAACCCAAAGTCTTTTAGCTGGTGCGGTTTTAGGACTATACTTTGGGGGGATTGGCATGGTGAAACTTATAGGAAATTGACATCCTCCCCACCCTACTTCGTAGAGGGTGGGGATTCCAAAGATCGCTCTTTGGGCTTCCTCTTTCCACGAGT
>JAKOGY010000162.1 GCA_028658405.1 Dolichospermum sp. ST_sed8 | reverse complement strand
TGCCCTTAGTTTTGTCTTTTGCGTTTAATGCTGTAACAGTGGCACAATTTGAACCAGAGGATGCTTAGAGTTTTGAAAATGAAATTCGCTGAATATGGATAACTTTTCTTTGTATAATCAAGATTTCTATGCTTGGACACAAAAACAAGCAAAAGCTTTAGAACAAAAGCTAGTTTTAGAATTAGACTGGCAACATTTGCAAGAGGAAGTTCAATCTTTGGGGAGACATGAATATCGAGAATTAATCAGTCGTTTGGGTGTGTTAATTGGTCATTTATTAAAGTGGGAATATCAACCTGAACAACGTTCTCGCAGTTGGTTTTTAACAATTAGAGAACAACGTCGTGCTATTGTGAGACATCTCAGACAAAACCCTAGTTTAAAATCTCGAATAACAGAAGCTATGTTAGATGCTTTTGAAATAGGAATTGATTTGGCTTTACGAGAAACTAATTTACCATTAAGAACTTTTCCTGAAAATTGTCCCTATTTATTTGATGATATAATTGCTAATAATTTTTTATGTGATACTCTTCAAGATTGGGAAGGATAATTTTTGTACAGGTCAGAAGTTATCAGATTTGAGATTGTGAGTTTTTAATTGATTTTGTTTGATTCCTATTATTGAAGTCCTTCTCTCAACCCCATTGCTATTTTACTGTGTTTTTCAATTTGTCCCATTACCTGTTTTGCCCGTTGAATTACTACCGGAGGTAACCCGGCTAATCTTCCGGCTTCTATCCCATAGGATTTATCAGCACCACCAGGTTGAACTTGATGTAAAAAGATGATTTGATCAGGTAATTCCTTCACAGTAACTTGATAATTAGCCACATTAGGAACAATAGTCGCCAATTCATTTAACTCATGATAATGAGTAGCAAAAATAGTCCGAGATTTAATATCAACAGCTAAATATTCAGCCACAGCCCAAGCAATTGATAAACCGTCAAAAGTTGCAGTTCCACGACCAATTTCATCCAACAAAACCAAAGACTTCAAAGTTGCATGATTGAGAATATTTGCAGTTTCATTCATCTCCACCATAAAAGTAGATTGACCAGTTGCTAAATCATCCACAGCGCCAACACGAGTAAAAATGCGATCGCACACAGCCAACCTAGCAGACCTAGCAGGGACAAAACTCCCAACTTGTGCCATCAACTGAATTAAACCCACCTGTCGCAAATAACAACTCTTCCCACTCGCATTAGGACCCGTTAAAATCACCAAATCAGGGTTGTTATCTATTATTGTTTCCACTGACGACTGACAACTGACAACTGACAACTGACCAAGTTTAGTAGAATTAGGGACAAAAAACCCAGCAGGTAAAGACTGCTCAACTACTGGGTGACGACCATCAACAACGTCAATCTCTCGCCCTGTAAGCATTTCCGGGCGACAGTAACCTTGATGTACAGCCAATTCCGCCAAACCACATAATACATCCGCAGCAGCTACCGCACGAGAAATATTACGGATGATTTCAGCTTGAGAACCCACTTCATCTCGTAATGCGTCAAAAATCTCATATTCCAACTGATTTAAATCATCACGCGCTGTGAGAATCCGGGCTTCTCGTTCTTTCAAATCAGGAGTAATGTAACGTTCCTCATTCGTGAGAGTTTGTTTGCGAATGTAATTATCGGGAACTTGGTCAGATTTACTGCGGGAAATACTGATATAATAACCAAAAGTTTTATTAAATCCTACCTTCAAAGTGGGGATTCCTGTTCGCGCTCTTTCGTCAACTTCTAAGTTTGCAATCCATTGTTGATCACTTTCTACAGTAGCCTTTCTTTCATCCAAAAGCGAATTTATCCCTGCCCGAATTAAACCCCCTTCTTTTAAATGAATGGGTGGTGATTCTACGATGTGAGCGTGTAATTTTTCTGCCAGTTCTTCTAGGATGGGGGGGACTTTTTGCAAGGCTTTCAAGAAGGGGGAACGCGCATCTTCAACTAAGCGAGAAATTTGAGGTAATCGGGAGAAAGAATCAGCTAAAGCCACTAAATCCCGTGCATTTGCTCTACCAGAAGCGGCTCTGACTGTTAACCTTTCTAAATCGTAAATTTGCTTTAATAAGTGCCGTAAATCTTGACGGAGAGGCGTGTTTTCTAATAATTCTTGGATGGTATCTTGACGGGATTTAATGCCTTTAATTTCTATTAATGGTTGTAACAACCATCTTCTTAAAGCTCTGCTGCCCATTGCGGTGCTAGTTCTGTCTAAAGCCCATAGTAGAGAGCCGTGAAACGTACCATCGCGGACAGTTTGGGTAATTTCTAGGTTACGACGGGTTTGATGATCTACGATTAAATAATCTGTGAGGGTATAGGTGCGTAATAATTGCAGGGAGACGGGATTGGCTTTTTGTGTATCTTCAATATATTCTAAAAGACCGCCAGCGGCGCGAACTGCAAGGGGAAGATGTTCGCAACCTAAACCTTCGAGCGATCGCACTTTGAATTTCTGCAATAATTTACTTCTAGCTTCTGCTTGGGAAAAGGGGACTTGCGATCGCAAACTATAACAAAATGATGGTGGTAAACATTGGGGAAGTGATGGAGAGGTTTCCCCTGGACGCAGTAAACTACCTAAATCGGGGGCGTTTGTGGGAAATAGGACTTCAGAAGGTTGCAATCGCATTAACTCTTGGGTTAAGTGTTCTAAATCACTACCTTGAGATGTGAGAAATTCCCCTGTTGATATATCTGCATAGGCTAATCCCCAATGATTGACGGCAATTACTACAGCCGCTATGTAATTATTACGACTGGCTTTGAGCATTCCCTCTTCTAGCAATGTTCCTGGGGTGAGAATACGCGTTACTTCTCGCTTTACCAAACCAATCGCATCCGCAGAATCTTCCACTTGGTCACAAATTACCACAGCATAACCTTTTTCTACCAATTGGGTTGTGTAGCGTTCCCAAGCGTGATGAGGTACACCTGTCATGGCGACACGACCGACTTCGCCACCGTGTTTACTGGTTAAGACTAATTCTAATTCTCTGGAGACAGTTACAGCGTCTTGGAAAAAGGTTTCAAAAAAATCCCCGACTCTATACAGCAGCAACGCATGAGGATGTTTATCTTTTACTTCTACATAATGCTGGTACATCTTACTCAGCTTGCTACGATCTTCTACCAGATTTGTATCGGTAAGTGATGTGTTTGCTTGATTGGGTTCTGCTGTCGTCATGGTAGATGCTGAGATTCTAGGCACTCTATTTGATGATAGCTTGATTTGTCAGGGGCGATCGCTTAAAGTTTATTTATTTTTAGCGAGCTTCTAGCAATTCTTCAACTGTTAAATTGATGTCGCTGGCAATTTTGCGTAACAAAGTTGGGGAAATATCACGTCCCTGATGAAATGGAACTGTTGTTCCTCGACCGTCTTCATGACGAAACTGTTTATGAGAACCTGTCTGACGTATTTCTACAAATCCAAGCCGTTCCAAAATTCGGATTACTTCTTGAGGTTTAAGGACAGGAATATTGCTCATGCTGACTGAAGTATAATTTGTTGTGTACCAATAAATTCCGTTTCAAATTTCGGTTCTTTATCTTCAAGCAACATTTCTATTACTTCCCGTAAATTATGCTGTAATTCATCCAATGTTTCACCTTGAGAATGCGCTCCCGGAAATCCAGGTACATAACCTACATAAAGTTTTGTTTGTGAATCTCTTTCAATGATTGCGGTGAAAGTTTTCATGGGATTCTCTGTGAGATTATATGGTTACATTTTACATTATTGGAATGGGGTGCGGCTTAAAGTTTATTATTTTCACCACTAGCGATTCTTTGCAAAAATTCCAAAGCTTCAACCACATTAGATTTACCACTTGCATTAGTTCCAATCAGCACGGTTAAAGGATCAAGTGGAAGTTCTGCATAACGGAAACTTTTCCAATTTTCGAGAATGAGTTTTTTCAACATAATCAATTCCCAATTTTACTAAATCAATAACTCACTTAATAACACAAAACAGCTATCATATCCAATCATAACTTGATCAAGTATAACTTAAGATTTAATCATCTCTTGATGAATTTGACAGAATCACTATCTTTTTTGCACAAAACAGCATTATGATCAATAGCAAGTAACTTGTGTAACCTGGAGATAAAATCGGCAGTAATGCAAAAAATCGCTCAATCTATAGCTTTTATGCCACAAGCAAAAATTGCTACTGCAAGATTATTTCAGTGGGGATTATCTTTTTCCTTGGTAATGGGACTTTGTGCTTGTGGTAAAGACGGAAATTCTGGTATCAGTCTGAAAAATTTCCATATTGGTGCTAATGTCACACCGATTCAAAAAATTACAAAAAAAAATCAGGGTACTACAGTTTACATTCAAGGTAAAGTAGAAAAAATTGCTCCTTTAATTCAGAAAAAAGCATATCAAATTAATGACTCAACTGGAAAAATCTGGGTGATCACAAATCAAGGCAATTTCCAAGTTGGAGAAGAAGTAGTATTAAAGGGTAATGTTCAGTACAAAAGCGTTCCTTTGGCTGGTAAAGAATACGGAGAAATTTATTTAGAGGAAAAGTAATTTATGAATAATCAATTAGTTAGTGTAGCCGTTGCTATTCTCTATCGAGAAAATAAATTTCTGATGCAATTACGGGATAATATTCCTAATATTATTGCTCCCGGTTGTTGGGCTTTGTTTGGTGGACATATTGAACCAGGAGAAACTCCAGAAATAGCAGTTCAGCGAGAAGTTATGGAAGAAATTGGTTATGAGTTAACTGATTTTACTCAATTTGGCATTTATAGCGATGAAAAAGCTGTGCGTTATGTCTTTCAAGCACCATTGTTAGTACCAGTAAACCAACTCGTACTATCTGAAGGTTGGGATTTGGATTTATTAACAGCAGCAGATATTGAAAAAGGTGAATGTTATTCTGCAAAAGCAGGAGAAATAAGACCTTTAGCAACTTTACCTCAGAAAATCATGCTGGATTTTATCAAAACCCTCTAGTCCAATTATTCGATTTACAGTCCCTTGAAAATTTTCCAGCGATTTTGCAAAAGTTAGATTATTAATAAATTCCATGCAGCCAGTTACCAATCTACAAAATTTACCTAAATGGTTAAACATAGGATTAGCCTTTCCTGTGATTCTTCTTAATGGGTGGTTATTAATTCAATTTATTAACTATTTTCAACCTTTAGTTAGTGTTGTTTCTGTGGCTATTCTCTTAGCTTTTGTCCTAGATTATCCGATTAAACTTCTCCAGAAACGTGGAGTACCTCGCATTTTAGCAGTGATACTAGTATTACTATTATCTATTATTATTTTAGGTGCTGTAGGTGTTATTTTAGTACCGCTAATTCTCGAACAATTGAATGAGTTAGCTAATCTTCTTCCCTATTGGATTGAATCGGGAACTCAACAAATAGAAGCTTTACAAAATTGGGCATCTACACAACAATTACCAGTAAATTTAAGTGGATTAGCTGGTGAAATATTAGGAAAAATATCTAGTCAACTCCAATCTTTTACTGGAAAATTTTTAGGCTTTGCTTTCGATACTATTGGCAATTTATTGAACTTACTAATCACCATAGTTTTAACTATTTATTTAGTATTGAATGGTGAGGTTTTATGGGATGGAATTTATCTGTGGTTTCCTGCTCAAATTGCTAAAAAAGTTAGGGAATTACTGCGGGAAGATTTTAATAATTATTTCATTGGTCAAGTTACATTAGGAGCTATTTTAGCTGTGTCTATTACATTGGCATTTGTAGTTTTACGAGTGCCTTTATCACTACTTTTTGGGCTGGTAATTGGCTTCTTTTCTCTATTTCCATTTGGGACTGGTATTGGTATTGGTATTGTGAGTTTATTAGTAGCTTTAAAAGATTTTGGATTAGGAATAGAAGTTGCAGCTATTGGTGTAGCTATTGACCAAATTAATTCTAATATAATTGCCCCACGGATTTTAGGAAATTTAACGGGCTTAAATCCTGTATGGGTGGTAATTTCTTTATTAATAGGAGCAAAATTAGGAGGTGTATTGGGTTTGTTGGTTGCTATTCCTCTCGCTAGTTTTATTAAAGATACTGCTGATAGTTGGCGTAATGGTGAATTTAATAAAACCTCTGTTGATAATGAGTCCCTACAAGAATTTTAACTAGCATGGCAATTTTTACAGATTAAAAGCACTAAAATATTCATATCACCCACAGGAGGCAATATGAGCCAGATATATGAGGGAGTCCGCTGGACAAGCACAGACCTAGAATTATTGCCAGATAACGGCAATCGGTATGAGATAATCAATGGAGAATTATTTGTGACAAGAGCGCCGCACTGGAAACATCAAACAGCTTGTAACAATATTTGCACAGAACTCACAATTTGGTCGAGGAAAACAGGGTTAGGTAAAGCTGCAACTGCTCCTGGTATCATTTTTACTAATGCTGATAATGTGATTCCTGATGTAGTTTGGGCGAGTAATCAAAGATTAGCAACCTTATTAGATGATTCTGGACATTTAACAGGTGCGCCAGAATTAGTTATTGAAGTGCTTTCTGCGGGTGGAGATAATGAACGCCGCGATAAAGAAGTTAAATTAAAACTTTATGCTTCTAGAGGTGTACAGGAATATTGGATTATTGATTGGCGATTACAACAAATAGAAGTTTATCGGCGAGAAAGAGCGAATTTAATATTAGTAGAAACTTTGTTTGCTCATGATGAATTAACATCACCTTTATTACCTGATTTCAGTTGTATTATTGAAAGTGTATTTGGTTAGATTTCTCAAAATCATCTAAATAATATTCTGTAGGTATAGGCAAAAAATTAAAAACCTGATTACAATACTCAAGGTGAAATCTAATTCCTTTGTTTAATTAATCATGGAAAATTTTGTTTTTTACAATCCTGTTAAAATCTTGTTTGGTAAAGGTCAAATCGCCAATATTGCTCCAGAAATCCCCGCAGATGCTAAAATCCTCATTACCTACGGTGGTGGTAGTATTAAAGCCAATGGCGTATATGATCAAGTAAAATCGGCATTGGCTGGTAGGAATGTATTTGAGTTTGGTGGCATTGAACCCAACCCCCATTTTGAAACTTTGATGAAAGCGGTGGAATTAATCCGCAAAGAGGGTATTGATTTTCTCTTAGCTGTGGGTGGTGGTTCAGTTGCTGACGGGACTAAATTTATCGCGGCTGCTGTTCCTTTTGTCGGCGAACCTTGGGATATTTTAGCAAAAGCTGCTCCGGTAACTGCGGCTTTGCCAATGGGGGTGGTTTTGACTTTACCCGCGACCGGTTCGGAAATGAATACAAATTCTGTTGTTACCAAATGGGAAACTAAGGAAAAATTATTTTTCGCTAGTCCCTTTGTGTTTCCTAAATTTTCTGTGCTTGACCCAGAAACAACTTTCTCCCTGCCTCCTCGGCAAATTAGCAATGGGATTGTTGATGCTTTTACTCATGTAATGGAACAGTATTTAACCTATCCAGTAAATGCGCCATTACAAGACCGCATGGCTGAATCAATTTTAAAAACTCTGATTTCTGAAGGCCCAAAAACTTTAGCAAATCCTACAGATTATGATGCCAGAGCAAATTTAGTTTGGTCGGCAACAATGGCGTTAAATGGGTTAATTGCTGCTGGGGTTCCCCAAGATTGGACTACTCACATGATTGGTCATGAGTTAACAGCTTTGCATGGTTTAGATCATGCTCAAACTTTGGCGATTGTCTTACCTAACACTTTAACAATTAGACGCGATCGCAAATGGCAAAAACTTTTACAATATGCAGATAGAGTTTGGGAAATTGTGAGTGGTTCGGAATCAGAACGGGTAAATGCAGCAATTACTAAAACTCGTGATTTCTTTGAATCAGTTGGTGTTCGCACTCACTTATCTGATTATGGTGTGGGAGTCGAAACTTTTCCCGCAATCATCAAGAATTTAGAAAAGCATGGCATGACAGCTTTGGGAGAAAATAAAGATGTTAACCCGCAAGTTGTTGAGCAAATTTTAGCTCTTTGTGCTTAGGAATTAAAGGCTGATCACGGATTTAAGGGATTAAGCGGATCACACTGATTTCGTAGGGTGGGCAATGCCCACCAAGGTACCGCTTTGCCCATCAATAAAATGTTAAATTAATTAAGTTTCATGACTCGTTTTATCCATGACCAATTCGCTAAACAATATCTGACAGAACTATTAACACCTTATGGTCAAGTAGAAACTAGTCAAGATGTTATCTCAGAAGTTAGACAAATTGATGTCCTATTTACTCCTGCATCACCATCTCCAGATAGAATAGAATCACTAGGACTATTAGGCAGAATGGCAGCATATTCAACTTATGCTCTATTTGAGCCATTCCGCAATCCTGTGGATAAAGGTGAAATTCGCAGTTGTATAGGTAAATTATTTGACTTCCATGCAGACCTAGAACGGCAAGCAAAACGTAATAATACCAGAATAAATGAAGATGAGTTACCATATTTATGGATATTGACTCCAACTGCATCAGTAGATATACTAGAGAGCTTTACTGATACTCTGGATGCAGAAAATTGGGGTCAAGGGATCTATTTTCTCAAGAAAGGATTAAAAACTGTAATTGTCGTTATTCATCAACTACCCAGTATACCAGAAACACTATTTTTAAGGGTATTAGGTAGAGGAAGAGGACAACGACAAGCAGTGGAAGAATTAGAGGCACTAGCTAATAATAATCCATTTTTTGAGGATATTATCAAGTTAGTACATGACTTAATTACTCTGTTATCTGCACGTAACCGGAAAGAACAAGATATTGATCAAGATGATCGGGAGTTGATTATGAAACTTTCAGAAATGTATCAACAACTATTAGAAGAAATTAAACAAGAAGGAAGACAAGAAGGAGAACAAAAAGGAAGACAAGAAGGAGAACAAAAAGGAAGACAAGAAGGAGAATTGCTAGGAATTAATAGGGGTATCCAAACAGAACGTCGTGCTATGGTTGAAAGTATTCTACAAGTACGGTTTGGAGAAATTGATTCACAGTTAGCCACAATTATTGATCAAGTAATTGCTATGACTAGGGAAGAATTTACTCCTATGCTTCTACAATTATCTCGTGAAGAGCTATTGGTAAAATTTACACCGTAATATTGCAACTAGATCCCCGACTTCTTCAAGAAGTCGGGGATCTGAATATAGTAGGTCGCACAAAATCAGACTGTGATCACAAGAGCGATCGCACTAACTGCCCATCAATAAAATGTTAAATTGATTAAGTTTCATGACTCGTTTGATCCTGGATGCAGAAAATTGGGATCAAGGGATTTATTTTCTCAAGAAAGGATTAAAACTGTAATTATTGTTATTCATCAATTACTCAGTACACCAGAAACACTGTTTTTACAACTATTTAGCACCATATATTTTTGTCTCACTGACACCAGAAAAAATTTGATTTTGAAAAATGTAGTCTGATAGTGGCTAAAATTGTTACGATAACTTCAGATTAGTTGTTGAAACCTTGATTCAATCTGAAACCTTAGAATTACTAGAGTGGCCCCGTCTGTGCCAGCACCTTTCCACCTTTGCGGCGACTAAGTTAGGGTCAATTGTTGCGCGTAACCTGCCGATTCCTGAAACTCAGGTAGAAAGTGAACAGTTATTAGCGCAAACCAAAGAAGTTTACGAACTGGAAATTCGTTTACATCCAGGATTATCCTTTGAAGGCATACAAGATATTGGTGATTCCCTAGAACGGGCAGCACTCCAAAGTATTTTACCTGGAGAGGAACTGTTAGCGATCGCTACCACCCTAGCAGGAACAAGAAATTTACGCCGTGTCATTGATAATCAGGAAAAAGTCCCAGTTTTAGCCGATTTAGTGGCGCAATTGCGGACTTACCCAGAATTAGAACAGGAAATCCACCGTTGTATAGATGAACGCGGACAAGTAACTGATCGCGCTAGTCAGAAAATGGGAGAGATTCGGGTAGAATTGCGGAAAGTTCGTAGCCAAATTACGCAAAAACTCCAAAATATTATCCAAGCTAAATCGGGAGCAATTCAAGAACAGTTAATTACCCAAAGAAGCGATCGCTTTGTCATCCCCGTGAAAGCCCCCCAAAAGGACGCAGTTCCCGGCATCGTTCACGACACCTCAACCAGTGGCGCAACCCTGTATATAGAGCCAAACAGTGTCGTCCCCTTGGGTAATCAACTCCGGCAAATTATCAGAAAAGAACAAACTGAAGCCGAAGCAGTTCGCCGGACTTTAACGGAGAAAGTAGCAGAAGTTACCCCAGATTTAGAAAGGTTATTAGCCATTGTCACCACCTTAGATTTGGCAGTTGCGAAATCTCGTTATAGTCTGTGGATAGGTTCTAACCCCCCGCGTTTTGTTAATCGAGAAGACAATGAAATTATCACCTTGCGAAATCTGCGCCACCCGTTGTTAGTATGGCAACAGCAGCACGAACAAGGAAATCCCGTAATTCCCGTAGATTTATTAATCAGTCCCCAAATTCGGGTAGTCACAATTACCGGACCGAATACAGGGGGAAAAACTGTAACATTAAAAACCTTGGGATTAGCGGCCATTATGGCGAAAGTGGGTTTATTTGTTCCCGCCCGTGAACCCGTAGAAATGCCTTGGTTTTCGCAAGTTTTAGCTGATATTGGGGATGAACAATCTTTACAACAAAGTTTATCTACATTCTCAGGACATATTCGCCGCATTAGTCGAATATTAGAAGCATTGGAGGAGTCAGGAGGTAGGGGCGCAGGGCCTGCGCCCAGTCAAAAATCAGAGGAAGAGGGAACTCCTGAATCTTTCTCCCAGAAATTTCAGGGCGCAGGGCCTGCGCCCAGTCAAAAATCAGAGGAAGAGGGAATAAAACTACCAATTACCCATTCCCAATCCCTGGTATTACTGGATGAAGTTGGTGCAGGTACAGATCCGGTTGAAGGTAGTGCATTAGCGATCGCCTTACTTAAATACCTCGCTAATCATACCCAACTAACAATTGCTAGTACCCACTTTGGCGAACTCAAAGCTCTCAAATACGAAGATCCCCGGTTTGAAAATGCTTCCGTAGAATTTAACGAAACCACACTTTCACCCACTTATCGGCTGTTGTGGGGGATTCCAGGACGTTCTAACGCCTTGAGTATTGCCTTGCGTCTAGGCTTAAAACCAGAAGTTGTAGCAGAAGCGAAAACTCAAGTTGGAGAAGCCACAGACGAAGTAAACCAAGTCATTGCCGGTTTAGAAGCCCAACGCCGTAATCAAGAGACCAAAGCCGCAGAAGCCCAAAATTTATTACGTCAAGCTGAAAAATTATATAAAGAAGTTTCTGACAAAGCCGCAGCCTTAGAAGCCAGAGAAAAAGATTTACGCGCTTCGCAAGAAATTGCAGTTCAACAAGCAATTACCCAAGCCAAAGGAGAAATTGCCCAAGTAATCCGCCGCCTGCAAAAAGGCACAGCCAACGCCCAAGATGCCCAACAAGCCACCGCATCTATTAATCAAATTGCCCAGAAATACGAACCTGCACCCCCAGCTAAACCTAAAGCTGGGTTTATGCCCAAAGTAGGCGATCGCGTGCGAATTCCCAAATTAGGACAAACCGCTGAAGTTTTAACAATTCCCAATGCTGAAGGCAATTTTACCATTCGCTTTGGCATCATGAAAATGACGGTTCAACTCCAAGACATAGAATCACTAGATGGACAAAAACCCGAACCCATAGTTAAATCCAAACCAGCCCCAACCGTAGTTCCACCCCCACCAGCCCCAGCTATTCGTACCTCCAAAAATACTGTAGATTTGCGCGGAAAAAGAGTATCTGATGCCGAATACATCTTAGATAAAGCCATCTCTGAAACCGATGGACCCCTATGGATTATTCATGGACACGGTACTGGTAAACTTAAACAAGGGGTTCACGCTTTCCTACAACAACATCCCAGAGTTACAAACTATGAACCCGCAGAACAATCTGATGGTGGTACTGGGGTCACGGTTGCTCATATTTAAAGGGAATAGGGAACAGGGAATAGGGAACAGGGAACAGGTAATAGGTAATTGGTACTAAAATTAGGAA
>JAKOGY010000161.1 GCA_028658405.1 Dolichospermum sp. ST_sed8 | reverse complement strand
TTTTAAGGGGGATTTAGGGGGATCGGATAACGTTTAGCATCCTGTCTAGAGATGTGTGTACACCGTAGGCAAGCGAGGAGGGGGATTATCTTTATTTAAAGTTATGATTTTGAAACTATTGGCGAATTTTTTAATATTAGTAATTATAGCTGTTTGGGTGGTAGCGATCGCTCTTATTTCTGTCCAAAATGCTACTTCTGTATCTTTACGGTTTTTGGTTTTTCAATCAATACAAATTCCCTTTGGGTTGATGTTAGCTTTTAGTGTGGCTTTCGGTTTGTTAGGTACAGCAGTTTTGCAGCCTCTCTGGGGGTTGGGGGAGTCTCAATCTAGGGTAGATGAAGATGCAGAGTTTTTTGTTGATGATGAGGATTTTTAGCGATTTTCAGATCCCCGACTTCTACAAATTCAATTTGATAAATAACAAAATTGATCAAAAAAGTCGGGGATCTTGATTTTGGGTTTTTCTTTGATTTCTCGCGGTTCTTCTGGTAGTAACCACCGGGCAAAATCAAGGGGATATTTTTCAGCTAATAGTTGACAAACGTTGTCAAAACTCACGATTTTATCAAGGTTAAAAGGTTTTATCACGCAAAGAGGAAAAGAGATTTTTTATTAGTCGGTTTTAACCGACTTTTGCTTTGAGACAGGGAATTTATTCCCTGGCTATATTAGCCAATGATAATAAATTTAATTGGCTATCAAATAGCAGGTAAAACTTTAGAATTAGATCCTGAAAACCTGTGAAGTCTAAAACAACAATTCAGATTAATAAAAACTATAACAATGAGAATTATTGCTCGGAGTACCCTAAGAGAATATTGGCAAAAACATCCTGATACAGAACAGCCTTTAAAAGCATGGTTTGATGATGCTTCCCGTGCAAGTTGGCAAAATCCATCAGATATTAAAGAAGTTTATGCTAATGCCAGTATTATTGCCAATAATCGAGTAGTTTTTAATATTAAAGGTAATAATTATTGTTTAATTATTCATATTCGTTATGAAATTGGCATTGTTTTTATTCGCTTTATTGGTACTCATCAAGAATATAATAAAATTGATGCTACAATTGTCTAAGGAGGCTTAATATTATGAACTTAAAACCAATTAGAACAGAAACAGATTATCAACAGGCATTAAAAGAAATTGAACAAATTTTTAATGCTCAACTTAATACTCCAGAATATGAAAAATTAGATATTTTAACGACTTTAGTAGAAGTCTATGAACAACAAAACTATCCTATTGATCCTCCATCTCCTATCGCAGCCATATTATATTATTTAGAAAGTCGTAATCAAGGAATTTCTACTTTTATTGAAAATTTAAAACATCATGGAGTTAGTGAAGAAATAATTAATACAGCTTTAAATGAAATGAGTCACTGATTATGGATTTTACGTCTTTGCACCTTTGCGACTGTCCTTATGGATAAAATTTATTATGCTTCAAAGCCCACCTGAGTGGGCTAGTGAGGCTAATTTGTGTAGACAAATGCTATTAATAAGGATCTGAATCAAATTTTCCGCGCTTCACACTCCTGAGATAATAACCTCGTGACGGTAGTTTATTTAAGTCGAATGTGTCACCTTTGGGAACTCTCCAAATTTTGTAGTCGTGATAGGTGAGAGGAGTTCCCTTTTGGCAAATTTCTGGGGAATGATCTCCTAAAACAAAATAGGCTGAACCTTTACCCATAACCTTAGCAATACCGTATTTATCAACTAGTAAAGATGTCTGTTCACTAATTGCTATACCTAAAGCCTTTGTAGATACACCATCTTGAATCTGTCGGGCAATAAAAACCATAATTCTTCCCATTCTTTTGCGTTCATCAAAGTGGGTATCAATGATAGTTCCGCGCAAATGTTTCCACTGGAAAAAGTTATAGGTAAAGGTAATATTCCCGTAGGGATCATCAAGGGCTTCATGAGTTTCAATGCTATCTTCACAAGCACAAGAATCATAAACATATTCACTTTGAATCATAGCCCCAGCACTTGTACCCCCAATAGCGCCGCCCCGATCATAAACTGACTTGATAGCAACTTCTAATTTAGTGTTCTTCCAGTGGCGAATATATTCACATTGATCACCACCAGCAAAGAAAATTACGCCAGCATTTCTGACTTTATCAAAAATATCTGTTCTATTGGCTTCTTGACGGTTACGAATAATGAGAGTTTCTACATACTTGACACCTCTCATGCGATAAATTAGCTGATTGTAATCATCATTACCAGCAGCCCGAATCACTAAAACATTGATTTTAGTGTCGGTGTTACTACTGTCCCTAACTTGATTAATCATCCACTGAATAGCGTCATCAACATCAGGACCACCACCACCTAAGTTATGAACAGGACCAGCTAATTTAGGTAATTGATAAGCTGGTTTAGAGGTGGGAGTCTGACTATCGGCGATGATATCCTGAAAGAACCGTTTTAACTTGGCTGTTATCCGGTCTATGATTCGGTTTACCATTCTCAACAACCTGTTTTTTGCATTCTGCAAACGCCTGGATGTACTTAGGAATGCCTTTATCATATTAAAATTTTGTCAAGCAAACAGCAATCATTTCTAACTTTCGCATTTTTCAGGGCTAAATTCCCAGCGTACAGGGTTTGTAGTGTTTTTTTACGGCAATCATGAGAGTATTCTTTAATTCTCATTATTACTCTAGGAAAATCTCATGTTTATGCCGTTTTTTACTACCAAACAATTTCTGCTCGTTCCTCTACTACTCTTTCATAAACCATTTCTGTTTGCTTACTTAATTTTGGCCAGCTAAATCTTTTTTCTAAATCTGCATAAGCGTTATCTACCAACCATTGACAGTAATTTGGGTTTTGCAAAACTTCTAAAATTCCCCAAGCTACAGAGTCAGCGTTGTTTACTAAAGTGGTAATTCCCGTTTTTGTATGTTGAACTACTTCAGGAAGACCACCAGTATTGGAAACTATGACTGGGACGCGAGAAGCAAAACTTTCTAAAGCAACAATACCAAAGGGTTCATAAAGACTGGGGAAAACTGCACAGTCAGCGATAGTTTGAAATTTATCCAAGTATTTATCAGCTAGGAATCCCGTAAAGTAACACTTATCCCAAATCCCTAAATCCCAAGCTTGACCTTTGAGATGGTCAGTATTACCACCACCAATTATAACAAATTTAACATTACCTCCCATCTCCCTAAGTACCTTGGGAGCAGCATTAAGTAATACAGGTACACCTTTTTCATAGGTCATGCGACCAAGATAATAAACTATTTTTTCATAATCTGCGGCAAATTGACGGCGAAAATCTTGAGCATGAAAATTCTCATGATGGATTTTCTTTTCTGCGCGAATACCATTATAAATTACGTCAATTTTATCACCAGGAAGATATAGCGATCGCTGCAATTCTTGACGCATATATTCACTGCAAACAATCACTCGCCAAGCATTTTCGGCTAGTGCATATTCTTTATTATGAATATAGCGTTGGGTATCATTGTGAATACCGTTATAACGTCCCTGTTCTGTGGCGTGAATTGTGGCAATTAAAGGAATTTTAAAGGTATGCTTGAGAGCGATCGCTGCATCACCAACTAACCAATCATGGGCATGAATCAGATCAAATGGCCCTTTTTCCATTAATAACTTACCGCCATGCTCTCCCATCTTCTCATTTAAGTTCACCACCCAATGAAAAAAATCGTTACTAGCAGCTACTTCTACACGATGGATATGAATTCCTTCCACCACTTCATACAAGGATGCTGGCCCAAATTCTGGTGTAATCAGATGGATATCATGGCCTAACTTTATTAGTTCCGGGTACAACTCAGCGACGTGACGAGCAATTCCGCCAACTATCCTCGGTGGAAATTCCCAACTCAGCACTAATATCTTCATTTGACTCCCCGATAATTGACAAAAAATTAAAATATATAAAAACTATATTTATAGCAGGTAACAGGGAATTAAAAATTAAAAATTCCAGAAAACTCTTAGCAATACTACTCGCGGCTTATTTGCGAGGGAGTTCCTCTTCCGGTAGTGGTTCAAAAAAAGCTTCGCTGAGTTTTCCTTTTAATAACCCAGGGGTTCGGGGTTGTCTACGTTCTTGATTTAAACCAAGTCGAAAGTAGTGAATGATATTGTATAGTTCTGTTAATTTTTCTTCGGGTATATCTTGCAGTTCTTCAACGATTTTCTGAATCAGCATAAGTCAAACTTTTGGGTAGTTGGTAGTTCATAGAGTTTTGGCTTCATTAATTATGGCTCATCTTGGGAGTATAGTGGTTAGCGGCTGACTGTAGCGATAGCGAAGCGCGACCTAGCGATCGCTCTCTTGACATTCTGTTAGTAGTATTTGTGTGAAATCAATATATAAGTTAAATCTATTACTATGCCATTGCTGCTTAAACCTATCTGGATTAGAATTGGTAAAGGTTTGGTAGGGGTAAAGCATGAGCTTATTGGTGTCAACTTATGTTAGAAATGGCTTATCTGTTTGCTTCCACACCCGCCCAGAAATGAATTTCATAGGCTTTTAGCGAAAGTAAACTAAAGTTTACTAAAACGATTTAAAAAGTTTTCCGGTTATTTAGTCATCTTTAGATGACTTTTGCTATGAGACTGGGAATTCATTCCCAGGCGGGTTATGGGTTTTACGTTAAGTTGACACCAATAAGCATTACTAAACCCCTACAGTCCACAATGCAATCAGAAACTACACTTCCTTATCAGGTGCGGAAATAAAAAATATGTTAAATAACTCTTCCCTCAGTCAAACCGCGACAACAGTTGTCTTTATTGATGCCTCTGTTTCCGACTATCAAACTCTACAAACAGGAGTTATAGCAGGAGTAGAAACGGTTATTCTTTCCCCAAATCAAAACGGAATTGAGGAAATTACGGACTTTTTACAACAACATCCCCAAATAACCACCATTCACATCGTTTCTCACGGTTCTCCAGGATGTTTGTATTTAGGAAATGGTCAACTGAATTTAGATAATATCAGTCAATATGCTGATTTATTGCCGCATTGGCAAAGCGAGAATATTTTACTCTATGGTTGTAATGTCGCTACGGGGGATGCTGGGGAAGAATTTATTCGCAACTTACATGAGATTACCAACGCAACCATTAGCGCGTCAGCCACAAAAACGGGAAATGCAGCTTTAGGGGGAAATTGGGAATTAGAGGTTAATATTCCTGAAAATCACGGGACTTCTCTTGTTTTTTATGCAGACACCCTCAATACCTATCAGGGAGTATTTGCACTCACATTAGTCGGGGCATGGAATCGTTTAAGCCGTGCCAATGCTGTGACAGTTGTGGGTAACTACGCCTACGCAGTGGGGGATACACTGGAGATAATTGATATTAGTAACCCCAACAACCCTGTATTTAAGGGGAGTTACGATATTTCTGGTGGTTCCGGTGTGCAAGTAGTAGGCAACTACGCTTATGTGTCTGGTGGTTCTTCAGGACTGCAAATCATCAACATCAGCAACCCATCTGCACCCACCCTCATCGGCAATTATGATACTACAGGCTATCCTCAGGATGTACAAATAGTAGGCAGCTACGCTTATGTTGCTGATTTTGGTTCAGGACTGCAAATCATCAACATCAGCAACCCATCTGCACCCACCCTCATTGGCAATTATGATACTTCTGGCAGGGCTGAGGATGTGCAAGTAGTAGGCAACTACGCTTATGTTGCTGATAGTGTTTCAGGACTGCAAATCATAGACATCAGCAACCCTTTAACACCCACTCTCAAGGGCAATTATGATACTTCTGGCTTGGCTTTGGGTGTACAAATAGTAGGCAACTACGCTTATGTTGCTGATGAGAATGGTGGTTTGAAGATTATTGATGTCACTGAATTCAATAATCAAAACCAAATACCTGTTGTTACAACCACTAGCACCGCTCTATCCTACATTGAAAATGCCACTACAGTTATTGACTCAGCAATTACCATCAGTGATGTAGATTCAACTAATCTGGCAAGTGCCACAATCAGCATTACATCTGGTTTCGTTTCCAGTCAGGATATCCTCAGTTTCACCAACCAAAACGGAATTACAGGCAGTTACAACAGCACCACAGGGGTTTTATCTTTAACCGGAAATACCACCTTAGCTAATTATCAAACCGCTTTACGTTCCATTACCTATCGTAATTCCAGCGATAATCCTAACACAACTACTCGCGCTATTAGCTTTAGGGTGAATGACGGCAGTTTAAATAATAGCCTCAAAACTCGCAATATTAATATTACTGCTGTTAACGATGCTCCCACAAATCTCAGTTTAAGCAATATTAACGTTGCCGAAAACAAACCTATTGCTACAGTAATTGGTAACTTTAGTAGTACAGACCCAGATGGAAATAACACCTTTACATATAGCTTAGTAGCAGGAACAGGTGCAACTGATAATGCACTCTTTACCATTGCGGGAAATCAACTCAAAACCAATGCAGTTTTCAATTTTGAAACTAAGAATAGTTATACTATTCGAGTGCGGACAACAGATCAAGGTGCGTTATTCTTTGATAAACAATTAACTATTGGTGTCACTAATATTAATGAAAACTTCACCACCACAGCGCAACAAGATATCATCGTCCTGCAAAATGGCGATAATATCATCACCAGCACATTTGCCAATTTACAGCAAAATGACACCATCAAGGGTGGTACTGGCACAGATACCTTAATTATCACAGCGGGGACGGTTAATAATAGTATCTCTATAGATACGAATAACACCACCAATCAATTAGATATTCCTGGAACAACAGCATTAGGATTTGAACGCTTTGATTTAAGCAGATTTGCTGGTACAGTCAGCTTTGACGGGACTGCTGGTAATGATTGGATTAAAGCCGGTGCAGGAAACGATGATTTAACCGGTGGAGATGGTAATGATTACTTGAATGGGGGAACAGGTGCAGACTTTTTAATCGGTGGTAAAGGAAATGATACCTTTGTAATAGACAATATTGGCGATATCATTGGTGAAGGTTTAAATGGTGGCATTGATACCGTTCAATCTTCTCTCACCTGGACATTAAAAGCCAATCTGGAAAACTTAACTTTAATTGGCACATCTGCCATTAATGGTACAGGTAATACTCTCAATAATACCCTCACAGGTAACGCCGCTGCTAACATCCTTACTGGTGGGTTAGGCAATGATATTCTCAACGCTGGTGCAGGTGCAGATACCCTCATTGGTGGTTTAGGTAACGATAACCTGTATTTAGGTTTAAATGATGCGGCTGTGGATATCGTTAATTATGCTTTTGGTGATGGTGCAGATACAGTTTATCAATTTGTGCGTGGTGTCGGTGGCGATAAACTAAATTTCACAGGTATTACTAACTTTGATGTGATCACATCAGGCACTTCTACATTACTACGAGTTGGTGATGGCATTGGTGGTAATACTGGTTTTGGAACTGGTCAGTTATTAGTGACTTTATCGGGTACAACTGGTTTTACTGGTGCTGCTGTAAATGTTAATTTGTTTGGTGGTAATTTCTTGTTTAGTTAATCAACAATAACAAAATCCCCAACTTTTTAAGAAATTGGGGATTTGAGGTGTTGACAACAAGTTTTAAATATGTTATGCTGAACTTGATAAGGAAGAACTATCTTGCAATAATTAGATATTGATAATTAGCGATAAAACAATCATCTTTATCCTGTAAATCCTTAAATCCTGGAAATCCTGATTCAGACAAAATAATTAGGAATAAAACAATCATTTTCATCCTGTAAATCCTTAAATCCTGGAAATCCTGATTCAGACAAAATATTGTGGTAGGGGTTTAGCAGTGCTAAACCCCTACATTTATCCTCAGAATTCGGATATTTTTTAAATTGGAAGTCTATGAGTCTTTATCTAACCGCAACACAGCCATAAAAGCCTCCTGAGGTACATCCACCGTACCTATAGACTTCATCCGTTTTTTACCTTTAGCTTGCTTTTTCAACAGTTTCTTCTTCCGGCTGATGTCGCCCCCGTAGCATTTAGCTAGGACATCTTTCCGCATCGCTGATATACTTTCACTGGCAATAACTTTTGAACCAATAGAAGCTTGAATGGGGACTTTAAATTGATGACGGGGAATTAGTTCTTTGAGTTTTTCCGCCATAGCTCTACCGACATTGTAAGCCTTATCCCTATGGACAATCATGGCTAGGGAATCCACTGGATCACCGTTAATCAGAATATCCAATTTCACCAAAGGATTTTCTCGGTAGCCAATCAGATGATATTCCATACTGGCGTAACCGCGAGAACGAGATTTCATTTGATCAAAAAAGTCGGTGACAACTTCAGCCAAAGGTAACTCATAAGTTAGTGTAGTCCGTCCTTGGGTGAGATATTTCATATCTTTGAAGACTCCCCGGCGATTTTGTGACAACTCCATTAAAGAACCGACGTAGGTTTCTGGAGTAATCATTTCGACTTTGACATAGGGTTCTTCGATTCTCTCGCGCTCATTCGGTTCAGGTAAGCGGCTAGGATTATCAATGTATAGTTCTTCACCCTTGTTGGTGACAACTTTGTAAACTACGGATGGTGCGGTAATGATTAGATCTAGGTTATACTCGCGCTCCAAGCGTTCCTGAACAATTTCCATGTGCAGTAACCCCAAAAACCCGCAACGGAAACCAAAACCCATAGCACTAGAGGTTTCTGGTTCATAATGTAATGCGGCATCATTAAGTTCCAGTTTTTCTAAAGCTTCCCGCAAGTCTTCAAACTGATCTGCATCTATGGGGAACATCCCACAAAATACCATGGGATTTGCTTCTGCGTAGCCAGGTAAGGCTTCGGTAGCTTTGTTTTTACACAGTGTAAGGGTATCACCTACCCGGGCATCAGCCACAGCCCTAATTGATGCTCCCAAATAACCTACTTCTCCAGCATGAAGTTCTTCAACTTGCTTTTGACTAGGAGAGAGTACGCCTAATTCTTCAATGACATATTCTTTACCGGATGCCATCAAGTAAATGCGATCGCCTTTTTTAACAGTGCCATCCATCACCCGGAAATAAACAATTACACCTCGGTAACTATCATAGTAACTATCAAAAATTAACGCCCTAAGCTTCTCATTTACAGTATCAGCAGGTGGTGGAACTCGTTCGACAATTGTTTCTAAAATTTCAGCAATGCCAATTCCCTCTTTAGCTGAAGCCAAAATTGCCCGACTGCAATCTAAACCAATAATTTCTTCAATTTCGCCAATTACCCGCTCTGGTTCTGCCCCAGGCAAATCAATTTTATTTAAAACAGGGATAATTTCTAGATTACTCTCTAGGGCTAAATAGACATTTGCTAATGTTTGCGCTTCTACACCTTGGGACGCATCTACAACCAATAATGCCCCTTCACAAGCAACAAGAGAACGTGAGACTTCATAAGAAAAATCCACGTGTCCAGGAGTATCAATTAAATTGAGAACATACTGCTGACCATCTTTCGCAGTATAATTCATTCGGGCAGCTTGCAGCTTAATGGTAATGCCGCGCTCCCGTTCCAAATCCATGTTATCCAGAAACTGCTCTTTCATCTGTCTATTTTCTACAGTTCCAGTAGCCTGTAGTAAACGATCAGCGAGAGTAGATTTCCCGTGATCAATGTGAGCAATAATACAAAAATTGCGAATGCGAGATGCGGGAACGTCAGTCATATACTAATCTTTGCTTAAAGCAAACCAAAGTGAAAGCTATTTACTTCATGTATTTTAATGCTTTCTGAGGTAATAAGGCAAAAGGGAAAAGGTAAGAGGCACGGAACAGGAACAGAAAAAGAATTTTCTTCTTTCTCCTGACTGGGCGCAGGCCCTGCGCCCCTACCTCGGTGACTCCTGTATGGCAAGTTACGCTATTATATGAAATCTATTTATAGCTCCTAGTATTGATGACTCAGCAGCTTAAAATTAAATAGACTGAATTATAAATAACAGTTTGACAACGGTTTCATTTAAACAATCTCAGAGTATTTAAAACCATGAATATGCAGGAAGATCCTAACGGTGTAGATAATAAACGCGCTGATAAAACAGAAATCGCGCTTAATCTAGATTCCGAATTAATCGAGCAAATTCAACATCTCACTAATGACCCTAGTAAAGTGATTGAGGTGGCTATCCGTCAATGGTTGCGTGGTGATTTCAACAGAGATGATGAGTTAACACGTCCCCCTCTCCGTACACCTGTTCCACCTCGTGGTGAATGGAATGATTAATATCGTGCTAATGATAAGAAATGTAAAATTTAATGCCTTGAATGCCAGCAAAGTCAAAAATCCGCAATTGGAAAATGTAAAAGCTGTAAAAATTTATGCGAAAATTCAAGTAGCTTGAGTATAAGCACGGTGGAAAGCCCTTTGTTTATCCAACTCGATTAATGACTATTACTGCCAATACCCAATTTCCGCATTTAATTCCTCAAAATCTGGAATTTCTTACTCTCATGAGGGATAGTTCATCAGCAACTCTGGGAGCGGAGTTAGTATATACACAAGATAGTTCTGGACGCTATCTGACTTTTTATTGGCAGCACAGCGAATACCTAGGCTGTGATCCTGATGACATAGTTGATGTCCTCAATGAAAATGATAACTTTGCTCCTGTAGATAAGGTTGTTTATCTAGAACATTTACACCGGATTTTGAGCAGTTCTGTGCCAGAAAGGGTGAAATGTTGGTTTAAATGCCCCAATATTGAGTTATTAGAGTTGGAATTGACAATTACGCCGATTCTGCCGCGATTTGGTCAAGCGACAACTACAGTTTTGGTAATAGGTAGGCTGTTACCATCAAAAATTAATCCTCAAGAAGCTAATCAGGTACTAAAACCGCCGACAGCACTTGAGTTAGCTTTGCGATTGCAGCGACACCAAAAGTTATTAAACAGAATCACCAGAAATATTCGCCGAACCCTAGACTTAGACATTATTTGGCAGCAAACAGTTGATAGTTTGGGGAAAAAACTCAACCTAGAACGCTGTATTATCTGTCCTTATCAACCGTCTAGTAACAAGGTTCGGGTAATTGCTGAGTATTGTCGGCCAGCACAAATTTCTATCCTTGGCTCAGAAATAGATATATCTTCTGAGTCAAGTTTTGCTGAGGCATTAGCTACTTTAGAACCTGTCGTCATGACAGTTTCATCTAATCAGCAATCTTCCCGGTTCAAAGTTCTGGTTGTTGCTACTGGTTATAAAGATCAAGTTAATAGTTTAGTTGCTCTTAGTTTTGTTAATCCATGTCATTCATTAACTCAAGCAGAATTAGAATTAGCTAAGGAAGTAGCAGATCAGTTAGGAACAGCGATCGCTCATGCTACTTTATATAAAGAAATAGAAGAATCTCGACAAAAAGCTGAAGAAGTTTCTCGCTTAAAAACTGAATTTCTGGCTAACGTCTCCCACGAAATTCGCACTCCCCTTAATGGCATGATTGGCTTTTTAAAGCTAATTTTAGAAGGAATTACAGATGACGCTGAAGAACAACACGAGTTTATTTCAGAAGCTCATCAATTATCTTTACATCTATTAAATATCCTCAATGATATTTTGGATATTGCCAAAATTGAAGCTGGGAAAATGGAGTTAGATTGTTCACCAGTCAACCTCAAAGAATTATTTGATGCTGTTGAAGGCTTTACCCGTCGCCAAGCTGAGATGAAAAATCTGAGTTTTCAAATGGAAATGCCGGCAATCTCTGATGAAATTATTGTTCAGGGCAATTATCAGAGATTATTACAAGTAATGCTAAATTTGGTCGGTAATGCCATTAAATTTACCCATGAAGGTGGCATCACTATTAGTGCTGATTTAATGCTGAAAAAACACCCTGGAATAGTCAAAGTTCGCGTTGCTGACACAGGTATTGGTGTTTCCTTAGATAAGCAAGATAAACTATTTCAATTATTCTCTCAGATTGATGGTTCTCGGACTCGTCACTATGGTGGTACAGGTTTAGGACTAACAATATCCCAAAAGCTGATAGAAGCAATGGGTGGTGAGGTACATTTCTATAGTCTTGGTGAAGAACTGGGTTCAACGGTAACTTTTACTGTGCCACTATATCAACAACCATTGATGGTTATTGGTCATTAGTCAGTTGTCAGTTGTCAGTTGTCAGTTGTCAGTGGTGAAATTAAGTAGAAGCTTATATATACTCAAAACGGCTTAGTTATTTGATTTAAGCGGGTAGGGGTTTAGCAGTGCTAAACCCCTACAAATCTAGGTTTTTCGTGATTTTACTTTCATTCCATGTCCCAACCG
>JAKOGY010000160.1 GCA_028658405.1 Dolichospermum sp. ST_sed8 | reverse complement strand
TAAATCCTTAAATCCTGAAAATCCTGATTCAGACAATGTCAGTTCATAAACTCCTTAAATCCTGATGTTAACCAAAAACCATCCTGTAAATCCTTAAATCCTGAAAATCCTGATTCAGACAATGTCAGTTCATAAACTCCTCAAATCCTGATGTTAACCAACAAACCATCCTGTAAATCCTTAAATCCTGGATATCCTGATTCAGACAAAAGCCCAAAAAAGAGTATTCAGGGGTTGACAACAGGTTGAGAATCTGTTATGATAAAACGGACGAGGAAGAACTATTTACAAATAATTCCTAGATCTCCGATTTTTCAGGGAATATTTATAAAAAAAACATATCTTTAGATAGAAATAATGCAGAAAATTGCAGTTGGTAGTCGCAGTTACAGTAACCGGGGATCATCGGGTGTTAGCTTTACTGATGTAATGTAAAATTGTGGAGCAAATAAGCTCCTCAGCAGTTATGGCTCAGATATTAGATCCTCTACCACCAGAGCATTCGGGAAAGATTCTCTGCTGCTACGTCAACGCTACGAGTAAAATCCAGGTGGCTCGTATCTCCAATATTCCTAACTGGTACTTTGAAAGGGTTGTATTTCCTGGACAAAGGCTAGTATTTGAAGTTCCTCCAACAGCGCAAATGGAAATCCACACTGGGATGATGGCGAGCGCTATTATATCAGATACGATTCCGTGCGATCGCCTGATTATCCATGAAGTTACCACTGATGAGGAACAAAGTAACTCATCTCCAGAGATAAATCCTAGTCATAATAATTCAATGGGGTCAGAAATTAATAAAAAAATTGCAGATACGACAAAACCTTTAAAATCCGTTGAATTGGGCATCTATTGATTAAATTCCACACAAGGGTAAAGCACGTGCTTTACCCCTACAAAATCTAACTACAACTTAGTTCCACAGTCAGAACAGAAATTATGATTAGGTTGGTTTTGGGTACAACAGTTACTACAAGTAATTGATTCAACTGTGGTTCTTGGTGTCGGCTTAGGTAAACCAACCATTTGCGAGTTATTCTTACCAGGAGCTACCATTGGGTAACAATTTTCATCTCTGGTAACGTGGACATTCACAATCACGGGTCCATTGTGTGCCAGCATTTCGGCAATTTTATCTGCCAACTCTTCCCGCTTAGTAATTACCATTCCCTTGATACCATAAGCCTGTGCCAAAAGCTCAATATCCGGCATTCCTACTTCCATGTTGGAAGATGAATAACGCTGTCCATAGAAAGCTTCTTGCCACTGTCGCACCATTCCCTGCCAACCATTGTTTAAGATCAAAGTCTTGACATTAATGCCATATTGTGCTAACGTTCCTAACTCCTGTAAACACATTTGGAAACTGGCATCACCGCTGATACAGATTACTTCTTCGTCAGGAAAAGCCACTTTTGCACCCATAGCCGCAGGGACACCAAAACCCATTGTTCCTAAACCAGCACTAGAAATCCAGCGTCTTGGTCCATTTTTGAGGAATTGGGCAGCCCACATTTGATGTTGACCCACATCTGTAGTATAAAATGCGTGAGGGGCTTGGTTGGCAACTTCAACAATTACCTCTTGGGGAGAAATGCTGTCAACGTGATGAGGGACAATTAAAGGGTAATCTTGTCGCCAACGATTAATCAAGTTTAACCATTCTTGATTTTGATTAGGTGTAGCTTTAGTATTTGCGTCTTGACATCGGCGTAATAAGTCTTTTAAGACGTTTTTAACATCACCGACAATGGGAACTTCAGGAACGCGGTTTTTACCGACTTCTGCGGGGTCAATATCAATGTGAATGACTTTAGCTAAAGAGGCAAATTCATCTAATTTACCTGTAACTCGGTCATCAAATCTCGCCCCAACGCAAATTAATAAATCGCAATCTGTAACGGCAAAATTTGCGTAAGCTGTGCCGTGCATTCCCAACATTCCCAAAGACAGGGGATGATGTTCGTCAAATGCACCGATACCCATTAAGGTAGTGGTGACGGGGATATTAAATAATTCTGCCAGTTCCTTGACTTCTTCGTGGGCATTGGCGGCGATCGCTCCTCCCCCAACATACAACAATGGGCGGCGACTTTCACGAATTAATTGAATGGCGGCATTAATTTGCCGAGGATTTCCCTTGACTGTAGGACGATAGCCAGGTAATTTAATCGAACCAGGTTCTACAGGTATATAATCAAATTCTTCTAGTGCCACATCTTTAGGAACATCAATTAAAACAGGTCCCGGTCTCCCCGTGCTGGCAATATGAAAAGCTTCCGCTACAATCCGCGCCATATCCTTAGTATCACGGACTACATAGGAATGCTTGACAATGGGTAAGGTAATCCCGTAAATATCTGTTTCTTGGAAAGCATCTGTACCAATAGAAGCTCTAGGTACTTGTCCCGTGACTACAATCATGGGAATAGAATCCATATAAGCCGTAGCAATACCTGTAACTAAGTTGGTTGCTCCAGGACCAGAAGTACCAAAGCATATTCCTACTTTACCAGTAGCACGAGCATAACCGTCAGCAGCGTGTGCCGCACCTTGTTCGTGTCTAACTAAGATATGTTTAACTGCACCCGCTGCCTCTATTTTATAGAGGTCATCATAAATTGGCAGAATTGCGCCACCGGGATAACCAAAAATATGCTCAACGCCGTGACGGAGGAGACTATCTATGAGTGCAAAACCGCCAGATGCCCGTCGGGGTGCGACAACTGGGGAGTTAGAGACAGGAGACTGGTTGTGATTTTCAGATTTTGGGGGACTGATTTGAGAAGACGAACGCACGGTTAACCTCGAATTATAGCTAAAATTAACGCTTAGATTCTGTATTTAAAACTTTATTTTAGTGTAAGAATTCTCACAATTGCACAAGAAAGCTATATTTATTAGCATTCAGCAAGAAATTATGATTGTACAATTTTTAGATCACATCTTGCAATACCCGCCGAGTATTTTGCCAAGTCCAGAAACCAATAGCCCCAACAACTATACTCATTCCTAACAAAACTGCTGATAAACCAAAGGCATTAACTAGCTTTGTTGTAATTAATAAAGGTGCAGTGAGGGCGATGTTAATGGCATGATTTTGAAAGCCAAATACCTTACCGTGCATTTCTGGTGGTGTTTGTTGCTGAATTAAAGTTTGCATTGGCACGTTAACAAAAGCTGCACCCACACCTAAGAAAATGCAGAGTCCTAGTGCTAGGGGTTGGTTATCAATAAAGATGAATAAACCTAATGAAAAAGCCATAATCAAAAACCCAATTAAGGGTAAGGGCTTATCATGTAAGCGATGTCCAAAATTCCCTAAAATAGCAGCACCTATCACCATACCCACCCCAGCCGCAGCGACAAAAGAGCTAAATTCTTCTGGTGCTAAATGTAACCTTGCCGCCATGCCAATGGCTAATTCTATCAGGGCAGCAAATACGCAGTATAAAGTGACAATTTGTAGCATGGCATTCCACACCAGCCGATTTTGTTTAAGATAACGCAGTCCTAGCAAGAATTCAGCCCAGGGATTAATTGCGGCTGCGTTTTTATCAATCTGTTTGTGTTCTTGAAAATGAATTGGCATCATAATCAGGGCAGAAAGCAGGTATAAGCCGCCCACTACCAATTCTTTACCAAAGCCTTGATTAAAGCTGTCAAACCAATTCAACATGGGAGTAGCCACTGCATTACCAATAATTAATGCTGCCATCATTGTGCTACTAAATAAGGCATTGGCAGCCATTAGACTCTCTCTTTTCACCAACAGCGGAATTGAAGCTTGTTCTGCGGGGGCAAAAAACTGGGTAACGGTGGATATGGCAAAGGTAAAGAATAACAGAATTGCAAATTCTCGTGGCAGGAAGGGAATTAACAACATGAATATCCCCCGCACCACATCTGAACCGACCATAATCAGTTTTTTTGGTACACGGTCAACTATCACGCCACCGGCAGAACCAAACAACATTGCTGGCACGGTAAATGCCATATACAAGTAGAAGCGTCCGTTATCTCCTGCGGCATTAACAGGCAAGTATAGTTTGAGTAAGGCAATCATTAAGACAAAGAACACCTTATCTGCCAATTGAGAAATCAGTTGACCAATCCACAGAAGCATAAAACCTCTGTTTTTCAGTAATGCGGCAAAACCATTGTTAACGGTAGTAGGTTCAGTGGGAAACATTAGATACTTGGGAATGGGGGATAAATAATTACTATTTCTCTTTATAGCGTTCTAATAGGAGATTGAGAAATTCAGATGCACTGAGGTAATTTTTGGGGGGAGAGAAACCAAAAGAGGGGTTTACCCACTGCCCTTGGACAGATTGGGGGGACTGCCACATTGCTAAATGGTCAACTGCTGGCTCGGCGTAAAAGTTATTTTCGCCCATGCCGAGGTAAGCTGAAGTCCAGTGGGTGAAATGATCATGACTTAAACGGTGAATAGGAAAGTTACCCACTAGAGGGACTCCCCAACCATCAATAGCAATAAAGGCTTGAAC
This sequence comes from Dolichospermum sp. ST_sed8, assembly GCA_028658405.1. Lineage (GTDB taxonomy): Bacteria > Cyanobacteriota > Cyanobacteriia > Cyanobacteriales > Nostocaceae > Dolichospermum. The sequence goes on along the minus strand of JAKOGY010000160.1, from coordinate 7,829 downwards.
ATGACCTCCCAAAAGTTGCCAGGCTGTGGCCGCACCTATACCTCCAATTACACCGGCACTAAAGCAAATGAATATAACAGGCGATTTTAGCTTATTACTCAGGCGATAGCTAGGCGCTCCGAAGGAATCGCACAAAAAATGTAAAATATGAAATGCTGATAAAGTTAAATAATCCTGCCCAGGAAAAACTAGTATATCTACTTGCTTTTCATTGCTACCGCTTTCACCGATTTGATTTAAACACGCTTGGATAAAGCTTTCTGTTAATGCTGGTTCATGAATTCCAGGGCAAATAATAATGGGCATTTACTTTTTATAATGAGTTTTGACACAACTTTAAGCAACTTCCTAAATATGCAAACTGACCAATCACTAAATCTACCCACAATGGGATGCGGAACTTGGGCTTGGGGAAACCAACTGCTCTGGGGATACAATGAAAGCATGGATAACCAGTTGCAAGAGGTATTTAATCTCTGTGTTAGCAATGGTATCACTTTATTTGATACTGGTGATTCTTATGGTACTGGCAGATTAAAGGGACGCAGTGAGTTACTTTTAGGAAAATTTGCCCAAGAATATCAAGGTATAGATAAAGAGAATATTTGCATTGCGACTAAGTTAGCTGCTTATCCTTGGAGATGGACAAGAAATTCAATTATATCAGCTTGTAATGCCTCTGCAAAAAGATTAGGTAAAAATGTTGATTTGGTGCAAATGCACTGGTCTACAGCTAATTATGCACCTTGGCAAGAAGTGGGTTTATTAGATGGTTTGGGAGATTTATATAAGCAAGGTTTGGTGAAAGGTGTAGGTTTATCTAATTACGGCACAAAAAGGCTTTTATGGGTACATCAAAGATTTCAGGAAAGAGGCATACCTATTAAAACTTTGCAGGTGCAATATTCACTTTTATCTACTTATCCAGTCACGGAATTAGGTTTAAAAGAAGTTTGTGATGATTTGGGAATTAAATTAATTGCTTATAGTCCTTTAGGTTTGGGTTTATTAACCGGGAAGTTTTCCGAAAATAGTAGTTTTCCTAAAGGTATTCGGGGTTTTTTATGTAAGCAGTTATTACCAGGAATGAAACCGCTTTTAGGCTGTTTGCAGGAAATAGCAAATAATAGAAATAAAACTATGTCTCAAGTGGCGATTAATTGGTGTATTAGTAAAGGGACAATTCCCATTCCTGGTGCTAAAAGTGTGGAACAAGTGAAAGATAATATTGGGGCTTTGGGGTGGTTTTTGAGTGATGGTGAGGTTGTAGAGTTGGATATTGCTGCTGATAAGGTGGAGAAGAAAATGGTGCAGAATATTTTTCAGACGAAGTAATTACATTATTGATTTATTCTAATGTATATTCTGGTTCATTCTCTGCATAACACTGATTTAAGTTCTTTAAAGAGAAATTATTCCAGTCTTCTGTTTCTTCTTGATTATTTTCTTCTGATAAAATAGGAATAATAAATACTTTTGTCCCTTCTGGGATAGATAGAGGATTTAGTAATTCTATTTTTCCATTTCTAACAATTGCTAAATTTCCTGATGTCATTTTTTGATCTCCTCATTTTTAATTATTTTAGCAAATATCCTTTAAGAATATTACTTGTATTATATATAAGTTACAAAAAATAGGACTTACATACGAAATCAGATATTTTGCGTATGTCAACTTAAGTTAAAAATAGCTTATCTGTTGGCTTCCATACCCGACAGGGAATCAATTCCCTGTCTAATAGCTCAAGTCCACTAAAGTGGACTAAAGATTTTCGGGATATTTAGTCATCTTTAGATAATTTTGGCTATTAGACTGGGAATATAGCTTACGCCACGCTACGCTATCATTCCCAGGCTGGACATCGGTGTTACGTTAAGTTGATACCAATGAGCAGTGCTAAACTCCTACGATAAATGTTGTTTTCTCGTTTATATATATTTAATCTTATTTGTTAATTCATAACTCCTATATGTTTAGTTTTGTAAAGGTTCTGATTCTTTTCAATAATTTTATTACATCCACAATATCTAAACTATGCTGAAAAAATATAACTTATCTTTCCCAACAATTCCCAAGTCTAATTATCAACCCCAAAGCCCAGATACAGCCATAGAAGCTGATATTTGTTTGTTTAATAGGTTGAGAGAATTAACTTTAAAACAACGCCTAGAAATGTTTATTTCCCATGATAAGGGAGTAAAAAAACTATGTCTGACTGGAATTAAATTTAGACATCGTAATTTAACAATAGAAGAAATTAGAAATAAATTTACCCGTGCTGTATTAGGAGAAAAATTTACTAATGATTTTCAACCAAAAGGTATTAATGAAAATATGTGGATTCAAGATTCAATTTCTTTAGCAGGTGAATTACATCAACTTTTTGAATCAATTAATATTGATTACTATGTTAACCAAGGTGTTGCTAGTTCTATTCATGGAGAACCACGTTCTACTCGTGATTTAGATTTGGTGATAGAAGTTAAACCAAATCAAATAGATTTACTGGTAAAAACTTTAGAAGCATCTGGATATTATTGTCCATCAGGTGCGGTAGAAGATTTGCAACGAGGTTTGGGAAATATGTTGAATATTACCCATACAGAAACTATTGCTAATGCTGATATATATATTAAGGATAATTCTCCTTATAGTACATCACAAATGAATCGGAGAGTATTAATTGATTTAGATGGAATACCTGCTTTTTGGATAGCTTCAGCCGAAGATATCATTTTACAAAAACTGCGCTGGGGAAAGGGAAGTAAATCAGAAAAACAATGGCGTGATGTTTTGGGGATAATTAAGTTACAAAGTGAAAGTTTAGATTATGGTTATTTAACAGAATGGGCAGAAATTTTAGATTTAGTTGCTGATTTGAGTGAAGTATTAACTCAAGCTGGAATATAAAAATTACTCATGTTCAAATATCCAACTTGTGTAAGAAGTTAGAAATCTTATGTTTATCATCCCCATAATTTGCTAAACTCCAAATTTAGAAAAGCAAACAAAAATCTGAGTATTGGGAATTGGGGGAGGTTCGCAAAGTGGTTGAAAGTGAAGACATAGAACAAATTAATCCCCAAGATTTGGTATGGGGTTTTTGGCCTGTTGTGCCAATTTACCCTTATGGTCAACGGCGGACTATCCGTAAAGAAGTTGTCAAAGATACCATTTGGACTTTTGATCAGTTACAGGGAATTTTCTATGTAGTTGTGCCAATTCGCATGACTGTAGTTAAGCTAGAAAAAGGCGGTTTGCTGGTTTATGCACCTGTCGCACCAACGGTCGAATGTGTCCGATTGCTGAATGAGTTGGTGGCAAAACATGGCGATGTTAAGTATATTATTTTGCCCACGATATCGGGAATAGAACATAAAGTATTTGTTGGTCCCTTTGCGCGATGTTTTACCAATGCACAGGTTTTTGTTGCACCCGGACAATGGAGTTTTCCGATCAATCTGCCTTTAAGTTGGTTGGGTTTACCTGCTAAACGCACTCAGATACTGCCTAGAAATAGCCAGGAAGCCCCTTTTGCTGAGGATTTTGATTATGCGATACTAGGACCCATTGATTTAGGTTTGGGTAAGTTTGCAGAGGTGGCTTTTTTCCACAAGCGATCGCACACTCTCCTAATTACAGATACTATAGTTTCAGTACCAGCAGAACCACCAGCAATTGTCCAACTTGACCCCTATCCCTTACTCTACCACGCTAAGAATAAAGCCTTTGACATGGTTACAGATAGCCCAGCAAATCGCCTTAAAGGGTGGCAACGGGTAACATTATTCGCCTTATATTTCAGTCCCAGCGTATTAGAAGTACCTGCATGGAGTCAAGTATGGCGTGATGCCGAAAAAGCACCAGAACGTTCGAGAAAAGCCTATTTCGGGATTTTTCCTTTCCAATGGCGGGAAAATTGGCAAGATTCATTTGATATTTTGCAAGGAAATGGGCGTGTATTTGTTGCGCCAATTTTACAAAGTTTGATTTTAAATCGCGCACCGCAGGAAACAATAAATTGGGCTGATAAAGTTGCTAATTGGGATTTTAAATGGATTATTCCCTGTCATTTTGATGCCCCAATTAAGGCAGAACCGCAACAATTTCGCCAAGCATTTGCATTTTTAGAAAAACAGCCAGTTGGGGGTTTAGTTAGTAATAATAGTTATCTTTTACCGGAGGATGATTTTAAGTTGTTGAGAGATATTGATGCGGGGTTAAATAAGCTTGGTCTTGTGCCACCTGCGAGAGATAAGGTATAGAATTATAGGGTATTATTCAAGGTTCTAAATTTAACAAATTTCTGAAAAACTTAGTTAAATTTTGAATTGCTGGAATTTGAGATTCTGTTTCAGAACTAATCCAACCGTTATCACTAATACTTGTTTGATTAGTTTTACCAGGTTTTAGAACACTTACGACTGTAGCAATTATCGCCTTTTCTTGATCAAAAGGTTTCCATTTTAAAGGCTTTTTCTTCCTCTCTTCTTCAGAAAATTTATCTACATACTCTCTTGCTCTTTGCATATATTCAGGATAAACTAAATCCCCACAATCACATATCAAAGTATCTAAAACTCCTTGTTGAAAATTATCTGGTAATATGTAAATTCCTAATTTTGGTGAACCTGCTATGACATTACCAGTTGCATTGACTGTAATAGGAAAATTAGGGAAATATTCTTGAAAACCATGATGATATTTTTCTGCGACTTTGTTAGGTGTATCGTCATCAGCATCAGCTATAATTGCAAAAGCTAAAAGAGTAGAATAATCAATATCAGATAATTTATCATTCAAATTAGTAATTAAATTACTTCCTTCACCTGCATATAAAGCGACTGATAAAGTTTCTGTATACAAAATTGCAGGCATATCAAGTCTTACATATAAATTTCCCCCTTTAGGGTAATTAGGGATAAATTTCCGCCAAAAAGGATCTAGTTCTGATATCTTCCCATCAAATTTAGAGAAGCCTAATAATTTACACAAAATCTTAGATATAAAAGCCTGATCATGATTCCCCTCAACACCAATTAAAACATATTGCCGATTCACCAACGAACCTCCTGACCTAATTCTTCTCTTAAACGTCTTAATCTATGTCCATCATGTCTAACTACTTTTGTTTTTTCTTCCTTTGGTTCTAAGCGATAAAGCACTAAATCTGAATCTGATTCAGTAACTTCTAATAAAGCATCAACAGCTTCAAGACTATGGGTAGTTGCAAATAATTGAACATCCATTTCTGTACACCATTTAACAAGCCATTGAAAAGAACTTTGTAAGGCTTCTGTATGAATTGTTGATTCCAATTCATCAATTAAAAGAATACCACCCTTGACGCTGGCAAGTTTCAAAGCTATATGTAATAAGCGACGAATACCATCACCAAAAGTGCTAACTGGTGCAAGTCCCAGTCTTTCATGTTGAATATATATATTAAATCGAGAATTCATAGACTCTGGGGATAACAAAATTTCTATGTCAGAAATATTTTTATCCATCTGTTGTAATAATTTCACTACATCAGATTTAAAATTTTGAAATCTAGCTTCTGTAAGTAATCGAAACTGACCAATTGTTGAACGATGAGATGATGGAGTAACTATAGAAGTATTTAAGCTAGGCTCTCTAGTTCCAGATAATCTATATAAAGGTTCATCCTCCCATAGCAAAAAATTTTCAGTAAAGTTAGGTGATTGATCAATTAAACTTAAATGATGATCATTTGTAAATACCTCTATTTTTAAATCTATTCCTTTCCTAACTCCTGGGCTATATTCATTTTCAATTTCCTGCTCATTTTCAATTTCTTCTTCGTTTCTATCAATGGGATTTATTATATCTCTTTCTTCAGATAACCATATTCCCTCCATTTCTTCATATCTTGCTATTAACTTTTCTACGGAAAATAAACCTGTACTAGAAATAAAAATAATAGGTTTATCAGGTTCTACAATAGACACAGAATTATGTGTAAATAACCATCTTAGTGCATCAATTGACTGAGTACGAGATACTCTAATATCCTGCTCTCGTTGACGTGCTGTACTGAGCCATACTTTAATATCTAATGGATGACAGTAAACAGATAATGCTTCTAGAACACTGGTTTTACCTGAGTTGTTAATACCAACAAGTAGGTTAATCCGTCCGATATCCTTTAGTTCTAAATCTCGAAGTCCTCTAAATTGATGAATTGTGACGTTTTCTAAATTGCTCATAGGCTTATTTTATTTTCTAAAAGTTATCAATATATAACATACCATATTGACAATATAAATACATTAATTTATCATTTATTTTATGGATGTCTACTTTATTTTAAATGGTATTACCTTCGTCTGGAACGAGGAAAAAAGTCGAAATAACCCCAGTAAACACAATGGAATAACCTTTCAACAAGCAGCAGAGGCATTTTTTGATCCATTCATCAAAATAGTAGATGCTAGTCGCAATGATGAAGCCAGAGATGCCATCATTGGTTTAGATACAGGGGAAACGCATCTTATCAATAAGAACAATTGAATCTCAATAACGACCTATAAGATTTATTCGTTAATACATTAAAATTGTATTTTGTCAAGATAATTTAGATGCGTTTCCCCTGGGTTTAGATACCCGTTGGAATCTTTTATTTGTAGTCCATATTGAATTTGAAAATGATGTAATCAGAATTATTTCAGCCCGTAAAGCCACACGCAAGGAGCGAGAATATTATGAAGATTGAAACATTAAAACAACGCTTAGACAAAAATCGCCCTATGATTACGGTTACTCTAGGAATACCAGAAGATGTAGTAGAAGAATTGAAACAACTTGCACCCATACTTGGTTTTTCTGGTTATCAACCTTTGATTCGAGCATACATTGGACAGGGAATGAGAGCAGATTTAGAAAAATTAGAAAATAATACAGTTAATGCTTTAATTGCTAGTTTAAAACGACATGGTGTGAGTGATGATGTTATTCATGAAGCATTAAATGAAGTTGTTAATAAATAAGTAAAATAGCCGAAATTAATAGTCTAATATTTCTATAACATTTTCATATTCTTCAATCGAGAAGGGAATTAAGCCAGTCACGCATTTCTGGTTTCTGAATTCTAGTTGATGATTCCGAAGTACAAGCGTCCTTCACAAGTTCAGACATTATAACTTGATAAGCAGGATGATCACGTTCTATTAAGTCTAATTTTTGATGACCTAATACTTTCAAATCCTCCAGTAAAATTGGCTTAGTAGAGCTTGCGTGGGGTAATAAACCCTTGCGAGCTTTTTTCCAAGGAAACTCCAAATGAGTCATATCACTGAGTAAATAGGCGTGATAACCTCCAAAATTTTCCCACACTTCTTCAAGAAGTTTTTTCTTATCATCAGGAATTTGTAACAATAATTCTTGACTAGGAACAGGTAATTGATTAGCTTCAAATTCGCTGTAAAATCTATAAGCAGGAGGACACACAGGACCGTATCGCCATGCTTGAATTTCTTCTGCAAATAACGGTTCATCGTACATCGCCAAATGTAAGCTTTGTGAATAATACAGAAGCTTCTGAACTTTCATATTAGTCATTTCTGCTTCCATGCTGTCTTCGTAGGCTCTCGCAATAAAGTAACGAGCTGCATTGAGACAATCAATCATAAGAATACGCGGTAAGTGGGAAACTCAGCGGCTTGGCTCCCTGAGAGGGAAACGACACGGGCGGTAATAAAGGCATTGAATCTTTTTTCATTACCGTCTTGGAGTTAAGAAATTCGGGGTACTTTTGTGGTGTACTTTCAACGGGACAATTACCGATTCAAATTTCTCAACTCTGTAC
>JAKOGY010000015.1 GCA_028658405.1 Dolichospermum sp. ST_sed8 | reverse complement strand
TATTAGAACACTTAAACAAGATTCTATTATAATTTTACATAATAATACATAAGCAAGCTAAATGTCATTTATGCAGTTGGGTAGTGCTTTTTGAGCAATAAACAACTATCTAAAATTCTTGAGGGAAATTTTTAGTTTACAATATTCGATATCAACTACAGATATCATGACTGCTAACAAGACCCCACCCAGCGAGATGATTCGCGTGCCGACTCCACTCATTCCTGTAGTCCGCCACTTAGCCAAAATCCACCGCGATGGTCATACAACGGCGTTATTGCAAGGATTACAGGAATTGATAGCCCAGTTCGATAGCAGTGTAAAACTAGAAGTAACTGACGAATTACAGCAGGTGGAGGAGAAGCTGGGGGAACTGGAAACACACCTTTGCCAACAAGATCAACAGGTGGACTCTAAAATAGAAGCACTTAGTAAACAGTTGGAAAAGATTGAGAGAGCAATAGTTTCTGGTAAATACAGTGGTGGTAACTCCAGACAAAGGTATTCCGGGTATCAATATCAACAGCAACCAGTAGAGATAAAATTTTTTGCTCCTGAGAACTTAGCGCAACGATTGGGGGTAACACAGCAAAGTTTAACTACAGAACGGGAAACCAAGAGTGAGAAAGAATTTATCAGTTGGTCCAGGAATCGAGATCCCATGAGCTTGGGGTGGAAATTTCAGGTTAGTGATGGGCTGTATTATCCGGTTAAGCAGTAGTAAATAATTTTAAAGGTAATTATTTATTCATTTTCTAAAGAATCCTCAAAAAAGCTGGGGATATCTCTTGCTCCATGCAAAACACGGATAACTTCAATTCCTTGGTTGAGGGGGTAGTAAAAAATCAGATAACTTCCTACTAGAAAACTCCGTAAACCTGGCACTAATTCATCCCGTTTTCTGCCCATACCAGGATTTTCTGCGAGGATTTTGAGTTTATTTTCTATCTTTTGTAGGAAACCATCTGCTTTTTCAAGGCTTTCATTAGCAATGAAATCCCAAGTAGCTAATAAATCAATTTCAGCAAGGGGTTTTTTCAGAATAATTGCCATTATTTAGACTGTTTCTCCTGCCGCTGTTGTTTGGCTTTGGCAATGATTTCACTCATGTTTAAGGGTGTAGATTCTCCGCTATCAATACCTTGTTGAATTTCTTGTCGTAACTCAGCAAGACGTATTCCTTTCAGGGCATCATGTTCTTTGAGTAGCCGCAGTCCTTCCCGAATTACTTCACTGGCGGAAGTATACATACCGCTTTCTACTTTAGAATGTACCCACTTTTCTAGTTCGGTGGTGAGAGAAACGTTCATTTAAGATTGCTAAAAAGGCTTCTACAGATCATTATATTGGAAATAACAGAAAATAACAAACTTTGTTATTGTGTAGAGATTAAGCTGTTAACGACGTTTGGGAACAGTAATTGCCTGTACAGCCCGTTGTTTAACTTCCTCACCCCGTCGGTCATATCTTGATGTTAACTCCGGTGAGGCATGACCGGCTAATTTCTGGACGGTAACAATATCAGTAGAATCCAACAACTCAGAGATAAAAGTCCTGCGAAAATCATGGGCAGAAAAGTTAGTAACACCAGCTTCTGTACCCCGTTTTTCTAAAATAAATAATACCGCTTGGGGTGTCAGTTGTCGTAAAGTCACCGCCCCGGATTTATTAATGTGGCAGATTAAAGCCCCAGATTCCCGCCCTCTAATTTCTAACCAATCTTCAATAATTGGCAATACCCCATCTGGTAAATAAACAGTTCTATCTTTGCCACCCTTACCACTGCGGACTTTAACGCTCCCAGAGTGCAAATCACTCAACATTAAATTTACCGATTCCCCCCGGCGTAACCCCGCACCCCGCAAAATTGCTATCAAGGCCGCATCCCTGTAACCAATCGGGGTAGGGTCATCAAAACAAGTTTGCATCAGGGCATTAATTTCAGCTTCAGATAAAAAGCGCCCCTTGAGTTCCTTAGACAGCTTAATATTCGGGATGTCTACAGCCCTAGCAAAATCTCTAGCGTCCATTAATTCAAGTCGTAATGATTCTTTCAAGACTCTCCTTAACGCACTCAGCATTTTATTAGCTGTGGCTGGTGCATATCTTTCCATTATTATACACCGTAATAAAGCTGTATGTTTATAACGCAGTTCAGCCCAATTTAATGTGAGCGCATCACATTGATTACTGGTAAGGATTTTGGCGATCGCATTCAAAGATTGCCTCATCGCGGAACGAGAACCGGGGGATAAAGCAGCAAGATAGACAGCAGCGGGGTGTTCAGTTAGAGGGGTGGGTGCAGTCAAAGCTAGGGAATTGACAACAGTTATTTCACCAATTTCCGGGGATTCATTCATTTACTTATCCGAAGTGGGCTTCTAGTTAGTTATATTCTCATAAGTAATATTGTAGTTTGCCCTTTTCCCTCTCTAAAATTTATTTGGTGTTGATGGGGTAATTTCTGTGGGGGGATTGGGCGATCGCTCGGTTGCGGTTTGCGATCGCTATCGCTGCTTCGCTCTCGCCCTATAACTCTATAAAAATTTCCCCTCTTTAAAATTTATTTGGACTTGATGGGTAATTTCTGTGGGTGGCAAGGCGATCGCTCTATAACTCTATATTTACGGGAACATTACCCGGAAGTTTTGCGCGATGTTAATCTGAAGAGATTTTGCGGGGATGAATAAAATAGCAGTTGGGGGAAGTTATTCAGCTTATTACATGAAACTTTTGTAGTGTGTACTGGTATTACCCTTGTATCTACCTAAATAAACATCTATTACTACGAATCGCAATGTATCATTATGTCTGCTATTCTAGTTATAAAAAATCTTTTGGGTAATAGATAATGCTTAAATATTTTGTTCTTGCTGTGGTTTTGTTACAGATTCAAGTTGGTTCTGCCTATGCAAACAATAGTGATATTAATAAAGGACTTAAAGATGAGCAAAGCTATCAATTAAATTTTCAGAAATTAAAACAAGGGAAACCATCTTCACAGGCAGAACTCTATTATAACAGTGGAAATGCCCGTTATGAATTAGGAGATAAGCAAGGAGCAATAGATGATTACACCTTAGCTGCAAACTTTTTTTTACAACAAGGGGATATGGAAAATTATCTAAAAGTTTTACAAAATATAAGTCGGATTCAGGGACGTTAAAACTAGCGATCGCCTGCTGTAATCTAATTATTTATTACCCGCAAGAAGATAGAAACTTTGTCATAATAAGCGATCGCCTGCTGCAATTTAATTATTTACTACCCACAAGAGAATAGAAACACCAAGATAGCTAATGCTAATGCGATCGCTTTGTTATCGCTCTATAAAAATTTCCTTCAAGAAAATTCTGCACGGTGTTCGCAATCCCAGTTTTCCCCAGCCTGATTTTTTCCCCCAAGAAAATTTAGCAGTGGTTTTCCCATAAATCCACTGATTCTAGCGTTACTGTCACCAGGGGCAAGATAGCCTGAAAGTATTACCAATAAAGGTTTTCAGTTACCACCCTGCCAAAACGGGAGAATAGTACGCGCTTGGCTGAAACCTAGACATAGCAACAGTTTCCAGACCCGGACAGCAGGTTTTTACAAGGATCTCGGTTTACTACCTAATTAAAGTAATTTCTCTCCAAGTCGGTAAATTTTCTGAGCGTAGTCTGTCCAAGTACCTTGCCCCCAATAACGAAAACAGCTAGTTTGTAATAAGAGATTATGTAATAGCAGTTGGCGATATTGACTGTCTTGAGTCAGATTTACACTGGATTGATCTGATAATAAATCGTCAAATTTCTCATGAAATAAATTGCTAAATTTGTACATGGGAGATAAAACATTTTCGTATCCTTGCACCCAACTAATATGATTAGTCCATGATGTGCCATCAATATGAAAATTGGGGTGATTTTTTTTCAGTTGTTGAATCGCATTTTCTACAGCATCTGGTTGATAATTATCTTCGGCAATTTGCGCCCAAATTTGATGTTGTCCACTTGCTTGACAAGTAGGAAAGTCTTCGGGTTGACAACCTGCTGCTGCTAATAATTCTAAATATTCTGTACCGCAAACACCAACAACACCAGTTTTACCTCCTCCATTTTGCACCATATCCCCCCAAGCTTGTTTAAAACCGCCGGGAAATTCATTCATCATCACACCACCATTTTCACCATCACCTATTTGACTAACTATGGGAGGGACGACAACATCACCTAATTTTTGTTTAGATAAAGTTTTGGCTTCATAGTATGGCTGCATTTGGGCGACTAATTTAGTGTCTGAACCTTGGGTTTTTATCAATGCAGTAATACTAATTTCTTCCCCTTGGGAATTGCGAGCTATTAACCGATGTGGTAAATGTTTATAATTTAAAGACTGACCATGAATTGTTTCTACAGTATGTTCTTGCACTAATAACCAACGATAACCACAGTCTTTTAAAGCTTTGATAAATGCAAATAAGGTATCTGGATGGTTTGGTAAGTGCATTTCTGGAGGGGAAAATCCTTTGACTCTTGCTAATGCTTCCCAGCCAAAAATTGCGGCAAAATAATGTTGCCAAGCGATAATATGGAGTTTAATATCTGCTATGGGTGTGGAAGGGATGACAGCATGACTCCACATAGTCCCTAACCATTCTACATAGGGCTGGTAGGTAGGATTGCAAGTGATGCGTTTAAGATTATCTAGAATATCACTTCTGCCCATTTGTTGCAGTCCCCATAAAAGATTACCAGAATAATCCAACATCACACGGGGATTACAACCTTGTGCAACTAATTCAGGAATAAAATCTCCCATGCGACTATAACAATTAGCAAAAGGGGCAGCATTGTGGTTATCTCCTTCTTGCTGATGTGTAAACATATATTGCAAATTGCTGATTAATGAACCATTATTTCCGGCTGGGATAGTGGGTTGGTGCATATGCAGAGCGATAGCAAATACTGCATTAATATCTGCTAATTTCAGATTAGTAATCGGTAAAAAAATAGGCTCATTGTGGTTAACTACAGTCAACACTTCCTGTTCCCAACCGCAGATATTTGGCAAATCATCAATAATTTCGGGTAATGTAGGTATATCTGATAATTTAAACATTCATAGTACCTCAAATGTACAACTAACAATCTTGCACCGAAATTGGTAATTTATTGTCAGTACCTTTCATGGCTAAAATTGGGAAATATCAAACAACGACAACTGCCCCACAGAAATATTACCCTTACCACCACGATGATAACTAAGGTGACATTTTGGACATAAAGCTACTAGATTTTCGGGTCTATTGTCAGATGGATCACGATTCCAGTGGTGAACTTGTAGATATGTACGGGATTCCTTTGGTTGATCTGGAGGTAAAAGGCGATTACACTTCTGACAACACCAATTAGCTTTTTCCTTGATGGCTTTGGCTAGTTTTTTCCAGTGTTTGGGGTATCCCATAATAAATGAAATGCACACGCTACATATTAATATTTTACTTTCCTCTAGTGAAAATCGTGTGACGTGAGTGCTACAGTCATAATTCATTGAGGATTTGCCAACAAAGTCAGAACCAGATACTTCCTTACTGCATTACTTACTGCATTACTTACTGTATTACTCATTAACTTCTTGAAGTGCTTGATCAAGTAAGAAACGGACAAGTTCAGACTTTTTGCGACCTGTTTTCGCAGCCCACATAGATAATTTGCGGTGCATTGATTCAGTTAAATCAACGGTTAAACGCACTGTTGCTTCTTTGGGGGGAACTTGTTGAAGTTGAGACATAATTGATGATTTAGATTGTGGGGATGGGGTGATAGTTTTGATAGCTTGTGTGACGACTGAGGAATCATTTTCGATTGTCGGCGCTGATATGGTTTCTGCCACATTATCAACCTGGGGCTGTTCTATTTCCGGTGGTGTACTGCCAAAGACAAACTCATTTGCCAGGGCATCATCTAGGGACTTTCGAGGTTTCTTGGTACTCACTTCAGCATCCCTACAATTTCTTTAAACAATTTTTCATACTCCCGTTGTGATTCCGCCGCTGGACGACCGGACAATCCCCAAATAGTTGTACCTTGTCCAAAGGTATCTGCTATTGCTTGTTTTTGGTGAATCACCGTTTTTAACACCGATACTTCCTGGATTTTTGATAGCAGGGCGATCGCCTCATCTTTTAACTTAGTTCCCTTAACAGCACGACTAATAAAAACTGCTGCTGATGGTGAACCCCCGCGTACAGATTGAGCTTGTTTGATTAAGCGCACTGCATCACTGGCAGATTGTAAATCTAAACCAGTGGGTTGACAGGGAATAACGGCTAAATCAGTCCTAAATAATATTGCCCGACTTGCTTCTGATAATCCTGCTGGTCCATCCACAATTAAATAGTCACATTCGGCTGCTAACTCTGGGATTTGTTCCAAAAGTTCATCGGGTACGTTTAATACCGTTGTGGCAATTTCCGATTCCATAGACTTCAACCACACTGAACTACTGCGCTGTGCGTCGGCATCTAACAATCTGACTTTATGACCCTTGCGCGATAACCAATAGGCTAAATGCACGGCTGAGGTGGACTTTGAGCAGCCCCCTTTCTGATTGATAAATGCAATTACTGATTTGCTTACTGCCATACTGCATTACTGAATTAATTACTGCATCAAGTATATACTATATAGCGATATTAGTAAATTGTCGGCAATGGTAAAACTGTTGCTGATGGGTCAACAATTAAAGGACAGTGATCAGCTAGTTCTAACTATTGATGAATGTTACCAGTTGACGGGATTCCCAAGGGAAATGCTTAAATAGGCGTAAGCGTTGCGCGACCTAGGAATCGCCTTGGAATTGCATCCCTGGAATTAGCAGGAAAGAAAATTGGTAAATCGTGGCGAGTTAGGCGTGGAGACTTAGAAGCGTATATTAATCAAGTTGTATGTTAACTAAATTGCTTATATCTTATAAATAATATGGATATGTTATTAAACAATAATTCTAAAAAATCCGGCTATTTAGATAAAATTACAGCCGCCTAACCCTTAGTATAAAATCTTCATACTCTTATTTTTAACTGGACTGTACAACTTGTAGCAAGTCATTTTTTTGCTAAATTCTCGATACAATTGCCAATATATAAATTAATGTTTTAAAATGTAAGAGTACATACTTTTTAATACCTTCATTAATTAAAATCTATGACTACCATAAATCAGGGTGAAGAATTAAGAGCAAAGGTTTTTGAAATTTGTGAAAACCTATATAAAAATAATGAAAAAATAAACAGAGATGTTGTCAGAGAAAAGTTAGGCGGTGGCAGTTTCAGTACAATTTGTCCCATCATTAAAGAATGGAGAGAATCAAGATTTGTACAATCAGAAGAACAAGAAAGTACAACTTCTAATATTATCAAAGCCGAAACATTTGAGATTACGGAAAGCCCAGAAGAATTAAAAGTAACATCAATAAATAGTGAATTTATTCCTGATAATGAAACGGAAGGCATGATGCAATCAAGCGCAAAAGCCGCGTTTAATATGCACGTTGCTAAAAAAGCAATGACAACCCATTTTTATGAAAATCCTGATCTGTTACCACCCGAACTCAAAGCTAGATTGGAGGTAATCAACCAAAATTTTACGCAGCAACGCAGCAACACGGACGATGCTGCGTACGATTCCCAGAATCTGATCAATATAATGATGAACAAACTCAAGAAAAAACAGGACGACCTCAAACTAATTGGTTGAAATTGTTTTTAAGCGGTTTGTTATTAGCAATAACTTCGTTTAATCCCATTAGTTTAGCTATTACACTATTCTCACTTTTTCCACAGCTACCTAAGTCATCCCCTAAAAATAAAGATTATGAAGATGAACCGGAAGCAGTGGAAGAATTTACCATTTATAGACAAGCCGAACTAAACCGCACCACCGCATCATTACTCGCCAATGGGGCAATTTTAATTGTCGGTGAAGAAGGTAGCGGTAAATCTGTATTAGGAAACGCAGTAGTTGAGAGATTAAGTGATGACGGATTTTTAGTGGCCTTTGTTGAACCGACAACGACCAAACAAATGCTGTTGCAAATTGCTCAACAGTTTGATCTGGCAACTGAGGATTTAGATGGGAAAAATCTAACTGTGGATAAACTCAAAAGAGCGATCGCTGATTTCTTGAAAAAAAATACAGCGTTTGTGATTCTCGATGATGCTCAAAACTGTGATATGAAATTTAGAATTTGGCTCAAACAGTTACGCCGTCAGGGTGTGCCGATGTTGGTTTTAGCCACAGATCCACCGCGTTCCGATATCTTTATTAACATTCCCAGAATTGAATTAAAACCATTACCAGAGAAGGCTGTTAGGCAAATTATGAAACGTGCAGCAATTGAAAGAATGATTGATTTATCAGCAGCGGACTTATCCAAACTGCAAGAACGCGCCGGGGGAAATCCCATGTTAGCAATCAGGGCAATTGAAGAGGAATATTTAGGTTTAGATATTGAAGGTGCAGACCATCGGCGTTACTTTGACATCACACCATTAATTTTAGTAGTGGGGGTAATCTTTGTAATCATGCGGTTCATCGGACTTGGCACGAATGATCAGGCATTATATATATTTGGTGGCATCGCTGCGGCCATATTCTTAGGACTTTCCCGACTGCTTTACAGTTTGCCTCAAGAGGAAAGGAGAATTAGATAATGTTGGGAATATCTCACCTATTAATTAGTGGGACTGCGGCTAGTTTATTACTGCAAACTGCGAACCCGGTTTTGATTGTTGTTGGGGCAATTGGTGGTTTATTACCAGATGTTGATGTTTCCACCTCACCGGCTGGCCGCCTATTTCCTTGGATAAGTGGGTATTTTCAGGAAACAATGCCGCACCGCAGCATGACTCATTCTATAGTTGCATCGGCTGTTATAGCGATCGCCTCCTATGGAACAGCAATATTTATTCCTAAATTAGTACCAATCGCATCAGCTTTAACTATTGGGTACACATTCGGATGGTTTGCAGATTGTTTTACTCGCGGTGGTGTGGAGATGTTCTGGCCAAATCCTGTTCGATGTGTTTGTCCTGGCAATCGTAATTTCCGGTTAACAACAGGCAGTAATACTGAATATATTGTACTTGTTGCTTTGATAGCGATCGCATTATCAGTATTTAGTATCAACAATGAAGGTGGAGTTTTAACCCAATTTAACAGGCTAATTGGCTCAACATCAGGAGTAGAGGGAATTTATAATAAGTCAGGGGCAACTCATAGAATTATTGCCAATATCAAAGGTATCAGTGCTGTTAATAGATCAAGAATGGATGGACAATTCACTATTATTCAAGACAATGGTACAGGATTTATAGTCTTAGATCCTAATACCAATAAAATTTACAAGGCTGCAACAGACCCGGATAGTCAAATTATCATTGAACAAATTACTGCTGATGTGGGCAAACCTGCTGTTACCACCGTTGAAACTATCGTTTTAGAAGATGACGTAATTGGAGAAGTGATTTCCAAATTTAACAGGTCAGGAGCAATGGTATTTGTGAGTGGTGGATTGTCGGTAGATGATTTTGATACTACTGTATTAACACCAGATCCTTTTCAATTCAAATTTATTACTGCTTCACCAAGTACAATTAAATTAGATGCTGCACCTCTGAATACCGTGATTAAATTTTTAGGAGATGAATTTGCATCAGGTAGCTTAGAAGTCAGATCAATTATTTCCAGTAATTAATGATGTCATTCTAAAGACTTATTTCTTAAAACAAAGTAAAACAAATATAACATTCAATAATGAAGCCATTACCACAAGCGACACTTAAACCCCAAAATAAACTAAATCAAATAGAGCGATCGCACTCTGGAATATTCTTAGGTGATAAATGCTACTGGAATCCGGCTACTTTAAGAAATGGTCATGCAGTGGTGTTAGGGACTTCTGGAAGTGGTAAAACCCAAACCTTAAAATCAATGGCTTATGAATTACCGTCATTGTTCCCAGAAATTAAAGTTATTTTAATAGACTTGCATGGAGATTTAGGATTACCTAATGAAGTTTGCTATAGATTAGATGCTCAAGCTCCACACGGTTTAAATCCACTGGTTTTAGACTTAGATCCTAGAGGTGGTGGTTCCGACCTGCAAGCGATCGCAGTTTCATCAGTCCTGAGAAAATCATTAAGGCTTGGTGACAATCAGCAGGGGTTGATATTAAATGCCTTTATAACTTGCTATGAAAATAGAGGAATATTTCAGAAACAACAATCAACATGGACTAATCAACCTCCTACCTTTGCTGATTTAGAAGCTGAATTAGAAAGCCGTGTAGAGGATGGCTGTAAAGATTCAGAAAAATTATTATTGAAAATGGCTGCTACATTTAAGTATGGCATATTTAGCAAGCCACAACCGTCGTTAAACTTTCCACTGGTTAGATTTGACTTATCAGCATTGGCTAAAGTCCCTGGATTATCAGCGATCGCAGCAGAAACACTGTTAAAACAATTATTGGATTCTCATAAATTGCAGGGTGAAATTAAAGATAAAACACCTCGTTGTTACGTCATCTTGGATGAATGCAAAGAAGTTAAATCATCAGATACACTTGCCAGAATATCAGCAGAAGCCCGTAAATTTGGACTATGTGCAATTGTTGCTAGTCAAAGAGATGCCCACATTTCAGGAGAAGTTTTGGCTAATTCTTCACTGAAGCTGGTTCTTGCTGTAGATGAGACTGAAATTGCTAGTGTCAAAAAGCGGTTTAGATTTTCTGAATCACTGATTGCTTCTTTACAGCCATTAGAGGCGTTAGTTAGAATGGATGGTGACGGTATGAAAACTAAAATTTTACCTTACTACCTGCGCGTAAAGCAATAACTATTCTTTGAGAATTAAATCTTTAACTTGACAATTCAACACATCACAAAGTTTATTATCACTATTAAGCAAACAAATTTAATTGAAGAAGACCAGGAGATTGTCATGAATTTATCCACAGCTTATGTAGAATGGGAACAAAAAACTCTTGAGCAAGGTAGACAAGAAGGTGAACAACAAGGAATACAACAAGGTGAAAAAAGATTAATTATCCGACAAATTAACAAAAGATTTCATGTAATTCCAGATGCTTTAATTGAGCAAATTCATCAATTATCTATTGAACAATTGGAATTACTAAGTGAGGCATTTTTAGATTTTTCTACTATAACTGACTTGGAACAATGGTTAGAAAATAGAAGATATGTGGATTGATCCGAGATATGTGTTTTTTCCTGCAAGATGACCTCGAAATGCTTGATTTCTCGTTACAAAAGAAGGGAACAGATAAGAAACACTTATTTCCACCAGTTTAGAGCTTCAGTCAAAAAAAAGATGTTTTTTAAGATGCGTAGCCCGAAAAAAAACAGTGTCATTATTTCAATCTCATGTTTTTAAACATGAGTTTTTCCTATTAGAAAGTTGCCCGTTCCCAGTTAAGAGTTCCCTTCTTTTGTAAATCTGGTTTGACAAAATCAATATTATCAATTACTGAGTTGATTGCTAATTGGCGCATTATCACTATTAAGCAAACAAATTTAATTGAAGAAGACCAGGAGATTGTTATGAATTTATCCACAGCTTATGTAGAATGGGAACAAAAAACTCTTGAGCAAGGTAGACAAGAAGGTGAACAACGCGGTGAAAAAAGATTAATTATTCGACAAATTAACAAAAGATTTGATGTAATTCCAGATGCTTTAATTGAGCAAATTCATCAACTATCTATCGAACAATTAGAATTACTTGGTGAGGCATTTTTGGATTTTTCTACTATGACTGACTTGGAACAATGGTTAGAAAATAGAAGATAGGTGGCATTGATCCGAGATATGTGTTTTTTCCTGCAAGATGACCTTGAAATGCTTGATTTCTCGTTACCGAATACGGCTTTTTTGACACTACTGTAGCAGATTATGAAAACTAGACAGGACAATGGTTTTTAGACTATCTTGCAGGTTTTTACACGCATTTCGGTTTCATACCAAAAATAGCGATAGCGAAACACTCCACAGCGATCGCTCTTTTTTCTAGTGGGAAATCAAATATAGCGATCGCTTTTTATTCTAGTGGGAAATATAGCGATAGCGAAGCGCTCCGAAGGAATCGCTCTTTTATTCTAGTGGGAAATATAGCGATAGCGAAGCGCTCCTCAAGAATCGCAAAGCACTCCGAAGGAATCGCTCCTCAAGAATCGCTCGATAGAAATCGCTATAAATACCTACATTTTAACGACTTCACCAATGGGGAATTGTTTTGTCAGAAAATCAACTGTCACCCATCCGTCCCCAATTTCATGAACAGTATCGCCATTCTCATTAGCTTGGGGATGCAGGACAAAAACTTTATCCCCTACCTTTATAGATTCAGGTTCTACACCGATAGTAGTATCTTCACTTTGTGTAATATTTTCAACTTGTCTGACAGAATCATTTACCCCTCTCCCTTCCTGAAAATAACTGTCCGTCAGACATAATGGCTGGGATTCTTGATTGTCAATGGTTTCAGATACATGACAAACATCTAAATTAGATTGATTGTCAGGTATCTTGTCAGATATGTCAGGCATTTTGTCAGGCATTTTGTCAGATATATCTAAACCTTGTATAGCAAGGGTTTCAGCCATTATATCTGACAACCTTTGAGAAACTATAGGGAGGGGGGGGGTATGGATAACATAACTAGGCGACAACCTGTAAACTTTTTTACGTGGGTCACTTTTACTAGGCGATTTTAGCAGTACACCTTGACCACTTAATCGAGATAAAGCTGTATATAAGCTATCTTTAGTTCCTCCAACTTGGTGCTGTATTTCTGCAAACTCTAATCTAGTATCATATCCAGCACATTCAAATAATGCCTTAACCCGTTGTATTACAGGTCTAGCATCTTCCACCTGCCGATCTGGATTGATTACAATCATCTTTCCTGACTCACGATCTAAGCTGACATCCAAAGTTACTGTGATACTGCCACGTAGTTTAGGAGTAGAAAATTTTCTAACATCCCCCTGACCCTCTAGCAACCAAATACCACTGGCAGCAGCGGCGATCGCACTAGAACCACGAATTTTATTTACTCCCTTATTATCTTTGTCCTTATTGTTGTGGTGAATCATGAGGCCAGCAGAACCGTAACGTTCTAGCAAATTATTCAGGGAATAAATTAATCGTGCGGTTTTTGAGTCTTTTTCCTCTATTTGGGATAATTTATTAATGGAAGTTAAAGAATCAAAAATTACTAATGTAGGTCGCATATCTTCCAATGCTTCCTCTAGGATTTCCATCTGGGAAACGTCCCAATTGTGGATAAGTTCCCAGCTACCCATGTACCCGTACAGACCACGCGAGATTAACTTATCTTGTGCAAAGGGCAAAGGTTCATCCCCAACCACGAAAAGAACTTTACCTATTTTGCTAGGTTGTTCGCCTAAAAACATTTCTCCACTGACAATACTCGCGGCACAGTCATAGGCTAGAGTTGATTTACCCGCAGCCGGATCACCGGACAGTAAGGTAATACCCGCAGATGGTAGCAAGCCTGCGAATAGCCATTGCAAACCCTCTGGAATATATTCCAGAAGTTCAGATGGTTTGAAACGCTGGGGTTTCGCAACTGTTGAGTTTAAGTCCAGTTGTCTTGAGATAGAATCTATTTCTCTGTTCCCAATTCCCTTTTTTCTAAGGTCTTTGGCCATTAATGCCTTTTTGGCCTCATCCTTTTCAGCATTCAGGCGTTTTATCTCAAGTTTTAGGATTTCCGCCTCATCTGTGGGGTTTGCTGCTATCCCCCGCCGTTCCAATTCCTGATTAAATTCAGATTCTAATTGCGTCATAAGTTTATTCCAGTGATACGGGTTCTCATTGCATCTTACTCGCAGTGTAGTTAGTTCCGCTTGTAGCTCAATTCCCGATAGTCTAGTGAGTGCAACTTTAGCTATTTGCAGAGCTTCTTTTACGGTAAGATTTTCGCTATCCTTGCGTGTTGCCCACTCTTTAAAAGATTGGGCATCTAATATTTGCAGTCCCAACTCCCTTGCTGATACTACTTCACTAATAAAAATCTCTACTGGTTGCGACAAAGAATGAACAAAACAATCTTCTGGACGTTGCCACGCAATATACTTGATCATCCATTCTGGTGTCTTTGGGTCGGAAACAAAGTAATTTAGTCCCGGTGCGATTTCCGATTCTTGATAGGAGTGAATTTCATAAAGCATCCCTAAGTGAAGGATGCCAGTTAGATCGTCGGTTAACCACAGTTTGGCTAGTCCATCAGAAAAATTTTTGTTTCCAGATTCAGATTTAAATGTTAATGTAGTCATAGAAGGGTGAACCGTCTTTTCTAATGTAGTCACAGGAAGATTAACCGTCTTTTCTGGTGTAGTCATAGAAGGGTTAACCATCTTTTCTGGTGTAGTCATAGGAAGACTCACGCTCTTTTGTTCATTAAATGTAGACATAGAAAGACTCATCCTCTTTTAAATGTAGACAGACACAAACACGAAAAGACTCATCATCTTTTGTTTGTATTTCCCCCTGCCAAAAATTGAAAACGTCGGACAGGGCTAGGAACAGAAATTATCAAAAACCTCTACCTGCAAGTGGAGGTTTTTGCATTTACGGAAGTAGTGATAGGTAATCGCTGCTAGATGCAGCCCTTAGTTAAATTATGCAGTATTTTTCCGCCAAAATAAAAACAACTACTCCTAAATGGTGGTAGTTTTGGCGTGGCGTAAATTTTACGCCTATTTATCCATCAGCCTGATCAGAATTGCCTCAAATTAGTCAAGTCGGGTTGGTGTTTTAGTTGTTCAATTTGAAATCGGTAAACCCCCTGCTTCACTAACTAAGCAACGATTTTTACTGATTTGATACCCTTGCTACACCATTGAATTAGTAACCATCGGTCAGAATCCTTGTCTAATGCAGGTTTAAGCCGAAAATTAAAAACGTCCTCCCATACATCCACACCATACTGATTAACAAAATCACGCTCTAACTTTTTGAATTGCTCCCAATTGCGATCGCTAATAGCAGTCAGCATAGGAACAATAGTAGTGATAGGAACTTGAGTAGCTGTTTCACTCATCTGGGTAATCCTCAAAAATACAAATAATTGGTAAATCTCCAGTTTCAGTGTCGATAATTTCGACTAATCGCTTACCTTTCCCTCTAGCAAGTCTTTTGCAACGCCCCTCAGTTGTAGCTGCGCCCCAATCTCTAGTTTCTGCTAGATAGTCAAATTTCCCCTTAGAACGTTTGATATCATCTGCCATGCTGATTTTACTTAGGTTCTTTATTCAGTTTTCAAGTCAGAGTTTGGAGTAGAGAACGTTCTAACTTGCCTTTGGATTGCGTAGTTGTGTTTTTTTAATTTCACGAATACCAGACTCCACTATAAAAGCTGCAAGGTTAGCTGTGGTTCTACCCTGTTCATTAGCAAGTTTCTCCAATTCTTCAAATACAGCATCTGGAAGTGTAACGCTAAATCGTTTACTCATTTGTATCTATATAGAATCTCCTTTACACCAATATTTTACTAACTGATTCACTGTTTATTACAAAAAAAATCTAGATTGAATCATTTACAATGTTGACTGAATCTATTTAGATGTTAAACTAGCACTATAAGCCAAGTAAATGCAACTCCACTACATTTTTATAAGTTCTGCGGGTTAAGAGGATGTTTAAAAAGTCAAAAAAGATACAACATAGCTCTCTCTGTATCAAATTATGAGCGAGAGTTGGTTTTTTGCACCATAATATAAGCCAAAGTTGGAAAAACCCTCGCTCTAACAACTTTTCCATGTAATACACCGTCAATTCAACATTTTTACCGCGTATTACATGGAGGGGTTTTTTGTACAAACTCTCAAAAAGGGGGAATAGCAAAAACGAGGTTTGGCATTATTACCTTCAAATCCTATTCCAGAGCGATCGCAAAGCACTCCGAAGGAATCGCTTTTTATTCTAGTGGGAAATATAGCGATAGCGAAGCGCTCCGAAGGAATCGCTTTTTATTCTAATGGGAAATCAAATATAGCGATCGCAAAGCACTCCGAAGGAATCGCTTCTTATTCTAGTGGGAAATATAGCGATCGCTCTTTTATTCTAGTGGGAAATATAGCGATCGCAAAGCATTCAGTAAAAATCGCTACAATTAGTTTTTAGCCCTCTAAGTAATCCCTTAATAATTTTTTCTTGGTTTGAGCCAAATCTTCCTTCTTTGCTTCTGTCAACTCAAGTCTAAATTTTTCCATTTCTAATTGTTGTTTCAATTTTTGTTCTGCACTTAAATTAATTGGTAATTTTTTGATGTCGTTATCACCGGGAATAAATTGATGTTGACGGTACATAAACCTAAAATGCCGTTTGTCCTGTGATGGTAGTGCATCCCAAACTTTTGAATCCCAACCTGGTGGCATAAAATCAAGTTGCAACTGCTGAGAGTTTTGCAATTGATTTTTTTCAAGCTCCTGAACTCGCCTTTCTAATTCAGAATTTTCTTTAGCACCATAACTACCTGTCTTGCGAATTGATGGTAAAACTTCCTCAAAAACCCAATCTTGAAATTTCTCAGCAGATGGAAGATTGGATCTCATAACCAGTTGATATAATCCTGGTTCATTGATAAAAACTGGTTTTTTGCCTGGTCTTCCTAAATCTAACTGTTGGTTATATTTAGCTGAAACATTATCCTGTATAGCTTTTGATGGATTTGTGTATCCCAAAGCCTTAGCAACTTGAGAAGCATTAAACCAAGGAGCGTTATCAATAATAACTACCTCAAGTGCCTTAGTTCCAAACTTAAAAAGTGATATATTAATCATGTTCATTGTGCATGAATGGACTACCAGCGATGTAACCAGTGGAGAATTTACGACATTCTCCTTTGGTGCTGGTACTACAATTTTACAATATTTTAATATGAATAATAATATAAATACCTCTTTTTATATAGCGATCGCAAAGCCATCCATAGCGTAAGAATCGCTCTTTAATTATAGTGGGAAATATAATGTTATATTATTGATGATTCACGGTGTTTTAGTTTTGGTGAATTTTATGAAAAATAATAATTTGGCAATAAATATCTTTTTTGCAATTGCGATCGCACTATCAACAATTCTCGTAGGAAAACTCAAACCACAGGAAAGACAGGCGATAGCGATGCGCTCCGAAGGAATCGCTGAACCTGTTAGTCAATCTGAAGTGGTGAAGAAAGAAGAATTACCAACTACCATAGTTCAAGAAAACCGCACTTCGACCCCGCTCAGTGACCGTCTCCTGAAAATGAGTATATCTGTTGACAATCAATCATTTTTAAAGGTCAAGTTAAATGATAAAATTAAAATAGGTGATATTATCTCTGATAATTCTCATGAACGGCAACGATTAGACCGTCAAAGACAAGCAATTAAATTACAAATTGATAATCTTAACTCTAAAACTCTCATAGCTCCAACACCACCACAACCACTACCGCTACTAAAAAATTTACCACCATCTGCTTTTGAAGAAGAAAAAGCCCACATATCTCAAGCTGAATTGAAGTTAAGACAAGCTAGATTAATTTTATCTAGTCGTTCCAAATTATTGAAAACTGACAATCCAGAACGCCGGGCTGAATTTGAAAGGGCTGGGGCTAGTTTAGCGATCGCGCAACAGAAGGTACAAGAGCAAGAGCAAATGATTGTCGCTATGAATGACATGAAAATGCAGTCTGAGATTTTACAACATGAACAGTCAAAGCTGAAAAAACTGCAATCAGAATTAGATCAGGCACAATCGGAAGTTGAACAGGCACAAGCTAAATTATCGGCTGCTGCTATTATTCAAAATCAGGAATTAGAACAGTTACAAACTAATGTTAATTTGACCGATTCAGAACTACAACTTGCTAAATCAAGGTTAGAATCTGCTAAAAATCGCCGTCAGATTCAAGAATATCAAGCGAGTGTGGAGGAGGGTAAGCGTAGTCAGACTGAAACACAAGCTAGGCAAGATTTTGAACGTTCTCGATTACAGTATGATGAAGCTGTTAGGAATAAGGATTATCAGCTTGCACAGTTGGGTATTTCATTATCAGCTATTGAGGATAAATTAGCAGATATTCCTATTGTTAGAAGTCCTAAAGATGGTTATGTTAGAAAAATCAAACCCTGGATAGGTAAGGATGGTAAATACACTACTACTATTACTATTGTTTCTATGAGTTCTTCTAAGAGTGAGAATAAGTAGGGGTGCTGTCACCAGGGGCAAGATAGGCTGAAACTCTTGATATATATAGGTTTCAGCGATGATTGAGTAAAATTAACACTTTTGCACAAATCTTGGGTATCTATTGCCAGTGGTAGTTTGCAAATCCGGTCAATTGTTAGTAGTCAATAATTATGATAAACAATTACGGCATTGCACCGAGATAGCCGTAAAAACCCCGTGCATAAGAATTGGGCAAGTCTTCGGCTTTGACACCTACCAAGCTACCCAATCCAGTTTTATTTTCGGATGCCGTTACCGACATCACAGGAACAGGTCTGGACTCTTCTTTGACACGCCCGACGAATTCCCACCCGCCAGTTCTGGTACAGAAGAATGCTCGCCGCACCACTACAAACAACCCGAAAACCAATATTGTTGTTGTTGTTGTCGAGGTTGTTGTTGTTGCGATAAGCAGAACGGCAATTTTCAGGATTGTTGTTCCACGAACCACCGCGCAGCAGTTAGGATAGCCCACCCCTTCTCTACTCTCTTGTCCAGGCAAGAGTAGTAAATATCTGTTGGCGTAATCGCCAAGTATCACCATGTTCTAAATGAGCGAACCAACTTTGAATTGATTGGGATACTTTCTCTAATTCAATATTACCTTGAATATAATTACTTTGCATATTTTTTATTCTCCGTCTTGCCCTACGCAAGTTTTCTGTACGGACTCGAATACAGTCTGGTAAGATGCGAAACCCTAAAAAATTAGCACCATACTTTGTTTCAAACAATTGACTCTTGATGGGATGAATTTTTAGTCTTAATTCTGTTAGGTATTCTTGTATAGCAGATTTAGCATCTGTCAAAAATTCTTTATCATCTGAAAATAAGGCGAAATCATCAACATAACGCAGATATTTATGCACCTTTAGCTTGTCTTTAATAAAATGATCCAAACAGTTGAGATAGACATTAGCAAAAAACTGGCTGGTAAGATTCCCAATTGGTAAACCCCGTTGTCTTTCTAATGGCGTTAATAATTCATCTCCTGGGAAATATTCAACTACTGCGAACTGTTCATTACTGTTATCAATTAAACTATCTATTAACCAAAGTGTATCCGGGCATTTTAATTTATTATGTAGCAACGTTTTGAGAATTTCATGGTCAATACTAGGAAAATATTTTTGGATGTCGCACTGAAGAATATAGCGATTAGACCGCGCAAATTTAGTAAAACGACGTAAAGCCCGATGACTTCCAAATCCTACCCTATTTGCATAGGAATCACCGATAAATGTTGGTTCAATTAAGGGAACAATAATATTACATAAGGCATGATGCACCACTCTATCTCGATATGGTGCGGCGGAAATCATTCTCGTTTTTGGTTCTTTTATGTAAAATGTTCTATATTCACCTGGTTGATAAGTTTTATTGATTAGCTCTTGTTGTAATTTACTTAATTCGCTTTCTAAGTTATAATTAAACTCTAAAACATTATATCGAAATCTTTTACCTTTTTGGGCTTTTTTGGCTGATGATAATATATTTTCAAATGCAACTATTTGAGGATAAAGATTGCCATAGCGTTTCATAGGATTTTTGGTAATTGGTAATTGATGATAAAATCTTTATCCTGTTCATCCTTTAATCCTGGACATCCTGATTCAGACAAGTTACTAATTTTTAATCACTGGGCGTTGATTTTGTTGTTTAATCCAGCCGCCTAATTCCATGCCAATCTCGTTGATTGCTTTGCCAGCATATTCATATCTATGAATAGGAATTAGCTGAAAATCTAGTAAGAGCCTAGTTTGATAGCGAATAATATCTAATTGACTATTTAGAGGTTCTAATTGCATCAATTTTTGTTTGGCATAACGAGCAATGATTAAACCTTCAAGTAGTTCATATAATTCTTTTATCATCCTGTCTCCTAATATAAATTTATGGTCTTTGGGAAGACGGTTAAGAATGGGAACATACCATTTAATTAAATCATAGGTTTTTTGGATAATCGGTAATTCTTCCATTTAACTTCTAATTAATGAATTAAAATTATCAAGGTTCAATATTAAGTTAATTTATTTAACACACGTAAAGTTTTTACTAAGCATAACTGTTTTTTAGTAAATTAATTTTCTTTGGTCATACTGTTTATAGTATAGCTGACAAAAAATAGAAATAAAAAATTATTTTCTACCCATGAAATCCCGATTTTCTGATATTAATTGATGATTTATTGACAAAATAAACCAAGAAGTTAGAGTTCTGATCATTTTTTCAAAAAAATTTTCTCGCTATGCGAGTGGGATAAGACAAGAAAAGAGCAAGAGGGCAAAAGTGCATAGTGCTACTAAGTCCTCGCCGCACCACTACAAACAACCCGAAAACCAATACTGTCGTTGCCGTAGTCGAGGTTGTAGTAGTAGCGATAAGCAGAACGGCAATGTCCAGGACTGTAGTACCACGAACCACCGCGCAGCAGCTTTCTGTTATTACTTTTTTCAATGTCTAGCCATCCACTTCCATCTGTAGGCGCATCTTCATAGTTACTATGCCAATCGTCTTGACACCACTCCCAGACGTTACCGTGCATATCGTATAATCCAAAATTATTGGCTACTCCAAAGCTGCCTACTTCTGTTGTTTCTTTTCGATAAACTCCTTCGGGTCCTTGACTATAAACTATACCACCATTATAATTAGCCAAATCGGTTGTTATCGTCCCTCCAAAGTGGAATGGTGTGGTAGTTCCGGCTCGACAGGCATATTCCCATTCTGCTTCACTGGGTAAACGATATTGTCTTTTAGTATGCTTTGAGAGGCGATCGCAAAACTCAACCGCATCTTCCCAAGAAACTTGCTCAACGGGACGATTATCACCTTTAAATCTAGACGGATCTAACTTTAGTTCTTTGTTTACTTGTGGAAATGCAGCTACAGCCTTCCACTGTGCCTGTGTAACTTGATATTTACCCAGACAAAAGGCTTTGATGGTGACTTGGTGATCAGGACGTTCATTATCCCTGCTACCTTTCTCTGTTTCCTTTGTTTTTGGTGAACCCATCATAAAAGTGCCATTAGGAATCATTACCATTTCTAATTGAATACCATTACCTAAATCTTCAATAAAATACTGTGCTGTTCTTTCATATTCATGAATAATAATTTTTGGCATTTTTTATCACCGGTTTGTTGATGTTTTTTATTGAATGTCCCATTAGTTATTTTTGTTAAAAAAAATCGTTCGCTACGCTCACAAGGGCAGAGAAGAAAAGGCAAAGAGCAAAAGCGCAAGAGTGCAAAGGGCTACTAAGTCCTCGCCGCACCACTACAAACAACCCGAAAACCAATATCGTAGTGGAAGTCGTCGAGGTCGAGGTAGCTGCTGTAGCGACAAGCAGAACGGCAATAAGCAGGATCGTAGTACCACGAACCACCGCGCAGCAGCCTTCTATTATTACTTTTTTCAATGTCTAACCATACGCTACCATCTGTAGGCGCATCTTCATAATTACTATGCCAATCGTCTTGACACCACTCGCTGACGTTACCGTGCATATCGTATAATCCAAAGTTATTAGCTACTCCAAAGCTGCCTACTTCTGTTGTTTCTTTTCGATAAACTCCTTTAGATCCTTGACCATAAGTATAATTACCACGATAGTTAGCCAAATCCGTTGTTATCGTCTCTCCAAAGTGAAACGGTGTAGTAGTTCCCGCTCGACAGGCATATTCCCATTCTGCTTCACTGGGTAAACGGTAGGTTCTACCTGTATATTGAGAAAAGCGATCGCAAAACTCAACTGCATCTTTCCAAGAAACAGACTCTACAGGACGATTATCACCTTTAAAGTTAGATGGGTCTGGGTCTAGTTCTTTGTTCACTTGGGGTAACTGAGCTACAAATCGCCATTGTGCTTGCGTTACTTGATATTTACCCATAAAGAAGGGTTGGACTGTGACAGAATGTTGGGGACTTTCATCTTCTTGGTGTTCCAATTCCTCTGGTGGAGAACCCATGATAAAAGTGCCTCCGGGAATTGATACCATTTCTAAGGTGAGATTATCACCTAATTTTTCCGGCCAATAATCTGCTTGTTGTGGTTGACGTTTAATGTTTAATTGGGGCTTTCCTATATTAAAGCGTGGTTTTTTCAGTTCTATAGTGGCAACTTCAAAATCAAAGGTTGGTAAAATAGAAATAGTTTTAACTTTAAATGTAAATTCGGATGATGGAGGAAAAAGAACAACTTCAAATCTACCTCGAAAATCTATTCTGCCTTCATTGGGATATTCTAACCATCCTTCAAATAACTTACCTGTTTGATGCTGTTCCCAAAAATAATTATCTTCACTATTTATTTTAAAAGTAATACTGGCAGCACTTTCATTATCATCAAAACTCCAAGATATTGTTTCTTTTGCTATTATTAAATTTTGAATTACTGCCAAACCAGACCGAGAACGTAATTGAACTTCACCTTGAGGAGAAATTAATAAATTTTCTAGTCCCTCATTCCAAGTACCAGTTTCTCCACCCCATTTAAATGCACAAATGTATTCTCCAGCAAATTGTTGAAAAAATGCTTGATTTTGATTATTTACTACTATTGATAGTTGACTTTGGTGAACTTGTTTTGCAAATTCGGCATATTCTCCACCAAGATTACTTAAAACTTCTACAGCAACATGAGCAAATGGTAATAAATTTTTTTGGTTTTCTTGACTTAAATCTGATAATCTTGAAAGAAGTGCCGTAAAACTTTTAATTGACCTTCCCATTTTTTCTGTGATATATTCAGATACCACATCTAAAACTTTTTCTGTTTCTCCTATAGGCATAGCTTGGTTGAGTAATTTTCTTACTTCTGCCACAAAATCATATTCATACAATTCTTGATTTTTGACATCTTTCTTCCTTTCAATCATGCCACTTAAAAATACTTCTGCCACATTTACTGGTGTAGATTTAGGTAACATGGTATTTTGAATTAGATGCACTACGGGCAAACTCACAGGAACGGCCGCCATTAATCCAGCTAAGTGTTGTGCTGTGGGTGAAGCGGTGGCTAAAAACCTATCTACTATTGTTTCTGGTGATGCTTGTAAAGATTGAGTTGTTGATGTTTCTTGAACTTGTTCTTTGACAAAATCGAGATCTAAAACAATGGCTGGTGTTTGGCTTTTGCCATAACCTGCAACTACTTTAGCCCATGCTTTTAAATATTCAGGTTCTAGGGTAATAATGGGTAAATTTAAGGCTTTCTCTATATCTAAATCTTTCCCACCAATTAATTGAGAATTAGGCACACCTGGGTTTAAAGCACTCAATTTCACTTTATAACCTAAACCTAATTCTGTGCTTAACCACAGTCTTTCTGGGAAAAGCTGCATAATTGCA
The DNA here is from genome assembly GCA_028658405.1 of Dolichospermum sp. ST_sed8. Taxonomy (GTDB): domain Bacteria; phylum Cyanobacteriota; class Cyanobacteriia; order Cyanobacteriales; family Nostocaceae; genus Dolichospermum. Next base: position 15,144 of record JAKOGY010000015.1, on the reverse strand, counting down.
ATTGGGGATTGATTTGACCATTTTTCTAACCAGTTATAGATGGTTTCTTGTTGCCAAATAGCTGATATACAATCAGTAACAATTAAAATCAAACCCCGTCCATTACTATGATATAATTCCCGATAACTATATTGACGCTGATTTTTCTGCTTGCGTTTTTTTCTGCTGACTAATTGTAAATTATTTTGATTATCACTTGATAATTTCCAACTTCTGACATTGCGAAAGATACCATAGTTCTCTAATATTTCTTCTAATTCATTAATAGTTTCTTGCCAAATAAAGGAAGAACGGTTTTCTTCTATCACTAATTCAAGATTTAACCAGCGTTCAGGTTCAGGTTGAGTGACAGGCAACCAAATCTCTTGTTCTACAATCAAACCATCTACAATACGATTAACAGTGGCTTCAACATCCAAAATTCTTCTATTTGGTGAAGGAACTTTTCGCATGAAAGGACGTAAAGCTCTATTGATTTGTGATTTGTTTTGTAAGGCTGGTGCAGCAGGTGTTTGAAATGGTAAACCTTCTGTATTTCTTTCATTTTGAGATTGTGTAGTCTGTGAATCTGATGGTGGTGTGTAAAGATCAATAGGCGGTTCAACTGTTTCATCAGAAGGCTGTTTTTCAATAAATTTAGGAATGAATTCTGGTTTAGGAGTTGAATCTGGTTCTTTTTTGACTTGATTTACCTCTACTCCCATTTGTAAAGCCAACCAAAAAGTATCTGCTAGATCCTCATCATTTAGTTCTAAACGTTGCCTTAAACCTCTGTTTTCTAGATAATCAACAAAACGGTTTATTGCGTCATAGCAAGCAGGGTTACTCATCTTCTTCCTCCTGAGTCTGACCTAAATCTTGCAGGAGTTGTTTAATCAGTGAATCTTTAGTGGAAATGCCTCCTTTTGTTACCATAAATAGAGCATTGAGCAGTTGATCATTAGCTAAAGTTTTGCTATCTCTGGCTGTAATAAAATTATCAACTAATTGATCAAGAGCTTCATTTTTTAATTTTGTTGAATCATCAAAATCTTTAATTTCTTCGCCTAAATGAGCCGCAATTATTTTAACTAAATGTTCTTTTTTTGGCTCTTGCATATTTAGCCGTAAACATCGTCTCAAAAATGGAGGAGGAAAATCTCGCTCTCCATTACTGGTTAAAATAACCAGGGGAAAGGCAGTACAAATTACTCTTCCTTCTGTAATTTTTTCACTGTTACGTGCGGTGTAAGCAGTCCGAACATTAACAGTAGGAATTTGGTTTTTAAGTCTTACTAATTCTTCAATATCAAAGCGGCCTTCTTCAAAAATATTTAAAAGATCATTTGGTAAATCAATGTCGCTTTTATCAATTTCATCTATGAGAAGAATCCGGGGTTTTGCTGATGGGAGTAAAGCTGTTCCTAATGAACCCAAGGTGATATAATCTTCAATGTTGTTAGCTTTTGATGGATTTTGCTGCTGTTTGACTTCTTGTAGCCGAGCGATCGCATCATAGCTATATAATCCATCTTTAAGCACAGTGCGAGATGTGATTGGCCAATATAAAACTTCCCCTAATTTCAATTCTCTAGCCACTGCATAGGCTAGTGATGATTTTCCTGTTCCTGGTTTACCAGTAATGAGTAAAGGTCGTCGCAGGTATAAAGCGGCATTGACCATTTTGATTTCTTCTTCACGGGGTTGAAAAGTTTCACCTCTGATGTCGCTGCGATTTTTATTTGGGTCAATTTCTTTACCAAAGGGTCGCCAGTTGGGAGATTTAGGTAATTCCCAATCATCGTGCGGTTTACTGTTGCCTGTAAAAATTTGCCAGTTGTTCATAAAATTAATCAGTTTAGAGTTGGTTTTCGGCTAACAGTTGTTCAGGTGGTAGAAAATTTGGATCATCCCATAATAAACATAAATGGCGACCAACATGATTTTCTGGAGGGTTTTGATCCATTGCGTCTAGTCTTTTCATTTTTACTCTTTCTGGTAATTCTTCTAAACAACCATCATTTATAAGCTCATCTAATATTACGATATTCTCAATATCAGGAAGCTCTTGCCGAACCCATAATGCAAGAGGAACACCAGCTTTCCAAAGAATTTCACCCGGTAAATTATTCTGAAAAACTGGTACTATTTTGGCTGCAATCGCATTTTCCTTTCTTAATTGTTTCTCTAAAGTTTTAACTTCTTTATTATCCCCTACAATAAAAATATCAGCAGCAGTTTGAGCTAATTTATCGCTAATTAATCGCCCTTTATCCCGCCATGCCATAAGTCTGGGATTTTTTCCTCTTAATCCTTCAGAACAACGAATACATATTGGATATGTTTCACCAATTGTTTCGTATTCATCTTTATTTTCATACATTTTCCAACAGTCAACAGGATGATTCATTAGCTCTATTGGCAAAAAAATCTGAATTTTTTTAATACTTACTGAGGATGAGGATTCATAAATTAGATTTCTTATTAATTGAGGAAGATTATCTAAAGTTTTATTGATTGGGATTTGCACTTTATTATCAATTTTAAGCTGTTCGCAATCAGAGAAAGATTTTCGATCATATTGAGCTAAATTTTTAATTAGCCATGCTTCAAGAACATAATTTTCTCCAGATATACTAATTGCTACCATTAAACCTGGATTGCATTGCTGTTCTTCTTGTTCTAATCTTGTAATTAATTGTTCAAAGTCTAAGCAATATCTTTCAATCCATTTACTTAAATCTCTTTGAATTACCGATAAATCTATTTTGTTTTTCTTTGCTAATAAATATAAATAACCAACAAACTTTTGTATGGGACTATCTTGTTCTGTTTGAGGGATATCATCTAAATAGTCAATTAGCTTTTCTACATTTTCAATGTTTTTTGTTAAATCTGTTATCATTCGTTTAGATACAGATAATTGATAAGCCTGTAAAAATACTGTTTTATGTGTTTGAATATCTAATTGATTTAATATCATAATAAGTTCATCAGATGATATTTCTGGTAATTTTTGAGCAAATAAAGGATATGTATTCCTAATAATTTTAATAAAATCATTTAATTTGTCCCTGTTAATTATCTCTCGAACTAAATTAATGATTCTTGTTTCAAAATCATTACCTCCTATGCTACCGTAAAAATTCGTTCCGAATATTTCTTGATTTATACGAAAAATACTTTTTAAACGCTCTTCATCGTCGTAATAATTTTGTATTTCCGCCATTAAATAGTTTTTTTTATTTGATTCATTTAATCTCATTGTTAATGTTACCTATGGATGATAATTACCTTGAAAAGCAATTTTATAGTTTTTGAGCAAATAAAGGATATGTATTCCTAATAATTTTAATAAAATCATTTAATTTGTCCCTGTTAATTATCTCTCGAACTAAATTAATGATTCTTGTTTCAAAATCATTACCTCCTATGCTACCGTAAAAATTCGTTCCAAATATTTCTTGATTTATACGAAAAATACTTTTTAAGCGCTCTTCATCGTCGTAGTAATTCTGTATTTCCGTAATTAAATACTTTTTTATATCTGATTCATTTAACACCGTTATTAACGGGTTTTTCGCCGTTACTGGTTCTAAAAACAAACAACCATCTACAGCATTCATATAGATTACAGGAATGGCAAAATCTCGTTTCTCGTATCCATTATCTATAGCTAGTTTTGACCGTGATTTTTGAACCGCGACCTCAACAGAATCACCCTTAATTATTTGTGAATAAAATTCTTTTACAAAATTGGTCGCTGTTTGATTAGAAACTTTATATTGCATAGCTATTACAACCGGAATACCTTGCAACATTAACCGAAAAGCTACACTACTAAAAGCATTGGTTTCCGATTGTTTTCCGGTTTCACAGGCTTGTAAAATCACGATTTTTGGAGTATGACCATTAAACAATTGACTAAACATTTTAGCATCTTTCCAATCTGCTTTACCTGCATTATTAACAAAAGCGATTTGTCCTATATCCTCACCATTTTTTTCTATTAATTGTCCATGACCAATGAAATGAAAAATATCTGGTGCATCTTCTTCTAATCTTTCTACAATATTAGAAAAATTCCCAGAATCCATTAAAGGTAAAAATTTAACGTTATTTTCTGGATTATCTAAATTCTTTAAATATTGATTTACTTCCTGATATTCCACATTATTTAATTGAGAATCTGATGTAGGTTTAGAAATAACTAAAGCAATTTTTAATGGTTCTCCTTGATTAATTTTAATGGACTGTTTTGCTTCCTCTTTTAATTGATAACGACAATGAAAAAAGCTTAATTTTCTGTGAGTTGCAAAATGAATATCACCTTGATTATATTTATCTGGTACACACATTAATTCCCAAGGATATGCTACCACCTCCGGCATAGCTATTTCATTAATTTCTAAAATCACTTGTAATTGTTGCTTTTTCTTCTTGACAACTTCTGTATAAAAAGACAAAAAATCTTCTCTCAAATCTTTATCAAATAAAGCCTCAAATAAAGCCTCTCCTACTTTTTGGTTTTGTTCATCTTTTAAGTTAGCAGGATTTTTAATAATTTCTTGAATTTTAGGAGCTATTTTTTCCTGATTAAATTTTCCATCAGGTAATGTGTCTGCTTGTGTTGATGTAGTAGACCATTTTTTGACTTTAACAATATCGGTAGTAGGAACACAAATATGATAACGATTATATGACATGATTTTAATAATGAAAGATTAAGTGAACCAAAATTAAAAATTATACTCAACATGGATTAATCATTTAATTCTATAGGGTTTAGCTCATGCTTTATCCCTACAGGAAAATACTTAGGGTTTAGGTAATTTAATATTGTTCCATGTTTCTTTTTTCCCCACAGCAAATTTTTGTGCTGCTTTCTCCTTATTGCCAAAAATATTTTTTAAATGAGGAGATATAGACTGTATAACATGACTTAATTCACCATTTAACCAATCAATACTCGGTTCAATCCAAACTTCACCAATTAAATCAATAGATTCCCATCCTTTAGGAACTTTGAAAATAATGTTAAATCTTATGGTAGATTGCTCCTGTATTTCTGGTTTTTGCATTTCCCAACGACATTGAGAATCATCTACACCTTGAGCAATAAGGGTAAATTTACCACATTTATAATTTAAACCATCTAATGTAATAAATGCTTTAAATTCATCCTTTGTCCCGACACTAGCTTTTAATTTATCATAATCAGGAAGATTAGCAACTTTAGCTAATTCAGCAGCATCAATTCCCACTCCTATATCTAGATTAGCATCCAATCCTAGATTTAGATTTACTCCCGCATTAACTAAACTTTGCCATTTACTATCAGGAATAATCTGATGAATTAGAGGTGATTTTTGTTCCTTTTCACCAAATTTTAAGTTACATTTTAAGCTAGAAACTAAAACACTGGGTTGCAGTTGAGGATTGACACTCATCACCATTGAATAAAAATCAAACCGCTTCATTAATTCCTGAATTTCATAGTCTAATTCTACATTTTTAGCTTTAAATCCCTCTACTGTCAAAGGAATTAATCTAGCATCAGGATTAGTAAATGTAACTTTTGTTTGCTGTAATCTTTGAACTGCGATCGCTCCTTGAGTTAATTCTTCTTCAATGCCTCCAGATAGGTGACTTTCCTGGCTTTTCACTTCTTGAAATAATTCATTAAGCAAATCTTCTGTATCATCAAAATCAGGTGAATTGAATTTCTGATCAGTCATTGTTTTTCCTTTTAAATAATATTTAGCTTAGTTTCTAATTCCCTGAGCCTTTTTTCCAACTCACCTACTCTCTGATTCAACGGTACATTGTCAACACAGCCAAGATACTGAGCGATCGCACTCACAACCACATCAGTTTTCGACGTGCCAGTTAGCTCAACATAGTTGTTGAGTTCTTGCAGTAGAGATGGAGATAATCTAATGGCGATTTGTGGTTTGCTCATAGCTGAGATTGCGTAACTATACGGCATCCTACCAACTGTACAACAAAGTATTACTATTTGTAAACAATTCTTAACTCAAGTAGCATCTTTCACACAGGCTATACAGATAGTTCTAGTAATAGGGAACAGAGTTGAAAGTCTTTTAGTGTATGGTTTTTAGGTAAATTCTGTATCTCATTCAGGTGCATACCGCTATATAATTATTTAACTTTTAAATCTAAACACACAAGCTTTAAAACCAATTAATTATGAAGCCATTAGCACAAGCCACACTTAAACCACAAAATAAGCCAATTGAAAAAGAACGATCTGCTTGCAGCAGCGCTTCGCTATCGCATTCAGGAATATTCTTAGGAGATAAATGCTATTGGAATCCGGCTACTTTAAGAAACGGACACGCTGTAGTTTTAGGGATATCTGGCAGTGGTAAAATAAATGTCTAGATTAATTCAGCAATTCCCTAGTTTTGATAACTGGGAATTTTTTGTATAAAATATACGAATAGTCAATGGTTTTTATTTCCATGAAAATCAAATTATTCATAATTTTATCAATTGTAATTTTTCCATTAGGAATAGCAAATCGCTCCACAGCGATAGCGAAGCGCTCCGAAGGAATCGCGCAACCCTCCCTAGAAATCGCAATACCCACAATAGAAATCACTCAACCCCGACAAACACCGACAGCGAACCCCGTCAACCCCGTTAATAAAACCCCGACAAACCCCGTCAGCAAACCTGTACAGCTTGCTAATAATGGGATAGAAACACCGACAGCGAAACCCGTCAATAAAACACCGACAAACCCCGCCACCAAACCTGTACCCCCTGCTGCCAATGGAATAAAAACACCGACAACAAACCCCGCCATCAAACCTGTAACCCCTGCTGGTAATGGAATAAAAACACCGACAATAAACCCCGCAGCCGAGACTGAATCACAAACCTCGACAGAAACAGAACAAAATACAGACCCTGAACAGGCAGAAGCAGAATCAGATCAGGTAGTGCCAAAAACTCAACAAAATCCATTTTCTAAACCTGATATTGATAAACTTTTAACCAATCAATTTAATGATGATATGTGGCGGATTATGCGCGGTGGTTTACCATGTTTGGAAACCACATCAAATTGTTTAGATCAATTACAAACCAAAGCTGTTACAGGTTCACCACTTCTCAAGGAACTTGATACTAGGATTCAAGAAGCAACTAGCAAAATAGATGAAGCTAGAAGTAAAAATGCCAAAACTGTTAGATTATCAATTTTGACCCCTGCTTTACAATATTTACTTGGTCCAACTCCTACTGCCGGAAGTCCACAACAAGGAAATGGATTAATAGATAATATATTGGGAATATTTAATGGTAAAACTGGATTAATTAATGGATTGATAAATGTAGTTGGCCTACCATTATTTGTAGGCTCTCAAGGAGTAAATACAGAAGCTAACAGAAATGCGATCGCCATCTCCGACCTCCAAATAAAAGTAGCAGAATTACAACGAGCTAGAGCGCAACTTGCAGATATGACTAGAGAAAAAGTAGCGATCGCCCTAGTAAAATTCGATGAAGGTAAAACTGATTTCCAAATAGCTCAGGTTGTCGGAGCAAGAGCTATTGATCAATTTAAAGTATTTGAATTACGCTACATTCGTGGCAATAATGATACTGAGGGATATTTATCTAAACAATCTGAATTAGATAAAGTCAAGGCTAATACTTATGGTTCTTGGGGGAAAATGCGGCGATCGCTCTTTGAAATCAAGTTATTAGTATTGGGTGTCAAAGATTCGGAACTATAAAATGTGGGGGAGCGATCGCTTCGGTCGCCGCAGACATCTCCAAAAGAGGCTAGACTGTGCCGAAACGGGAGTTTTGTACCTATTTCCACTCTCCTTGCAATGTAAACCCTGCCCAGTAATAGGGTGCAAAATATTTCTTGTCTTGCGACATTTCCAACTGCGCTGCCCGTAAAGCTTCCGCAGGCTTTAACCCCTGTTGCAGCATTTTTGTGTAAAATTTAGTCATTAATACCGATGTCCCCTCATCTGCCACTTTCCACAAACTGACGACTAATCGCGGGCTACCTGCATACATAAATCCTCTTGTCAACCCTACTAACCCTTCTCCCCTGACTTCCTTGCCTAATCCAGTTTCACAGGCGCTGAGGACAACCAATTCTGCTGGTAATTTGAGGTTAAAAATATCATTAAGCCTCAAAAAGCCATTTTCTGATTCACCTTTTTGATTTACCAACGACAGCACCACACCAGATAATTCAGGATTGGTACTATTGAGAATACCATGAGTAGCAAAGTGTACAAATCGATATTGACTCAGTTTAAGATTCGTAGCAAACGCACGATTAGCATCAAAGTCAAAAGCTTTTATACTCGATTGTGGCGCTAAAGCTAAAATACTGTTCGCTTCCTGGCGTGTAAAGGGCAGAGGCATAAAATTAACATCTGATTCACTAGCCGAGCGCTGTAACAGCAAGCTGTCTAAATTTTCATTTTGGTTGTTAGGGTTAATTTTTGCAGGGGAGGTATCTTGCTTACCCAAAGAACTGAAGCGTTTATCATCTTTACTAAAAACTGGATCGGCTAGCACTGCAAGTGTCTTCTTGGGTGCGGATTTTCGTTGCTGCTCTGAGCGAAGAATGGCAATGGTAGAGACTGAAGGGGAGTTAATAATTTCGTGGTTTGCGAGCAGGGGTGTAAAGGCGTTACAAGTTGCATCTTTACATAAAGGTAAGGCAGTAAAAGGTACATACTGTAACGCCCCATCACTGACAATTAACAGGCGCTTATTGCCTAATTTATTAGCGACAGGTTGCAGCAATATTCGACTCAACTTAGTAGCAGACTGTTTTCCAATATCAATAGCAGCTTGTGAGGTAAATTTGTTTGGGTTTGCTTTTAGGTATCCATGAAACTGTTTTGCTTGCGCTTCAATTTCAGCACGTTTGGGAAGTTCGTAACTGTGGATTTCGGTTTTACTGACAAGCCACAAGTAACTACGTTCTTCCCCAAGGGAGTATGTTAAAAGTAATGTGTCATCATCGAGTATCTTTTGCTGAATCTCTTTTAGGGTAAGTGATTCAGGAAACTTCAAGTCAGCATAACGGCGACTATTGAGGCGAATTTCTGTCCGCAGTTGCTGATAATCATCTAAAAGTTTATCGATTTGTTGTTTAATATCTGCAATCTGTTTTTCAGTATTTGAGCGACTTGCTAATTTTAGTTTTTGTTTTTCTAAAGCATCAAGTTTTTGTTGTAGGTTGCGTTCCCTTTCCAATAATTCTGGTTTGATACCCTCACGGATATTGGCGTTTGCTTCTGTGAGGAGTTCGACGAGACTTCTAGCGCGGGCGCGATCGCTTGTTTCGAGTGCTTGTGCATCGTATCCTTTTGATGGGTTTTGTTTGTGCAGTTGCATCAATAGGTCGATTTTGAATTCGTAAACATCCTGCTTTGTGGCGAAGTAGGATGTACGTAGCTCTGGGCTGACTATTTTAGTGCGTAAATTTTCGATTATTTCAATTGTATTTTGAATTTGCTTAAGGGCTGCATCTTGCTTGCCAACAGCCTTTTGATTAGTTGCAATTTCAAACATTACTTCTGCTTCACCCACCCGGTCATTCAATGCCTGCCGCAGTTCTATTTCTTGATTAAAAGTACTAATTGCTTCTTGGTATTTCTGTTCTTGATGGAAAGTTTTAGCAATATACCGCAAAGCTTTAGCTTCAGTCTGTTTGTTTTCCATTTGCTTTGCTATAGATACAGCCTGTTTGAAAAATAACAAGGCATTTTGATAATCCTTTTTCCCTTGATAAACGCTACCCATCGAAATAAGAGTATTAGCTTTGACAAAGTTATTGTTCAGTTCACTGGACAACGATAAAGCTTCCTTGGCGGTATCTAATGCCTTAGGATAATTTTTTAATGACTCGTAGGTTCTAACCGTTCCCAAGAGTGAAACCAATTGTCCAAAGGGAATCTGCTGTTGTCGCCACAATTGCAGTGCCTGTTGATATTTCTCTAGCGCCTTGGGATAATCTTCTGAGGTGTGCCAGACACCTGCAATTGCATCTAAAGTTTGGGCTTGTTTGTATTTACCACCTATTTTTCCGTATATCTCCTGTGCTTGGTCAAAATAATTAACACTTGAGTTATATTCTCCTAAATCACCGTATATCTCAGCTATTTTGCTAAGGGTTTCCGCTTCTTGAGCAGGAGCTTTTATCTGACGTGCTAGTTGCAGTGCTTGATTGTGACAGTTTAGTGCTTGCTGATATTCGCCAAATGCTTTCCTTATTCCGGCAATATTGTTGAAAGTATCGACTTGTCCTGAGAGGTCGTTGACTGCGCGTTGCAGTTCCAAGGCTTCTTTCAAAATTGCAAGTTGTTTTTTATAGTCGCCCTTTAAATAATATATGGTGCTAATAACATAAAGAACTCTAGCTTCTTTGGAACGATCGCCTACTTTTTGCATCAGTTGTTGCGCTTTCTTGCCGTACTCGAAGGCTTGCTGATATTCGCCCAAGTAACTATGGGCGTGAGCCAAATTCATCAAAGTCAAGCCTTGATTTAATATCTTAAATAAGATATTTTTTTCTGGTATACCCTGCTGTGTTATTTGTTGTAGTTTTAGCACTCTATTAAAGATTTCGACTGCTGTTTGGTTCTTGCCCAATGAAATCTGGAGGTTGCCTATTTGAGTCAGGATATCAGCTTGCCCTAGCAAATCACCCCTACTCTGCTGAATTTCCAGTGCTTGATTATAGGTTGTCAGAGCTTTTTCCGGCTCACCCAAGACAGTATATATTTGCCCCATAGTAAGAAGAGTCTTAACCTGACTGAGTAAATCATTCTGGGCGTGTTGAATCTTTAACGCTTCATTGAAAGAGTAAAAAGCTTGTTGAGTCCTACTCAGTTGATTGTAAACATTGCCCACAATATACCATGTTTGCCCTTGTTTAGTTAACTGGTTTTCTGCCTTGTATAAATGCAGTGCTTCTTGTAAATACTTGAGTGCTTTCTCTTGTTCATCAGAATAAGAATATGCACTCCCAATCAAAAATAAGGTGTCAGCTTGCTGCAAGCGATTCTTCTTTTCACGCCAGATAGACAACGCTTGTTCAAAAAAAGTTAGCGCTTTTTTATTTTCACCATTGCGGGTGTAAAACAAACCAATAAAGTTCAAAGTTTCAGCTTCCTTTTCCTTCTTTCCTAACTTCCGCCAGATGTTTAAAGCTTGTTCGCTTTTTACAATTGCTAATCGGAGAGATTCTACCGTAGCTTGTCTGTAAAGTAACTGACTTTCGTGAAACAGTTGTTTAGCTCTTGCATAGTCTTGTTGTTTATCAGAGCTAACGGCATTTTGTTTTGTTGTTGGCTGCTGAGAGATTTTTACCCCTTCGCGCTCAACAGTTGCTAATACTGACTGGGACAATAATACAATGCTGACAAATAAACTGAGAGTGCGATGTACAGAAACTCGCAGTAATCGCCAAAATGAATAGATAGACTTAATTTTATTACGCATGATTAACCTATCAATGGTTTGTTTTTTTTAACTAGGCTGGAAATGTTTTTTATTGTTGTAACTTATCCAAGTTCTGCTGTAGTCTCCGTACTTGTTCTTCATCCCCTAGGACTTGATAAATAGCGCTGGCAGCTTGATACCTCTGTAATGCTTGTTGCATCTGGTTGAAAGTTCCTTCCACATCTCCTAAACTTACTTGAATAATTGCCTGTGGTTCCAGATTTTTTTCAGCCTGAGCAAGTTTGAGTGCTGTTAAATACCGTTCCTTTGCTAATATATTTAAGCCAATATGCTGGTAGATACTTCCTAAAAGCTGGTAAACAGCCGTTGTTTGACTGCCAGTTTTTACCAATTTTTCTAATACATCAATTGCCTCTGCATTCAAATCTCTGCTTCTATACAGATGTGCGAAAACCAGAGTTTTTGACTCATTATTTAACGGCTGCTGTTGCAATTGTGCCATGTCAGTTTTGACTTGCTGAATATCAGAATCACTCAACACAAAAAATGTCGGATCATCTATATCTTTTGTGGATACACCATTACTAGCAGTAATCACCACCTCATAAAAAACACCAGGTTTCAGAGGCTGTTTTCCAGAATAAACAACCATCGGCTGGTTCACATTAGTTAACCAATCAACATCTCCGCCAGAAATTTGCACTCGATAGCTAGTAGCACCTTTGACTGGGTTCCAACTTAAAGTAGGCTGCTGAGTCACAATTGCAGTATTTCGGGGGCTTATAAGATAAGGAATTTTGGAGTTATTCCCCGCACGGGGGGGACTGGTGGTAGCTCCCAATCTCATGAAAACTGGTTTGTCTGTGTATTTGCAACCTTGAGAAACCTCAAATTCGCCTATAGAAGGAATCCAAGTCGATCCGTTATCACAAGAAATTTTCGCTGACGCACCTTGCGCCAGTCGCAGCTTATCACTAGAATTGAGAAAATCACCAGGGAATGCTTGTTGAGGATTTTTTCGTCTAGCACGTAAAATTTCAATTTTTCCCTTGACTTCAGAAACAAAATTTAGCCTTTGTTGTTGTGCGAATCCAGGTGTCGATAAACTAACCAAAAATCCAGCAAAAAATATTCCAATTAACCTATTCAATTTCTGGTATTTTTGCATTATTTTCCTGCTTCACGTAATTTTGATTGGGATAACTTTTCGTTGGCAAGATGCAGCCAGGTGTCTTCATCAGCATTCAGCCTGGAACCCCACTGACTGCATTGCTGCCATTGTGCCAAGGCTGTTGGTGGTTTTAGCTTCTCCAAAGCTTGTGCTAACAAGCAATGGGCTGCACCAGAGTTAAAGATGTATTCTTGTGTGTTTGGGTTCCTAGCAATACCTATGGCTGCTTGTAAGGCTTGTTCTGCTTCTTGATTTCTGCCTTGTTGCAACCTTGCCCATCCAAGATTTTTAAACAAGCTATACTTAATTTCGGCGTTGCTGTTTTTCTTCTCAGCTACCTTTAGACCTTCGTTTAGTAAAAATGCAGCTTGGGGATACTTTTTTTCCTGGATGTACAAGCGAGCAAGATTGTTATAAGCTTGCGGTAATCCATCTGCGATTGCCACTTGATATTGCTTTTTGGCTTTCTCAAACTCTAGCCAATCTTCGTAAAGATTGCCCAGATTGTAATGCGCTTCGATATTATCTTCATCAAGCGAAATTGCTCGCTGATAATCTTTTTCTGCTGCACCTAAATTTCTCTGCTTGTAATTTTTGAACCCATTGCTGTTGTACTTCTTTGACACCAACGGTAGAGCAAACCAAAAACTTATAAGAATTGCAAACATTATTGCTGTTGAAGCCAATTTTGCTTCTTGTTGATAATATCTGGGAATCTTCAGTCTTTCTAGTAATTTCTCAAATCCTTCTTCACCAGTTTTCGTGAGTTCGCTACTTGCCTGTAGTAAAGTGATAATACTTGGTAAAGCCACAGCCGCAGCACCCAGTAATCCCAATCCCCCACCGCCGAGAAAGCGAGTAGCAATATTAATCAGTAAACTGAGGTTCGCAGTCCAACCAGCAACCGAAAGTAATTTCCACAACCAATCCAACTGATCCCAGGGGTGAGGTGCGATAGTTTCTAGTCTCCACCACCAAGCTTCTGCACTTGGTTGCACACTTTCGCGCCAATCAGCTAATTGCTTGTCTGTTTTAGCATTGACGGATTTGGTAATTAGTTGCGCTTTTTCTCTGAGGAGAGCATCTAACTTGATGGCTTTCTGTAATCTACTGGTAGGGATACTTTTCTGTTTTTTTAACGCTATCTGCACTGCATCCCGCGCATTCAGAATTATCAGAACTTGTTCAACGTCAATTGTCTTCCCAGTCTCCTCTAAACTTTGAAGTACCACTTCGTAGCGTTCTAAAGTTGTGTCCAACTGTGCAGTCATAATTTTGATTCAGCAGCATTGATGTTAATACAACTACCTAATTTTTATTGCGCTTTGTATGTAATTATTCACTCCCCCCTCTGCAAAATGGTCGAAACCCTTGATTTATCATTGAGAGGTAGGGAGGAGTGTGAAAGGTAACCTTCGTATGTCATATGTGTACTGAGTCTTGTTCAAAAATCAAATAGTGGGGTCAAGCCGGGATAAGGGTAAAATGGGACACGATGTAAAGTTTTGTAAACGCAATGCTCAAAACCATTGATTTTTCGTTTTTTACTCATTGTTTTAATACTTTTCCAATTTGAAAGTATCACTAAAAATAATCATTAACGGAAAATTTTAATGTACTAAAGGTATAAAAAGTAGATTTTGCTCTGCAAAATTTCAATTGCTCCTCTATCATTTATGGAGAAATTAGTAAATCAATAAAGCACATTCTGAAACATTTATTTACATCGTGTCCCATTTTACCCTTATCCCGGCTTGACCCCATTATTAAACCCCGACACTAAACCTGTACCCTTTGCTAATAATGTAATAAAAACATTGAGAGTAAACCCTGTAGCGATAGCGAAGCGCTCCGTAGGAATCGCTCATCATCCCAACAAATAAGCGATCGCTCATCATTCCAACAAATAAGCGATTGCCCATCATCCCAACAGATAAGCGATCGCTCTCCTATCATCCCAACAAATATGCGCTCTCCCATCATCCCAACAAATAAGCGATCGCCTAACATCACCAAAGGATAGTAAAAACTCTCATGTATATAAGCTTTTAGACACGTACAATACAGATTAAGAAATTTTAATAGTAAAAATAAATTTTCCTGAAATTGGTTTTCTTTGATATAGTTATGATCAGAGTCAGTAGTCAATTTTTCAATCATGCTTTATAGCACTGAAAAGGATTATAGCAACTGATTACCAGTACAAATCAAAACTCCCAAACTGTCTTGAGAACAATTTGAGAGCTTAGAAAATCTAAAAATTAGCAAACCCAGCTTTTTACTTAGTCTACGTCGTGGAAAACTAACCTAAGTAAAGTCTGGATCAACAAACCAGAAACCATGAGAACTAATTCATGGCAGTCTTATTCTCTGATTATAGACTGCAAAGTACAAAAGTGTAAACATTTTTCTTCTAATTCTTGCCAACCCATTGCAATTAGTGGGGGTGTGGCATGAATAAAATACTAGAAACCTTTGATATTAGGAACTTCCTAGACAGACTCACTCCCAAGAAAGGCAAA
>JAKOGY010000159.1 GCA_028658405.1 Dolichospermum sp. ST_sed8 | reverse complement strand
CCTCGTGCGATGCACTGAGCCTGTCGATAGCGGAGCGTGGCGTAAGCCATAGTGTCGCTTATATCTCAGGGAGCCAAGCCACTGAGTTTTACGCTTACCGAATGCTCTTATAAGTTTTTTAAATGGAAATTTCTACAAAATTGAGGAAGTTGATGTTTATTGAGAATAAGTAGTCTATATTCTCAAATTTATTGATAATGCTGTCAATAAGTTAACGGAAATACGTTTTTACAGGATTGATAAATCTCCTTGACTTTTTGTGCTATTATTAAAGGTAGAATCTGCTTGGGCTTCTTTGTTAATTATCGGAATTAATGGAGTTGGGTTTCCTTACGTCAACCCAACCTACTATTATGCTGCTTCGCGCAGTTGAGTGGGTACAGATACTTCTGGAAACGGTAGAGAAAGTTGTTCTGGTGATGGTGTGGATGCTTCTTGTAATACTGTGACTTCAATATTTACACTGACTAAATAACTACCTGTTTCTGCTCCTACGGCTTCGGAAATTAATTTAGCTATATCTGGACGTTTTGCGGTAAGAGGATCACGGATAATACAACGATCCCATTCATGCTTGGCGGTGGGGTTAAGATTGAGAATATAATGCTTCATCATAGAAATATCCCTTAAAATCCGTGTTCCAGAAGTCTTTTCAGGTTTGAAGACTATTTTACCAATATAGTACAAATTTACTAATCTGGCAAGGGAATTATCAAAAATTGCCTCTGGGAAGAGAAGCTACTTTATAGATAAAAATACAAAAGCGCAAAGACGTTATATTAAACGCCTCTACGATTTTCTTTCCTAACGGGGAAAAAAGGTAATGTGACTAAAAAAACTTGAGAATTTAAGTGTCTGATGTTGCACTTGTGGAAAACTCGTTCTGAGAATTCAATAACTGCTCTTCATTAATCCAATTGGCTTGTTGGGGTACAGGAATATAAATTCCGGCTGCGTCTAGGGTGATTTTCAGCCGCCGACGATATTCTCGCGCTACAGCCCATTGCTTAAGAGGCTGGGTTTTAATCCAAACGCGAATCATCAAACCGCGATCGCTAAAATGCTCAACACCCAAAACATTTGGCTTTTCCAGAATTTGATGTTGCCATTCGGGATCTTGACTCATCTCCAAACCCACATCTTTAATTATCTTCAAAGCCTCATCTACATCCGCTTGGTAAGAAACCGGAATACTTAAATCAGCCCGTGACCAACGACTAGAAAGATTAGCCACAATCTTAACTTCACTATTGGGAATGGTAATTAAGCGTCCTTCCGAATCTCGAACTTGAGTCATTCGCAGATTCAACTTTTCCACCAAACCGCCTACAGTGCCGACGGTAATCATATCACCGAGGGCATATTGGTCTTCAAAAATAATCAGAAAGCCGTTAATTGCGTCTTTGATTAAGTTTTGGGAAGCGAGGGATATAGCTACACCCACTAAACCAGCACCGGCTAACAGAGGAACGATATCTATACCCAAAGATATCAAAGCCAGTAAACTACCTGCACCTACAAAAATAATGGTAGTGATACTTTTGGTTACGCCGGAAAATGTGGATATTCTCAATTGCAAGCGTTCGGATGTTTCTGGGGTGAATAAAGCACCACCACTAACTATTGTTGAGGTGAAATGATCTATTAAGGCATAGGTAAACCGCACAGCGACATAAGTTCCCACAGCTACAATCGTTAACTTGATGGGAATTTGGGCAATGGTAATAATCCCAATTTGCCAGGCTCGTGTGTAGGGAAATAGTCCTAAAATAATTAAACTACCGCTACCCCAAATCCCTGCTTGGGCTATTTGAAATAGTCTGGTTTTGACTTCTTGAAGATGCTGCTGTTGTTGTTGATTTAATAATTTGGTAATTGGTTGAGCATCTGTAGCAGTGGACGGAATAGCATCGGCTATAGTTTCGCTCAAACGCTTTTGCCAACGCCTGACACCCCAACTAATGATGATCATTGCCAGTGTGCCGACAGCAGCTATTTCACCTTGTTGGACTAAAAACCGAGTTTGTCGTTCTTGCTTGGCTTGTTGTAGCTGTTTTTGCAACCCATCACTAATTTGATTTGCTAATGTTAACGGGTTTTCCTGTCCAGTATCTTCATAGGTGATGGTCATCAGGTACTGGTCATTAACATAAATGGTCGGTAATCTTTTAACTATACGGGTCTGGATTTTAACTTCTATTGCAGATGTCTGTAAATAGTTGTGGGTAATTTCCTGTAAGTTCTGTTGAATATTTTGAAACCGTTCGGGAAAATTGGTTTTTGTAGCGGTGATGGTAAATAAAGGACGACCATCTAAAGAAATCCAGCCAGTTACCATTTTATCATCTACCTTATTGCTCAAACTACTAGGAGTTGGCAGGAAAGGTAAAGGAGAAATCTGGGCTGTGGCTTTGCTGACAGAACCAATGGTGATTACCATTGTCCCTGCTACTGCTAAAAATCGAAGTATCACTAAAATACCTCCTTGTGTGATTGAAGGCTTCCACACCCGCCCGGAACTTAAGTTCCGGGCTAATAGCTAAAGTAAACTAAAGTTTACTAAGTAATTTTTGGTTTCTTTAGTCATCTTGAGATGACTTTTGCTATCAGACTGGGAATTAATTCCCAGTTGGGTTGTCGGTTTTACCTGAAGTTGACACCAATGGGAATAGGGGAAGAATTAATATCCTGTCGCCTATCTCCTCAGTCGTTGCTATATTCTTACCAGAGAATGATGAAAAAAGAAAAAGCCCGATCTAGTGTTGACACGGCTGATATCAGAGGTAAAGCTGGTTCACGGGACTTATGGACTAGCTGATTACTAATTTTCAGAAAATATGGCTAGTAATGAGAAAACCTTGTTACAGTACCTAAAGGTCTGAGTACCTGTTTCATTTTTTAGAGGATAATTTTCATGACTGCAACTACTCCCAGATTAAAGCACGAGGTTAAAGACCTCGGACTCGCTCCCTTGGGAAGACAACGTATTGAATGGGCTGGACGGGAAATGCCCGTATTGAAGCAAATCTGCGATCGCTTCGAGAAAGAAAAGCCCTTTGCTGGATTACGCATTTCAGCTTGCGCCCACGTGACCACAGAAACTGCACATTTAGCGATCGCCCTCAAAGCCGGTGGTGCTGATGCTGTTTTAATTGCTAGTAACCCCTTATCAACTCAAGATGACGTAGCTGCAAGTCTTGTAGCTGATCATGAAATTTCCGTATTTGCTCAAAAAGGCGAAGATGCCGCTACCTATAGCCGTCACGTCCAAATAGCCTTAGATCATCGCCCCAACATCATTGTTGATGACGGTAGCGACGTGGTAGCAGAATTAGTTCAACACCGTCAAAACCAAATCGCTGATTTAATTGGTAGCACCGAAGAAACCACCACAGGTATCGTCCGGTTACGCGCCATGTTTAACGAAGGGGTTCTCACCTTCCCCGCTATGAACGTCAACGACGCAGACACCAAGCACTTCTTTGATAATCGCTATGGTACTGGTCAATCTACCTTGGACGGGATTATCCGCGCTACAAATATTTTGTTAGCTGGTAAAACTATTGTGGTTGTCGGTTATGGCTGGTGTGGTAAGGGTACAGCCCTCCGCGCCCGTGGGATGGGTGCAAACGTCATCGTTACCGAAATTGACCACATCAAGGCTATTGAAGCCGTTATGGATGGTTTCCGTGTGTTACCAATGGCAGAAGCAGCGCCTTACGGTGATATCTTCATTACTGTCACAGGTAACAAGCACGTCGTTCGGGGTGAACACTTCGATGTGATGAAAGACGGTGCAATTGTTTGTAACTCTGGTCACTTTGATTTGGAACTTGATTTGAAATACTTGGCTGCTAA
Organism: Dolichospermum sp. ST_sed8; assembly: GCA_028658405.1. GTDB lineage: Bacteria > Cyanobacteriota > Cyanobacteriia > Cyanobacteriales > Nostocaceae > Dolichospermum. Next base: position 8,514 of record JAKOGY010000159.1, on the reverse strand, counting down.
TGCTAAGGAAATCAAGGATGTCCGTCCTTTCACTGAAGAGTATAAATTGACAAATGGTAAATCCGTTGTTGTTCTCGGACAAGGACGTTTGATTAATTTGGCTGCGGCTGAAGGACACCCCAGCGCAGTTATGGATATGAGTTTTGCTAACCAAGCTTTGGCTGTTGAATACCTGGTGAAGCATAAGGGTAATTTAGCTGCTGGTTTGCATTCTATTCCTAGAGAAGTGGATGAAGAAATTGCTCGTTTGAAGTTGCAAGCTATGGGCATTTTCATTGATAGTTTGACAGCCGCGCAAATTGACTATACCAATTCTTGGCAGTCTGGAACGTAAGTCATTAATTAGTTGATTTTTTGGGGATAGGCTTTTTGCTTATCCCTTTTTTTAGGTTTTGTGTTATGGATTTATTTAATGAACCACGTTCGCATAGCGTCCCGTAGGGATAGGAACGAAGAACACGAAGGAAGAGGAATGTTCTAATTTAGAATAGAAAAATATCATACAATCAATATTGTACTGATAAATCTCCAATCAGTTGCATTTACAAATAATATGAACACTAATCATCTGATAACTATAGGAATTTCTCTATATCAAGAAAATAAATATAGCGAAGCTATTGATTATTTTAACAAAATTATTTCTACTGATTCAAATTGTTATCAAGCTTATCACTACAGAGGTTTAGTTCTTAGGAAACAAAGAGATGATCAAGGTGCAATTGCTGATTTAAAAAAAGCTGATACACTTATAGCTGATCAAGAATATACAAATATCTTTCAAAAACTTCAAAATTTAATTGGAAAAGATTATTCGCATTTTTCTAACAATAAAAATAATGATAATGATGAATTTTCTTATATTGAATATAAAGGTAGTTGGCACTTAGAACAAGAAATCTATGATTTAATATCATCCGAATTAAATAAATTTGAAAATTTCCTTTCTAGCCGATTACAAACTATTGAGTTATTGCGAAAAAAGCGGGCTGAAAATTCCCAGTTTAATCAAGAAAGATTAGAAAATAAAAACTTACCTACATATAATTCCCATGAAGAAATTGCTCAAGCTATAGGAATTAGTGTTAAAGGATTGCGATTTCTGGCTTTTTCCCGCAAAGATGATCACTACATTCGTTTTCAAATACCCAAAAAACCGAGTGGATATCGGCAAATTTCCGCACCAAAAAAATTATTAAAAAAAGCTCAGAATTGGATTCTTGATAATATTCTTGAAAAACTAGAACTACATGATGCTGCTCACGGTTTCCGCCTGAAACACTCTATAGTTACAAATGCACAGATTCATGTAGGGAAAGAAGTAATTATTAACATTGATCTCAAAGATTTTTTTCCTTCAATTTCTTATAAACGAGTTAAGGGACTTTTTAAATCCTTTGGATATTCGGAAACAGCCTCAACAATTTTCGCGTTGATTTGCACAGAACCAAAAATTAAAGAAGTTGAAATAAACGGACAAATTAATAGTTTACTATCATGGACAGATCGTTATTTACCCCAAGGCGCACCAAGTAGTCCAGCAATTACAAATATTCTTTGTCGTAGGTTAGATAGGAGATTAACCTTTATGGCTAAACAATATGGTTTTGATTATACTCGCTATGCTGATGATTTAACTTTTTCTGCTTCTGGTGAAAGTCTTGTGAATGTCAATAATATTCTGAAACTTACCAATTTGATTGTTAAAAAAGAAGACTTTGAAATTAATGAAAATAAAACTAGGGTAGTTCGCAATTATCGTAGACAAGAAGTAACTGGTGTGATAGTTAATGAAAAACTTAATATCCCTAGAGATAAACTTAAAACTTTTCGTGCAGTTCTTTATAAAATTGAAAAAGATGGTTTGCAAAATTATACTTGGGGACAGTCTAAGGATATTATTGCTGCAATTGAAGGTTTTGCTAATTTTGTTTCAATGGTAAATCCAGAAAAAGGTGGTAAATTTATAGAACAGATACACCGAATTAAAGAAAAATATGTCCGTAAACGGGAAAAAGTTGTATTAGTTCATCAAGAGTTTTTGACTCAATCTAATATTATAAAACAGATTAATGATAAACTTCGGAAAGTGAGATTTAATAAAATTAAAAAACGGCAATATCTGCAAGAAACTTATAATAAAAAATATCTTCAAGAATTAACAGACGAAGAACTATTAGAATTTTTACACTACTTGATAACCTTACAACTAGAACAATTCTCTTTTGGCGATACAGATGATCCTCCCTTCTAAAAAAACTTGCTTTTTATACATTCAATGTTTTATACTTTAATTGTCACGCGCCATTGTCAACAGGTAAAACAACCTTGCATTTGGGCGGTGGAGCGCCGCCCTCTGTTTTCAAGCTAATACTTAGTCGCCTGGCTAACGCCGTTCGGCGAGTAAGTATGTACTTTACCATGATGAAAGCTTTCTGTTTACGGAGGTGGAATCTAATGTGAGTTTTTATGGAGGCTACGCCCCATAGATATAGTTTTTTTCCTTCGGGTTTCAGTATGCTTCGGTATTACGAAGGGGCAACCTAAGAACAGTGTCGCGTGATATTTTTTAACAGTGGTAGGTTAGGTTGAGGAACTAAACCCAACATCATTATAATTTTATTACGTTGGGTTGCGCTTCGCTTATCCCTGTAAAAATAACCTAAAAATATTGAGTTTGTGCTTGTTGAATACGAATTCTAGCTAGTTCATAAGCTTGGTTTCTAATATAGTCTAAATATACTTTTTTAGCATCCAAACCTGAAATATATTTAAAGTTTTTATCTGCCGACGCAATTTTCATTGCTTCAACTGAACTCTCAATTGTATTACCTTTTAATAAATGATAATAAAAAGTTTGATAAGCTATTAAACCCTCGTTAAATCCTAATTCATTGTCATTTCCTATTAAAATACCAAAATTTTCTCTTTCATAAGGATGCATAGCCATTTGACATCCTGAAAAACCATAACAACTACACATACAAATAATTAAATCATTTGACATTATTTTTATTAAAAAAAATAGTTTTTTTCTCAACTCTGCCCAAGTTATAAATTCATCATTAGAAAACTGTATACAGTGTTCATTACCATGCATACTAAAGTGAAGAATAGGAAATGCTTCCTTGTTCAAGATAGTCTCATAAAGGTTTAAGGTAATTGCTTTAATAAATTCACTTTTACTAGTTACATAAAAATATTCATAATTAATATCCAAAAAATTTAAAGATTGTGCTAACACCTGACCTAAAGCCAGATTGTTACGATTTCTAATATCTTCTGGTCGTAATGATTCAATGATATAAACGAACAATTGCATTTTAAATTGTCTCCTTAACAAGAAAATAAAAAATAATAAGTGCTATTTCAGAACCCGGCGAATATAATTCGCGTCTACACAGACAAAACCCGCCTTTGCGGGTTCAAAAATCTTGTTTTTAGTCCACGCAGGTGGACTTCGTTTGTATAGCCGCGATTTCTAATCGCCAGGGCTTTTTGTAAATACCCAAATTAATATACTATATATTGTAGTATAAATTTATCCCTATGTCAGCAAAAGACTTTTTTCATAATGCAGTTAGGTTAGCTTTAGAAAAAGATAATTGGCTAATTACTAATGATCCTTTATCATTTACAGTAGATGGTCTTGACTTTAGAATTGATTTAGGAGCAGAAAGACTATTAGGAGCAGAAAAAGAAGGTCAAAAAATAGCAGTTGAGGTAAAATCTTTTTTAGGACAATCTGAAGTTACTGAATTTCATACAGCTTTAGGACAAACACTTAATTATCGTACTGTTTTAAGAAAAAAAGAACCCAACCGTATCTTATATTTAGCAATTGGTAATGACATATACAAAGAGTTTTTTCTAATTCCCTTTATTCAAGAAATAATTGCTTAACATAAATTAAAATTATTGATTTTTGAAATTATTAAACAGGAGATTGTTTTATGGAAGGAATGAATTATCCTGAATTAGTAAAAACCGTGTTAGCAAGACATACCGAAAATCATAGATCAGAAGGAACAGAAAAGGAGTTAATTTTTGATTGTGAAAGAAATAGTTATTTAGTAGTTCATGTAGGATGGCAGAATAACGAAAGGGCTTATGGTACAGTTATTCATGTAGATATTAGAGATGGAAAAATCTGGATTCAGAGAGATTTAACTGAAGAAGGTGTAGCTAGTGAACTGGTAGAATTAGGAGTACCAAAAACCGATATCGTTTTAGGTTTTAAATCTCCTTTTGTGAGGGAATTTACTGGTTTTGCAGTGGGTTAGATTTTTGTAAATTGATAGCAAGAAGTTTTGAAAGCTAAAACTGCTTGGTTAGAAGCTGCAAAAATAGCAGGTAAACCAATTCCACCAAGCAAGATATAAACCTGTAATTTATCAGATAGCTTCATAACTCTTTGCGCGAAATAAAAAATATTCATCTACAACGACTAAATTCTGCTTCTGGTAAATTAGCAAATGCTTCTTGTACAGTTAAATACGGTAATAATCCAAATAATTCAAATTTAGGACCATGAGTAGGTAACGGTAAATCAATACTACCAATGTCTTTTCTACAACCAATAAAAAACAATCTCTTTCTTAATTGAGGAGTCCCAAAATCAGCCGCTAAAAGTACACCAGATGAAACATTATAACCTAAATTAATCATATTTTCCCAAATTTCTTGGTATAGCTTTCCACCTCCTAAACCCTTCAAATTAGAAACATTTTCCATCACGAAAAAAGCAGGTTGTAAACATTCAAGAAACCTGAAAAACTCATAAATCATCCCACCATTTTTATCTTGCAAACCTCTTTGTTTACCAGCTTGACTAAACGCCTGACAAGGTGGCCCACCAAATATAATATCAGGTTTATTCATTTCACCAGAAACATTTTGCCAGAAACTTAACGGGTCTTTAATAGTAGAAATATCTTTTTCTATCACTTGAATGCGATCGCCAAAATAACCCTTTAAAGTTGCACAAGCATCACCCCAATTATCAACAGCTACTTTAGTTTCTATACCCTGTGTTAAATCAGCCCCAATATCCATACCTCCAGCACCACTAAATAAACTCAGTGCTTTCAGAGAACGATTTTCAAATCCTAATAAATCAGCTTGTTTAACTAATTGTTGAAACACAGCTTTAGCAAGTGGAACTGGAACAGCATTACCAACCTGAAGCTGACTACTTGTTAAAGTTCCCTGCAACTGTAAATCATCAGGTAATCCTTGTAAACGAGCCGCTTCACGTACAGTAATAAATCTATCTTGATAGGGATGAACAAACTTATTAAAAATATAACCTGTAACTGTTAATGAAGGTTTATCAGGATCAAGACGAATCATTCTTAAATTTGGTCCACCTTGTCGGTTAGGATCATGTTTTACATAGAATTTAAAACTTTCGTGCCAAAGTTCTTCAGGTAGATCTTGCATTTTTTGCCCTATTTTCAGAGCATTAATTCTTTTTTGGACATCCACTCCTACTCGTCTAGCAATGTGATTTGAAATCACTTCTAAGGAAATATTAAAATCTAAATTTTCGGTTAATCCATTCATCTCTTATATGACTTTCCGTAAAGGTTATTATACCATCAAATAGATTAAAAATTTCTTTTTCTGGTGGTAAATCGGCGACTATTTTTGCTTGTCTTGTTTCATCTATAGTCCATACAATATCTTGAAGTTCAAGCAAATAATCATTATAGTGACGTACAGCATGAATATTAGAGAGCAGAGCAGTTTTCACTGTTATTTTACTATGCTTTGGCTTTTCCGAAGCAGCAATTTTTAAAACTTGATAAATTCCTTTTTTAATATCATCAGTTCTATCCATCCCCACACTAGATTTACTATCAGAAATAGATTCGTACCCTTCACCACTTTTTCTTTGAGGCCAATTTACAGGTCTAGGAATAGGTTGTCCGCAAGCATTGGTTAACCAATAAACAGATTCTGGTAAATTTCCCTTGCCCCTAGCAGCTTTATTATATGCAGAATAAGCAATACTCCAAAACTGGAAATAACGAGAGAACAGTTGATTATCTTTATTAAAAGCTGCTCCCATTTGCTCATATATCCATACTGAGGAATTATTATTTCCTCTAATTCCTAAATTTATAAGTTCATATTTATATACCTAATCTTCCAACTGAGGAAGAATAATATGCAAATTAGATGAACTAAGAAAAGAATTATCCGTAGATGAATGTGAACGAGATAATAATTCACCTTCCTCTCCCAATTCAGTTTGTATTTCAACAGGTACTGCTAAAGGTAAAGTAGTAAGTGGAGCAGCCTTAACTTCTGAAAGTAAAACTATATTCTCTTTTTCATCATAAATTATGACATCAATAGGTTCAATACCATGATAGATTTTTAAATCTTGGGAATTGATTTCAAATAAGTGCTTTAAAAATACACACAATAACCGGCTTGTTGTTTTGCCAATTGTTCCAGATGGAGGCTTATTTGCATGATAAAAAGAAAACCTTCCTTGCAAAATACATCTTGGACAAGCATTAGTGTATGGATAAATCAAAAGAGAAGAATTATCATTTGGACAGTAAAGCCATCCTTTATTAGCGAGTTTTCCATAGTATTCAGCAGCGACAATTAAATCAAATGCAGCCGCTAGTGATAGTCCAGGTGCAGTAGAAGTTAGTTTTGCATTATCGAGAGCTTGCTGAATAAGAATTTTTGCTAATGCTTCTTCGTGAGGATAGACTTCTAGAGGTTTAACTCTTGCTATAAGGTTGGCTATTTCATCAACCTTAACAGATTCATCCTGATTATTTTGCATTGGTATTCAAATAAACTAGCTACATAATTATATAATCAATATTCATATTTTTACCTTTCTGAATACTATTTCATAATTCTCATTCTTAAATTTAAAAAAAAATAGCAGTTAAAATTAAAAGCTTTATATGTGCTTCTCCCGTCACAGACCTAGAAAACGCTTTAGGGCAATATATCTTATATTACGACATTCTCTCATACTTAGAACCTGAACGCCGCTTATATTTCGCTATTCATCAAGTTATGTAGGTTGGGTTGAGGAACAAAACCCAACATCTTGATAATGTTATTGCGTTGGGTTGCGCTTTGCTTAACCCAACCCACGAATATAACATAAAAGCATTACTTAAAAAATAAGGTATTATCTAAGATAAAATATCACTTTAAAATTTTATGTCAGCAAAAGATATATTTCACAATACAGTTAAAATAGCCTTAGAAAAGGAGAATTGGCAAATTACTGATGATCCTTTATATTTGCGCCTAACAGCATTAGTTAAAATTAAGATAAGTAGGTGCAGAAAAGTTAATTGGCGCTGAGAAAGATCATCAAAAGATAGCGGTGGAAGTAAAAAGTTTTCTAGGACTTTCAGCAATTTCTGAATTTCATACAGCCATTGGTCAATTTTTAAATTATAGGATAGCATTAGGACAGCAAGACCCTGAAAGAATATTATATCTAGCTATATCTCAAGACATATATCAAGAGTTTTTTACTGATAGTTTCATTCAAACTGTTTTACAAACTTATGAAATTAAATTATTAGTTTTTGACATTAATAAGGAGGAAATAGTGTTATGGAAACCTTAAATTATCGGGAGATAGTAAAAGATATTATCTCTAAATATGCAAAAGACCAAGCAGAGGAAGATTTAGAAAATACAGAAATTGTTTTTGATACTGAACGGGATATTTATTTACTGTTGTATACAGGATGGAAAGACGAAAATAGAATTTATGGTTGTCCCATTCATATTAGTATTAAAGATGGTAAAATTTGGATTGAAAGAGATTTTACGGAAGAAGGGATTCCTCATCAATTAGTAGAGTTAGGTGTACCAAAAACAGATATTGTTTTAGGTTTTAGATCACCTTATGTGAGACAGTTTACAGGTTTTGCATCGGTTTAGATTTCTGAATCTGACACAAAAACCCCAAAAATCCCCATCATTAATCATTAGGAGGATGCCAACTTAAACTAATCCAAATAGCCCTAGCTTGGACAACATCCTCATTATTTAATCGTAAAGCTAAAACTGTACCTCTGCCAATAGCAGTTATCCCAATAATATGAGTACCACCATTTGCCCATTGAAAATGATCTAACCATCTTTGTAGACGAGGATTAAACAAAGATACAGATTCATTCGTTACAGGATCATTAGCTGTTATTTTCGCTCCTTTAAACTCATTACAACGATAACAACAAGCAGCTAAATTTTCTCGTTCATCATTTCCCCCCAATGAACTAGGTAAAATATGATCCATAACTAAAGGCATACCTGTTAACCGGCTAGAAGTGCGACAATATTCACATCTATAACCAGCTTCATTAATAACTTGTTGACGAAGAGATTTAGAAATAGATGACACTGGTATTATACTAATTGCTCAAAATCTGGAAGAGAAAACCCTCGCCACTTTAAAAGTGCATAGGCATAAGCTTTTTTTAACATTAAATAATCAGCACTCACCCGCAACGATTT
>JAKOGY010000158.1 GCA_028658405.1 Dolichospermum sp. ST_sed8 | reverse complement strand
TGTTTTTAGTCAAAATACCGGCAGTTTGTTCTATAACCAAGACGGAAACCTTTTGGGTGCAACAGCAGTGTTTGAATTTGCCCGTTTAAGTAATCGTGATATCACCCTCAGTAGTAGTAATTTCAGTTTGATTGCTTAGTTTGCTGCTATAGCGGTCCGATTTATTTGGCTGACAGACCCGCCTGGAACTTCAGTTCCAGGCTAATAGCTAAAGTTTACTAAAGTAAACTAAACAATTTAGGATTTACGCATTGACAAGATTCCCTAAATATGTAAAGTGAATTTTATTCCTTGTAGGGTGCGTCAGACACGATATTTTGACAAAAAAACAGATTTCCTCTATCTGACGCACCCTACTCAATAAGTTATTATTTTTGGATAAGGTGGTTTTTGCCCAAGCTTATGCCCAAATCAAATTTTTACAACAACCACCAATAGCGAATTGGCATTATTTAATATTTTGAAAAGCTTTATTTTTTGGCTCTTCCGTACTTGTTATGCAAAACATGAGTTTGTTTAAGCCATAACCTTTATAAATAAAGGGTTTCACCGTTTTTATGGTAAATTTAGGTTAAATTATGGAAATTTACCTTAAGTCCTTATATGGCAAGGGTTAAAGGATTTGAAAAAATTTATTTAGCATAGTAAGTACCGAAGAGCCTATTTTTTCTACTTCAGCAAACCCTACTTAATTTTCTGTTTAATAAAGGTGACAATTTGATTAAGCTGTTTTTTCAAGCTGTCAATTTCTCCTTGCATATTGACAATTTTATCATTTAGTAATTTTATCTGGGCGGATGAATCTACGCCATTAACAGCAGCTATGACGGCTTGTTTGTTTACAGAATCAACTAGAGGTTTATTTAAGTCTGGGCGCTCCTTTTTTGACTTAACCATTGCTGACTTAATAGCCCCAATGAGTTGCTTTTGATCAAAAGGTTTGCCTAAAAATTCAAAATATTCAAATGGTTCTACAAATTTTTCCGTTACCTCTTCCTTGCGGCCTGACATGATGACCAAAGGAATTTTCCGTAACTCTGGTTGAGCTTGAATATTCTGGAAAACCTCCCAACCACTCATTTTTGGCAAGAGAAAATCCAGCATGATCAAGCTGACTTTTTCCTTACGCATCAGGTTGTATCCTTCCAACCCATCCTTTGCTTCTATCACCTCGAAATTACCCGGAGGTAACATTTCTCGTACTTTCACCCTGACAACGGTAGTGTCGTCAATAACTAAAATTTTGTTACTTGCCACAACTGATTACTCTACTAAAAATTTTATGTTTAGATGCCTGATTGCCGACTACTCTTAATAATTCTCTCACTATATCCAAAATTTATGTAGATTGGGGAAGAGTATTTTCTGACACAAAATCCCAAAATACAAGTATTGTATGAAACTTCTACTGACACTATGATCAATTTGCATCATAGTTATATGGACTACACAGAAATAATATTCGTGTAGATGAACTACCCCATCTTACTTCGTTGAAGATGGGGTTTCTACATCCCCATCAGTAAGTTGAGATTTTTGACGTTTCACACGACCTAGTTGCTTCATACTTCCAGCATTCTTGCGTTTGCTAGTGTTTGAAGTAGAGCTAGAATCATCTACGTCACAGAGGCTAGTTCCTAACCCCTGTAGATTATTTGAGTGCCAAAGTAGCATGACTTCTGCGGCGGCGATATCGCGCTGTTGAGTATACCCGCAGTTATTGCAAACGTGAGTTCGTTGGTCTAAAGTTTTTTTCTCTTGATGCCCACACTTTGGACAGGTTTGAGATGGTTTCACCTTGCGAGTAGGCACTTCTACAAACAAGCCACCAATATCTGATAATTTCGCCTTCAGAGCAGACTTTATCATCCCCATCCCTACATCAAGAATTGATTTATTTAACCCAGCTTTTTGCTTTTTACGTTTACCTTTTTTGGACTTGGCACTCATGTTTTTGACTTCTAATTTTTCAGTAACTACCGTGCTATTACCGCTGATTATTCGTGTAGTTTCCTGGTGAACAAAGTTTTGTCTTTGGTTAGCAACTTTTCTCGAAAGTTTACTAACTAATTTCTGAACTTTTTTCCACCTTCTAGAAGCCTTGACTTTTTTCTGGAAATTGGGAGAACGTTTCCGACGTTTAGCTTTACCCAATTGTTTATTTTTTTGTTCTGCTTTTCGGAAAAACCGAGGCGCCCGGACTAACCCATTTTCTTCACCATTTGTCCATGCGATTGCATCGTTGCAACCTAAGTCAATTGCAATAATCCCATTATCAGTTTTGCGACTATTCTTTAACAAAGTATCATCAATCTCCAAGACGATGGAAGCATACCATTTACCATTGCGGTAAACGATATCTAAAGCTTTAGGATGCCCCCAAAGTCTAGCTTTACCTCGCATCTGGATTTGACCAATCTTTGATAATTCTAAATAGCCATTATCCCCTGTACTATGAGCTTTCCAGCCCGTAAAAGATGGATAAGTCCAACCGGAATAATGACGAATTGATTTGAATCTAGGGTACAATGCTTGTCCCTTAAAAAACCTTTGAAAAGCAAAATCAACCCGTTTCAATGTGGCTTGTAATGCTTGAGAATTAATTGTTTTATATTCTATCCAAACTTCTTTGAAGTCCGGTAAACAATTCTGCTGCTCGAAGTAAGAAACAGATTTACCAAACTTTTTATATGAAGTAATGCGATTAGATACAGCGGCATTATATAAGTCCTTATGAAGTTTGCGGTGATAGTGCAACATTTCATTGACTTGTCTATTGGGATATAGCCTGAAAGTTGCTCTACGTAACGCCATTGATGTTTTTACCCCTTGTTTTTGTTTATTCTAAATACTATTATATATCTATTCACATAGATATGTCAACTCATGAAAAAACCAAGAACACAAACTGAATGGCAACAGAGAAACAAAGACAAAGTGAACAAGTATAATGCTAGATATAGAGAGAGTAAAATTCGGATTGGGCTAACGATAGATAAAGAAGTCGCCGAAAGGATATCGGCCATAAAAGACCCAAGCCAAAGTTATGGTGAATGGTTGCGTCAGATAATAGATAATTTACTTGCGAACTAATGCTAATATTTTGTCAAAAACTCAACTGTCCTCAAAACTCTTTTACTTGCAGTAAAAAACATTTTAAGAACGTTTCGTTTTTGACTTGCTTACATCCCCACCATATCAGTACATTGAGGGTGGGGAATTACGCAAAATTGTTAAAACCACACTATCGCTATGTAAATCGTAATTACGCCCTCCCACTTTTTGCTTAAGTAACAAATCGTTATATGAATTCTCCACAACAAGTTGATATCAAGTCAGAAATTATGACTATGCCTAGTTGGTTGCGCCGTCCCATTGGCAAAGCTAGTGAGATCTCTACTGTCCAACGGATCATTAAGCAGCGACAAATTCACACAATTTGTGAAGAAGGTCGTTGTCCGAATCGGGGTGAATGTTACGCCCAAAAAACAGCGACTTTTTTATTAATGGGTCCAACTTGCACCCGCGCTTGTGCTTTTTGTCAAGTAGATAAAGGTCATGCCCCAATGGCTTTAGATGAGGAAGAACCGCAAAAGGTCGCAGAATCCGTCCAGCTTTTAGGATTGCGGTATGTGGTATTAACTTCTGTAGCCCGTGATGATTTAGCTGACGGAGGAGCAAATCATTTTGTCAAGACAATGGAGACTATCCGCAACCTGAACCCCGAAACTCAAATTGAAGTGCTGACATCTGATTTTTGGGGAAGTGGGGGTTTAGCAGGGCAACGTCACAGCCTAGCGATGATTATTCAGGCTCAACCAGCTTGTTTTAATCATAATGTCGAAACTGTCCGCAGGTTAACCCCGACGGTGCGCCGAGGGGCAAAATATGACCGCTCTTTGGCTGTATTAGCGACAGTTAAAGAATTTAATCATCAAATTCCCACAAAATCAGGTGTAATGGTGGGACACGGTGAAACTATCGAGGAATTGATTGAGACAATGGCGGATTTACGATCTGTGAAATGCGATCGCCTCACCATTGGTCAATATATGCGTCCCTCATTAGAACATCTACCCGTGCAAAAATATTGGACACCGGAAGAATTTACAGAACTAGGCAATATAGCCAAGGACATGGGATTTAATCATGTCCGTTCCGGTCCCCTAGTTCGCAGTTCCTACCATGCAGGGGAGGAATAACTCAGCGCAAGGGGAAGAAATCTTCTTCTGTCTTCTGTCTTCTGTCTTCCTTCGTGTCCTTCGTGGTTCAGTAGGGGCTTATTGCTATACGCCCCTACTGACTCGGTGACTCCTAACAAAAATATTTTTAAAGAATTTGCAAAATTGGCGCTTGAGTTTGCTATTTCTTAAAAAGTCACTAAATTTAGGAGAATCGCTTATGACTGCTAAAAGCAAACCTGCTGCTAAACCTTCCTATGTTTTCCGTACTGGTTGGGCATTGCTACTTTTGGCTGTTAACTTCTTAGTTGCAGCTTACTACTTCCACATTATTGATTAGAAGTAGGCCGGTGCTGCTTATATAGTGCCTTTGAATAAACCTTTGGGGCGAATAAGCAGCACCAAAATCATAATTAATAGGGCTACACCTTGTTTATACTGTGAACCTAGCCAGGGTGTGCTAACTTCCTGGGCAATACCAATGATAAAAGCTGCGGCGATCGCTCCGTAAGGATTGCCAATTCCTCCCAAAATTACTGAAGCAAATAAGGGTAAAATCAAAAACCAGCCCATATTCGGACGCACCGCTGTAATTAGCCCGTACATACTGCCACCCAAAGAAGTGAATGTCCCAGCAATTACCCAAGTCCAGAGAATTACTCTATCAACATTAATACCAGAAACTCTAGCTAAATCTAAATCATCAGCCACTGCTCGCATGGCCTTACCAATTTTAGTATTTTGTAGCAAATAGTGCAGCGATAAAATCGCCAAAATAGCTAATCCCAGTACCAGTAATTGATTTTGCGGTACTCTTAATGTCCCAAATTCTAAAGCAGGGATAACGGGCAAATTATAGTTTTGGTTTTTACCTCCCCAAAGAAAAATAATGCCATTGCGGAGAAACAAAGCCAGACCAATAGAGATAATAATCAAAGTTGTTGAGGTAGCACGGATAGACCGCATTTTTGACCACAGCAACTTTTCCGCTAGTAACATTCCCCCTACTGTGCCGAAAGCAGCCACGATCATTGATAACCAAATATTTAGACCTATGCCATTGAGCATAAGAGTCAGATAAGCTCCCAATGTGAGAAAATCACCGTGGGCAAAATTAGACAACCGCAAAATCCCATAGGTTAAAGTGAGTCCAACCGCTGCTAGAGCAATAATGCTACCTACAGCAATACCATTGATGATTAATTGAGCAAATTGTTGTATATCCATAAATTATGAAGTCACCGTAAAATTATTGTAAATTTTTGAACTTACTATTTAGCAAATTACTAGTAATTGATTGTATTCAATCACTTTTGGGATCTTCCTCACATTCGGCGCTGCCAGTGATGGGTTATATATAAAAAGCATTTGTAGGTTAATATACATAAATGCTGTTTACATTTTTATTTGTAAGCAGGATATTTTTTCCAGCGGTCTAGTTGAGAATGCAGCAGTCTTCAAGCTTACCAGAACGAAACTCACAAATAGACGAAAAGCCCTTTTTGACAACAATTGAACATCTGCGGTATCAATTATGGTTAGAAAGCAACTTGAATAAGTTGCAAATTCGTCTTCAGGATTACCTAATTTCTGTGGCTACTACATCAGGAATAGCTACAGAAGCAGAAATTTTCCAAATAGTTGTCAATGAACTTCACACAGCTTTAAGTGATAGTCTGATTTCTTTCACCCAGTGTATCGTAGCTATTGCCCTATTTGAACCACAGCAAATAGTTGGTCAAATCTCCTATATTTCCCATTCATCATCATTAACTCCCAGTTTGGAGATAATATTCCAAACTGAGCAGAGGCTAACTTTGAGATTGAATAAATCTATCAATCTCAACGATGTACAGCAAATGGAGATGCAAAAATACCAAAGAGCTTGGTATTTATTTGAAAATCCTCAAGGGATAAAAGGATGGTTGATCATCAATACAAGCAATTTTTCACCCGATTGCAAGTTATTGAAAGATGCTTTCTTACCTCTAAAGTTGCAATTAATCACAAAAGCTGGAGAAAATTGTCGTGCAGCTTTAGCACAACTTTTACAAATACAATCTTCGCAACAACATTATCAACATTTAGCTAATTTTAATCAGGAACTAGAACGCACTAATCAACTCAAAAATCAGTTTTTGGCGAATACCAGTCATGAAATTCGCACACCCCTAAGTTCGATTATTGGTTTTACTCATTTGCTATTGGCACAGGGGTATGAACCTGACAAAGCCCGTCATCAAGAATATTTACAGATCATTCAATCCAGTGGTAAGCATTTACTAGGACTGATTAATGATATTTTGGATCTCTCTAAAATTGAAGCCAATCAGCTAGAAGTGCAATGGGAAATTATTGATATTTTTACCTTATGCCGGAATGTTTTAGCTTTAGTCAAGGAGAAAGCTGCTAATAAAGGTTTAACACTGCGTTTAGAGATTGAGGCAGATATTAAAAATATCATAGCTGATCCTTTGCGACTTAAACAAATGCTATTGAATTTACTTTTCAATGCTATTAAATTTACCATAAAAGGTACTGTTGGCTTAGAGATTTCTAGTCAAGATAGATTTTTGCGGTTTACAGTTTGGGACACTGGTACAGGTATCTCTTGCGAAGATCAATCTCGACTATTTCGACCCTATAGTCAAGTTGTCAATCCCGCAGCAGGTCGTAATGAGGGGACGGGTTTGGGGTTAGTTGTTACTCAAAAATTGGCAGAAATTCATGGTGGTTATTTAGAGTTAGAATCAGTAGTTAATCAAGGTTCTCGGTTTAGTATCTTACTACCCCTCAAACCAACGGGAAAAGTTTTAACAGCTATAGAAACAACAGCAGAATATGATTTACAAGTAGTAAGTCATCCTTGTGCTGATGACAGTGTGACATCCTCACCCGTAATTTTGCTGGTGGAAGATGATTTACCCAATGGAGAATTAATAGGGATTTATTTGCGAAGATTAGGATATCAAGTAACTTGGGTAAAGAATGGGGCAGAAATGTTGAATAGTCTTGAAGAAATAGAACCAACAGTTATTTTAATGGATGTAAGTTTACCTGACGCTAATGGTTTAAATTTGGTGCAGCAATTACGAGAAAATCCTAAATATCAGTACATACCAATTATTGCTCAAACGGCAATGGCAATGAAAGGGGATAGAGAACGTTGTCTAGCTGCTGGTGTCAATGAGTATATTTCTAAGCCGATAGATTTACAACTTTTAGCCAGTCTGGTGGACAAGTATAGCAAGTTTGTTTATAAGGGAAATGCCGAAAACCCTTGAAGATGTAGCTGACTTAGGAAGCATTCTTCTAATGTTAATTCCATTCCCATGGGACTATCTGTTTCTAATCCTTGCCATAATTTAGGAAACATCCGCGCCGCATATCCTAATTATTGAGGATAAATTCAGAAAAATGGCGTAATAATGTTTCTTGGTTAAAAAATTCAAGATTCTCAGTTTTTACTGTTGAACCTGCCACACAAATCAATGGCATATATTCAATATATTTTTGGATATTGGCTTCATATTGCTCAGAAATAATTGACCATCCACCATAGATTTCAAATGCAGGTGGAATCGTTTTTTTAGTTTTGCTGTTACTTTTGGGTTGGGGAGTTTCTAATTCTCGATATTTCAGAGTAGGAATATATTGGTCTTTGAGGATTATTTGTTTAAACGATTGCCTATAATGATACCAAAATAATAAATCTGAGCCAAGTTGAATTTCACTCAGGTTATTAATTGCTAAAAAATGGATATCGTTAAGTAGTCTAATAATATTAATGGCTGGTATATTACTTTTGACAAAAGTTAAAGTTTCATAACAATCTACTTGCCAATATTGAAATTCTGTGTATTCTTCTGGTGTTTCTATTTCTAGATATTTAATTAATTCTGGTGAAGGTAAAGGTTGATTATCTGCGGTTGGTAGTGCAAAATATTTGCTAGATATACGTTGGTTTAATTGCGGTACAGGTTCTTTAATTCCCAATTCCTGGGCTAAAAAATTGATTAAGTCACCCTTGGCTAGATGTCCAGGATGAATTTATTGTTTAGGGTCTAATTTCTTTTTGAGTATAGGCGTTTCTATCCACAGATAAAAAGAGCCTGACTGAATAAAGTCTGTTTCTGTGTTTGGTATCCAAGTCCCATGAACAATTTTCATAGGTTTATTCCTATAATGTATGAAAATAAACTTTAATATTTAGCATACATGGATTAGGTGAGAATATCCTGAAAACGCTAAGAATATGCCTAACGGTAGGCCATACTGGTAAGCGGCTTGCAATTCAATAATATATTGTACCAATCGAATCAGGCTAAACTTTTGTAGTAGGGTGGGCAATGCCCACCAAAACCCTTATCCATCCATCCGGTGGGCAATGCCCACCCTACACTACTTAAAATTTTTCAACTGACTGGATCTCACAAAGAGTGCATACCGCTATATGTTGTTGTAGGTGCGGAATCGGAATGTGGGTTATCAAGGAGAATTAAAAATTAAAATTCATTTGGTGAAAATATCTTGAAAACGGTAAGAATATGCCTAACGGTAGGCCATACTGGTAAGCGGCTTGCAATTCAATAATATATTGTACCAATCGAATCGCTATATGTTGTTGTAGGTGCGGAATCGGAATGTGGGTTATCAAGGAGAATTAAAAATTAAAATTCCGCTAAATTTAATGAGTTAAGTAGTAGCTACAAGATTTTCTCCTTTGATCATTCGAGAAGCTGCTTCTAAAAGCGCTTCTTCTAAATAAGGTTTCGTAAAGTAGCCACTAGCTCCCAGTTGTAATGCCATTTGTCTATGTTTATCAGCACCACGAGAGGTGAGCATGGCAATAGGTAAGTGTCCAAAAGAACCATCTTTCTGAATCCGTGAGAGAAATTCTAATCCATCACAACGGGGCATTTCAATATCACAGAAAACGATATCGCAAGGTAAACCAGAACGAAGTTTATCCCAAGCCTCTTGGCCATCACGGGCTTGTTCTACACGATAACCGGCTTTGGTAAAGGTAAGAGATAGAAGTTCTCGAACTGTGATTGAGTCATCAACAATTAATACTGTTGTTTCTACCTTTTCAGCAGGAACAACGTCAATTGATGGTAAACCTGGATGCTGCCAATTGCCACCAATATGTTTAGACATCTTACCTTGGAAGATATCAATAATTTCTAGTACGTCAGCAATGGGCATAATCATTCCATCACCAAGAACTGTAGCACCAGCTACACCACTGGGTTTAGGTGCTGGACCTTCAAATTGCTTAATTACAATTTCTTGTTCACTCAGGACTTGATCAATTTGTAAGGCAATCATTGTACTACCTGAGCGAACAATAATTACAGAAATCATGTCATCATCTGTCTTAGTACCATAGACGTTTCCACGACTAAGCTGACGATTAAAAACTAATATCTCTTTTAAAGGTTTGAAGGGAAGGATAGTCTCTCTCCAGACAATAAATGATTCTCCGTCCGCATCTTGCTGAATGTTTTTGGCGGATATATTTAGGGTATCCTCTACACCATCCATAGGAAAGGCGATTCTGGTTCTATCACAGATGCAGAATAGGGCTTTACAAATACTCAGCGTTAGTGGCAGACGGATAGTAAAGGTAGTTCCTTGACCTAGTTTGGAGTCAGTCCCAACTGTACCGCGAATTTCGCTAATATCGTTGTGGACGACGTTCATGCCCACACCTCTACCTTTGATATCGTCTACTTCATCGGCGGTGCTGAAGCTAGGGAGGAATAAAAGTTCATAGGTCTCAATCCGAGAGATGATTTCTGCCTGTTCGGGGGTGAGGATACCTTTTTTAACTGCCTTATTTTTAACTTTTTGATGATCAATACCTGCGCCGTCGTCACTGACGGAAATAATCGTTTGGTTTCCTTGTTGTAAGGCGCGAATATTAATCGTACCTACGGGTGATTTACCCGCTGCTAGACGCACTTCTGGAGTTTCAATTCCGTGGGCGATCGCATTATTGACCATGTGAGTCAAAGGATCTGTAAGATGATCCAAAATCATCTTGTCAACTAAGGTATCAACACCTTCTGTGACTAACTCTACTTGTTTGCCATACTTAATGGCATTATCCCGCACTCCTCGCCGCAAACGATCAATCGCTTGGCTAAATGGCACCATTCTGGCTTTTGTCAATCCTTCTTGTAGCTGACTAGTTGCTTGGCGTAACTGTCGCGCTACCTGTTCTGTTTCTTCGGTAACAAAGTCAATATCACTGGCTGACTCCCGGACTCGCACGATGAACTCAATCATTTCTTGAGCCAGGCTATGAAAAGGCGTAAACCGATCCATTTCAATTTCGCTAAACCCACGATTATGGGAATGGCCAGATGAGTTATCAGATTCTCTAAAGCGGCGACTCGATAGGAGAGAGGATTCCAAGAGCGATCGCTCGTAGTATTGCTGCATCCTTACTCCCACATCTGAGAGGTGCTGTACCTGAACCAATAGGCTATCTAGTGACTGTCGCAGACGTTCATGGTCTTGCTCTAATGTGTTGCGATTTACCACCAACTCCCCAACCAAGTTACTCATATCATCCAGTTGTTTAACTGGAATTTTCATACTTTCTTCTCTTATCGTCCGTCGAGTCATGGGACGGGGGATTTTGCTGTTAGAAGTTTTCTGTGATGTTGCTGATGAGCTAGATATTGTTTTATCAGCCTGTTCTAACAAATCCTCTAATTCACTAAATTCATCTTCTAGTCCTAAGTCCGAAAAAGTATTTTGAGACTTAACTACCGCAGGTTGAATAATTGCCGGTGGCGGTGAAATTATCTGTAATTTAGGCTCTTCATTCTCACCTAGTAACGCTTCTAATGCTGCAAAATCTTCGTCTTGAATAGATTCCTGATTAGTAATTTCTCCTGATGCTGCGGCTAAAAATGCTTCTATTTCTGCAAACTCATCCAGTGAAGATTCCTCTACCGAATTTTCTATGGCAGGTTCATTTAAAAATGCTTCTATTTCTGCAAATTCATCCAGTGAAGATTCCTCTACCGAATTTTTTATGGCAGGTTCATTTAAAAATGCTTCTATTTCTGCAAACTCATCCAGTGAAGATTCCTCTACCGAATTTTCTATGGCAGGTTCATTTAAAAATGCTTCTATTCCTGCAAATTCATCCAGTGAAGATTCCTCTACCGGATTTTCCAACTCTAATTCTGTAGAAGTTTCACCCACTACAAAAATATCTGCGGCTAGTTCTGTTGTCGAATCTGATTCTAGTTGTAAGTTAAAATCAGCAAAGTTAGAAGTGAAATCCAAGTTAGATTCTGCTTCAGCAAATATTGCCAAATCATTCCTATTAGTGTTTGTAATCAACTCCTCGGAAACATCACTTGCAGAACTTGTTATTTCTTCTGCCAACAAGATTAAATTATCATCATTGCTATGTTCAAGAATCTCAAACAGTTGTATATTTGCCGTCGTTTCTGGAGGCTGATGAGTAAATTCTGGTATTGAATTAAGTTCTTCTGGAAATTGGGAAAAATTATTAATTTCTGGCAAAAATAATTCCCTAGATTCAACTATGGGAACATTACTAGAACTAGAATTTGTGGCGATAACATCATCAAATAAATTATCTATGGCTTGCGCCTCGCTATCGGTATCTGATGTAAAGAATAGATCCAAAGATTGTTCTTGTTCTTGAAAAATTAGATCAAACTCTTTTTTGTTTAAACTATTATTTCTAGTTGATTGTTGATTTTTTGCCACAATTTCAACTGATGCACTAAATAAACTTTCCTCTAATTCTTTAGCTACATCTTGATTACCTGAAGCAGGGCTTTCTGAGTTGGTTGTGTTTAGATCATCCCAGAAGTTATCTAGATTATCTACTGAATCAGAAAGATTAGTTTTTATTTCTGGTGTACCAAATAAATCATCAATTTCATTTATTGGCGATGGAGTATTTTTTTCCAGTTCTGCAAATAAATCATCTAATGATAAACTTTCTGGTACTGATAGTTTTGTCTTTGATATTTTTACGGTTGTAGGAATAATTTCTGCGGTCGAATTGGCATCTTTATTTACCTTATCCTTAGCATCTTCAGATTCTAATAAGAAGGAATCAAAACTGATTTCCAATTCTGTAGCTGTTTCTAAGATAGCCAGATTCTTTGGCTCAGTATCTCCAGGATTTTGATCTTCTAACAAGAAGGAATTATCAAAAATGATTTCCGATGCTGTCGCTGTTT
>JAKOGY010000157.1 GCA_028658405.1 Dolichospermum sp. ST_sed8 | reverse complement strand
TGGTTGCCAGTGTGTAAGTTATAGATGATCGAACAGTATCTACTCCAGCATTAGCAGCTTCAGTAATGGTATTAGTTAAGGTACTAATGATATAAGTATCATCACCAACACCACCTCGTAGAGTATTTGTTCCCGCACCACCATCAAGGGTATCGTTACCAGCACCACCAGTAATAGTATCGTTACCAGCACTACCAGTAGAGTTGAGATTTCCCAAGAAGTTAGCAAAATTGAAGCTCTCAAAGTTTTGAACTAGCAGTCCGGAAATACCGCTTAATTGATTGCTAGTATTGGCAATGTTCAATGTTAAAGCAGTTAATGCTGTTCCTCCAGATATTACTAAGGTATCTGTTCCTATGCCACCTTCGAAAAGGTCATTTTGTCCGGCGTTAGCAATAGTTGAAGTGATAGTATCATTACCTGCATTACCAAAAATTCGATCTGGGTTAGTAGTGGCTGTGAGACTATTGTTACCACTTGTACCATTGATTAGATTGTAGACATCAGCAGATACACCTAAACGAGAATCAAGAGCCAGAGGTTTATCCAATTCCAACACCACCATTTCATTATTATCGATCGCTGGAGGACGACCGATAGAGAAAGGATAGTTATTGTCATTAGCCACCAAAATGGTTTTGTTGTCGAGAATCAAGACACTTTCAATCGTCTGGAATGGCATTTTGTAAGTAGTATTGCCATCACCATTGAGATCATTAGCATCTTGGATATTCAACAAATTGGCGATTTCCTCCTTAGAGACAAAACCATTGGCATCAATCTTGCTGAAATCCACCTTGAAAATCTTCTTGAAAGCAGCGGCGCTACCTTGATTGTTATCCCGTTCAATGATCAAGAACTCATTGTTATTGATAGGAGTAAAATCCCCGATCGCATGACTGGTACTTGCTAGTTGATAGCGGCCAACAATACCCGTAAAGGCTTTTGTCGCCACATCGAACTTATAAATCCGTAATGACCCAGCAGCATCGCCGACAACAGTACCTTCTAACAAAGGATAAAGAGTTTGACGGTCAGGGCTAAAAGCCATGCCTTCAAAGCCTTGGGAGCGGTTCAGGTTAGCTTTGACTAAATCACCGTAGTAGGGCTGATTAGGATCGAAGTAAACAGGAGAATTAGCGAAGTAAGGAGTATTGAAATTGCTATTGGGGTTAGCGTAGCCCGTACCAGCTAGGTAATTATTAACCAAGACTTGTCGCCCAGTTTTGGGGAAGTCGGTAAAAAAGCCATCTACACCCAAATCAATGAACTTACGGAACTCAGCACCAGGGTCGCCATTGTAGCTTGCGGGTAAGAAGAAACTATCATTCCGCAAGGTGTAAAGATGGACAATTAAACCTGCTTGATGGGCATCTTGAATCAGGGTAGTGGGTGTGCCTAAAACGCGATCGCCATCACTGATTTGACCATCACCGTTAAGATCATCGGGTCTACCATCATTATTAGCATCAACAGTCAACTGGGGAATAATGCGCTGTTTATTGGGACCAATACCTTTAGCGTAGGTAGCAATTTCAGCTAAACCTGCGATTGTAGAAATATCGGTATAGGTGCGAGTATCACCACTGACTACAAAATCATAAGGTTGACCAGAGCCGCCGAACAATTGCACCAAAGGAATATCAATTCCCGCTGCGGGCATAATTGTATTTTTCAATTCCTTGAGGTTGGCAACTTCAAAAGACTGAATAAAGACGCGGGTAGGATTGGTAAAGTTCTCAGTTTTGAGAGTGGTTGCCAGTATTTGGCTAGTATTAATGCCCTGTTGTTGGAAGAAAGTGGGATGTTTGGTTTCGGGATAGATACCGATTTTCCGTCCGGTTTCCGATTCGACTTGTTTCACCAAATCAATGACTTCTTTCAGAGTTGGCACCTTTAGTCCATCATTGTCAAAGGCAGTGCCACGGAGTGCAGGTATCCGCTCAATGGCATTTAGTTCTTTAACTTCTGCCAGGGTAAAATCTTCTGCAAACCAACCGGCAACATTACGACCATCTAAATTTTTGATTTTCAGGCGATCGGCAAATTTATCACGCAGATAGACATCAGTGCTGGTGTCCGTGGTATTAATGACAGGCTTACCATTAGTATCTCGTTGAATTACGCCGTTAGTGATCACAGCAACTGCCAACATCGGTTCGTGACGGGCAATTAAGAAACCATCTTTGGTGACAACTAAATCGGGTTCAATGAAATCTGCACCTTGAGCGATCGCTAATTTATAGGATGCGAGGGTATGTTCTGGACGTTCACCACTGGCACCACGATGACCGATGACAACGGGAGCAAGACCTGTGAGAGTATCAAATTTGGGAACAGATAAAACAGTGGGATTTTGGGGCGATCGCACTTGGTTGGTAGTAATCTGATCTCTGACCAAATCCCCTGTCCCTGGGAAATCAGTAAAGTAACCATCTACACCCAAATTAATGAATTGACGGTACTCCAACTCAGGATTGTTATTGTAATTTGATGCCAGAGAACGGCTTTCGTTACGGAAGGTGTAAGGATGAACCACCAAACCTTCTTTGTGAGCATCACTAACCAAACTGGTAGGAGAAGCGGTAACTTTGTCAGCATCATTAATTACACCGTCATTATTGAGATCATCAGCCTGACCATCGTTGTTGTTATCTACAATCTTGACGGAAACAATCTGCCGTTTCCAGGGTCCAATACCATCGGCATAAGCAGCAATCTCTTTCAAACCTGCGGGAGTCAGCAAATCTCCATAAGTGCGATTGTCACCAAGAACAGTGAAATCATAAGGACGAGCATTGACATCTTGATATAAAAGTGTGCCGTCGTCTGCCACATCATAAGCATCAAGCAATTGTACCAAAGGAATATTTACCCCGGCTGCTGGCATGATGGTGTTATTTAAGTCTTTGAGATTACTAACTTCAAAAGACTGAATAAAGACGCGTTTGGGATCAGTAAAGTTTTTGGTTTTGAGAGTGTCAATTAGTTTTTCTTCCAGAGACAGACCCAAATTATCGTGGTATGTGGGGTGTTTGGTTTCTGGATAGATACCAATTTTCTTGCCTGTTTGGGCTTCAACTTCCTTAACTAAATCAATGATTTCCGCAAGGGTGGGGATGTCCAAAAGACCGTTATAGATTTGAGTGCGGAAACCTTGAGGCATGACAGCCCGCAAAGTTTTAATTTCTGCCAAAGTGAAATCAGAAGCAAAGAAACCTTCTTCAGCTACACCATCTACCATCACTGTCTTTTTGCGACTAGCAAATTCAGAACGGCTGGCTACATCAGTGGTATTAATCAGGTTAGGTTCATGACGGGCAATGAGGATGCCATCTTTTGTGGATACCAAGTCAGGTTCAATGAAGTCTGCACCGCGCAAAATTGCCAGTCGGTATGATTCAATCGTGTGTTCAGGTAGCTCGCCACTGGCACCACGATGACCAATAACAATGGGAACTTGACCATTGAGGGTATTCAATTGAACTGGGTTAGGAGTAGCGAAGGGTGCATCTAATAAAACACCATTACTATTGAAATGTAGTAAGTATGTCCCAAATTCATCACCTACCCAAATATCACCTTTAGCATCAATGACAAAAGACTCTGGATCAAAATCAGCCCCTGTGAGTTCGCGGTTGACTGAGGTATCATTAACGATTTTGAAAGGAATCAACTTATTGGGGTCAGAGAGTTGAATAAAGCGTTGAATGGCTACAGACTTATCACCATTTTCCGTACCAGCAAAATTAGGATCTACTTGGTACAAGCGTAATAAGAAGTCTGCACTATTACCTTTAGCACCAAAACCGTTATCTGCTAAAAACCAAAAGCTAGAACCGCTACCATTAGGAGCAAACTGTACACCACTAAAACCTTGAACTGGTTGACCAGGGAAGGGAGTAGGTTTGCCATTGGTAGGATTAGTTACAGCAGCACCGGAAATAGGTCCAGCAGCGAAAGTATCGGCAGGAAGGGAAGCAAAACCTTTTAGTATTGTCATAGGAGAAGAAGTATTTAAAGTAGTTGAAACTTGGTCATCTTCTTGAGCGTTGTTATTACCTGGTTTGGAATCAAAATCCACTTGATTTTGAGCGGTAATTTCTGCCCGATTAATTAATGCACCACTTTGGGCAATTTTGGCAGTTATTTGGAGAGTGCGGGCAGCATTACCAGCAATTTCACCCACATCCCACACACCGGTTTGACTGTTGTAAGTTCCTTGTTGTGGTGTTGCAGAAACAAAAGTAAATTGCTGTGGTAATAAATCTGTAACTTTAATGCCGTTGGCCAGTAAAGAACCTTTATTGGAAAGGGTTAGGGTGAATGTCACCTCATTACCGATAACTGGATTATTGACATTTGCAGTTTGACTTAACTCCAAATCCACAAAATTAGGTGCAACTTCAAACTGGCTGACTATTATGGGTTGACGGCTAGTAATTGCTGCGGGATTTGCCTCTAATTGGGCGCGGCTGTAAGGCTCAGTCCCATAGGTAGTGACAGTTAATTTCTGAGTTGTTTTGTCAATATTGAACTCAGTCCAACCGTAGGTATGAGTGGCAATATAGTCTCCTTGTAACAAGTTGGCATTAATTAAACCATTGGCTGGGGAGAGATTACTATTCAAGCCAACGGGGTCATAACCCAAGGCTGTGATGCCACCATTAACGATTTGTTTGATGAAATCGTCTTTGTCGTTAACTACGCTGTCAGCATCATTAGCCACAGGTAGGGCATTGTAAAACGCTTTTTGTTCAGCAGTGAGGAATGCTGAAGCTACTGTTGGACCAAAGGGAGCATCATAAGCCACAGAACCAGTAATAATTTCAAAGGCACTGGTGGGGATTTGAGCCTGTCCTGGAGCTAATTGGTAGGTGAGGTTGTTAACTAATGTGCCGTGGAAGTCTGCGGTGACAAAAACGACGTTACTAATTTTGTTGTCGTTAATGTATTTGAGGATTTCTGTCCGTTCTGCCGCGTAACCTTCATATCTGTCAGAGGCTATGGCTACTCCCAAATTCTGGATTGGCTCTGGTAACATGATAAATTTCCAGATGATGCCATTATTTTGAGATTGGAGTAAGTCCCGTTTGAGATCCTCTAATTGAACTTTACCTAACATGGTGCGGTTAGGATCAAAGGAAGCAGTCAGGAAGTTACCTATTTGAGTAGAATTGGTGAGATCAGTAACATTGGCTAATTCCACATCACGGAAGGAACGAGCATCTAGGACAAAGGTAGCGGCATCACTACCATGAGTGTTATAGCGGTAGAGTTTGCGTTCTCCTGCGGTGCTGACATCTCCTGTTTGACCGTAGAATTGGTCAGAGATGGGATTGTATTCTTGGAAGGCTTGAAGACCGTTTTCGTAAACCGCACTATCATTAGTTAGATTTGTGCCGGCTACAATTTGACCGCGAATCACCCCGCTAGGATTACTAGTGGTATGAACGTTGAAGTAGAGGTTAGTATCTGCACCAGATTTAGTTGTTTCAAAGTTATTGAGGAAGGCAGAGGTTAAACCATCGGTTGTATCCCAACGACCTGTTAAGGTAACAGAACCATTTTGGTTGACTGTGTATTTGAGGTCTTTATCATTCTTGATATCAAAGATAACGCTACCATTAGTACCCCTAACGGCTCGGTGGATATGTGCCGCAGTAACATCATCAGCGGTGGTGGTAGTTTGGGGCGTAAATCCTAAAAATGTCCCCAGGTCTAATGCTTGAATTGTCAGGCTGTAGTCTATATAATTACCAACTCGAGAAACTTCCAAGCTGGCTGTTCCTGTGGCTGCGGTGGTAACTGGTTGAAGTTCTTGAGCGCCTGTGAGGTTGGATGTGAAGTTGGTGGGGACTTTGCCGCTAAAGTCGTTATAAACTTCGTGGTCGTCTATGGTGGCTAAGATGGATGTAGAAGCTCTTAAATCACCTAATGTGTTTTGACCGTAGCGCACTCCATAAACTTCTGCTTGTTTGGCGCGATATTCATCTAAGGTGATAGCTTGTCTTTTTTCGCTACCATCTGGATTTCTGACGGCAGGTGAAGCAACGTCAGCGTATATGGTGTCACCCAATTCTACAAAGAATTTGAGGTTAGCGTCGTCAGCGTTACTTACGGCTGGATAGGGAGCTAGTTCACCGCGCCAGTCACCAGTTACACCAAATTTTAACCCTGTTTTATTACCTAATGTAGCTGCTGTGCTAAATTTGCCTGTGGTTTTTGCCCCTGTGGCATCGGTAACACGATAGAAGTAATCTGTGCCGGCTGTGAGTCCGGTAACTTCGACTTTGACAGGTTGGAGAGCATTGGTAACGGTGGCAGTTTTTGCCCCGGCAATGACACTAAAATCAGCTTTGGTGGAGTATTCAAAGGTAACTGTACCCAAGGTAGTAGCGCGACTCCACAATACGGTAGAAGTTTGGGTGGTGTCTCCACTAGCTACACCATTGGGGAAAGCAGGTTGTGCCACTGGCAGGTTATTTGGTAATTCTAAAATACCCAGTTTTGCTGTTGGTGTGTTGCCACTAACATTAAAGTCATTGTCATTAATTAGTGCCAGAGTATTTGGTGCAACTAATGCCAAACCTTCTAATTTTTCAACACCGGTATAACCCAATTGGGCAGCGTTGGCTATTAAACTCTTGCTAACTGGAGTAATTTGAGCAGTAGCTAATTCCGCTGGTGTGAGTTGTTCAATGGTTTTACCAGTAGGGGCGTATTGCAATACGCCCGGATTATTGATGTTGGTTGCACCAGTTAAATCAATTTGGTAGATGAGTTTGTTGGCAGTATTATCACCTCTATCATCTCGTTCTACAACTGCAAACTTACGATTACCTAAAGAAACAGCATCACCGATTTTATCTGTTCTCGCTGAACCTGTCCCTGTAATACTATCAAGGAGATAGAGATATTCCCCTGTAACTGTTTTGGAAACGATATCAAATTCTAAAATTCTTAAATTGCGAGAATTTCTAGATGTTGTATCACCAGCATTATCTGGGTTATCAATGGCGCTCTGGATAAAGGCATACAGTTTGTTACCTTCTAATGCCACTGCTTCAAAGCCGCGATTATTACGACGTTGGCCATAAACTGCTGGCAATACTTCTGTGCCAAAAGTTCCTGGTGCTGCGTCTGGTTCTGGCGCTGTGGCTGTTCCTTGGGGAATAAAACGGTCAATTAATTTACCATTAATATCAAAGTGGTAAATCGCTGGACGATATTCATCTACTAACCAATAATTGCCATTAGGTGCAATAACAATCCCTTCTAAGTCAGCGCCCAATGCTTTGTTAGGGATAACTTGACCATTCAAATCCACAGCTACTTCGTCGGTGTAAGCTGTACCTTGGCCCCCGGCTTGAAGATTTGGAAGTCCGGTTAATGGGGTTGTGCCGTCTTTCTCAAATAGTCCAGTTCTCTTGGTAATAGCAAGGGCATCTGTTTGTTTGTTCAGTTCAAAACTGACTATTTCTGGTTGGAAGTTGGGTAAATAGAATGGTCTGTTATTACCTGTGGGTTCTCCATTTGGTCCTCTGTCTGTGTTGGTAACAAATTTTAAGTTACCGTTAGCAGCAAGACCTTGGAAAGACAAACCAGAGAAACCACCTAAGAAAATATCTGTTCCTGTGCTGGTTGTTCCTAATTTGGGGAGGTTGGTAAATTCGTAATTGGTTAGTCTGGGTTGAGGTACAGGGTTGCGGGGGTCGTAACTGCTGGTGTCAATATTTAAGGCTTTAGGAAAAACGTTAGCGATATTTTCCCAGGGGACTAATTTAAAGTTGCTACTGATGTTCTCATTGTTAACAATGGTAGCGGGATCATTTGAGCCGTCTTGGGTGATAAATACACCAAATGGGAAGTTCGGACCCAAGGGTAAGTTAATAACATCTGCACCGTCGGACTCTTGGACGCTATCAATTGTGCCATTGTTGCCAACGCCAAATCTGCCTAAAAAGTCGTTGTTGCCTTCACGGGTGTAAGCTGCAAAGCTGTTATCTCCTTGACTAGATGCGAGGAGGTAGCCTGTACCATTTTTACCATAATAAATGGTTAGTCCTTCTACATCTGCGGTGAGATTTTTGCCACCTTCGGCCTTAACTTTCTCAATTAATTTACCTGTTGAACTACTATTGGGTTCGGCATTAAATTTCCAAATGCCCACATCTTCTTGACCAATGTACAGAAATCCTGTTTCTTGGTCTACTACCATGCCTTCTGTTTGGGGGGTAGCGCCGACTGTGGTAGAGGAGGGAATTGTGAAGTTACGCACTAATTCATAACCGATAGTACCATTACCTTTGTCTACCAATTTCAGTTGAGCGACATCTCCGGTTTGACGACGGCTAGTGAAAACGTAGTAATCATTGGTAACAGGGCTGCGGTAAATTGCCAATCCATAAGCACTGCGGGCAGATGCAGAATAAGGAGCAGCAAAAGGTAGGGGCGTATTGCTATACGCCCCTGCTTGGAAAATGGTAGCAGCACTGCTATCGGTAATGTTGGCTAAGTAATTACCACTTGTACCGTTAGGGTCTATTTTGAAGATTGCTAGTTTATCATTATTTCTGTCGCTGGCAACGGCAATATCAATTTTTTGACCACCTAATGTGAACCCATATTGCAAGTCAACGTTGTTGTAGCGAATATTGGTGGGATTAATGGTCTGTAACAGATTTCCAGCTAAATCATAAATCCGCAAACCGCCATTTTTGACGCTGGTAACTACTAAGCTTTTGCTAGAGTCTGTACCATTGACATAAATTGCTGGATCATCCGCATCGGCTCTTTGACTAAATGACACGCTAGAATCATCTAATAAGTCAGGACGGGTTTCGACTATGGGGGTGACTGTGGGAATTACATCTGCACTCAAGGTAAGGATTTGAGTGAATTGGGTAGCAGCATTAAAGTTATCATCGCTGACTAAAACGATGGATTGCCGACCATCTGCCAATTTTGGTCCAAAGGCTAAACCTTCAATGTTGTCTGTCCCTGTGGGATGATTGCCATCACTGTTAGGTAAACCTAATGTATCTAGATTTAATACTAGGCGTTTTTGTGCAGGTTGAATGTCCGCTAGTTGTGCTGCACTTAAACTATTCAGAGAATCAATTGTATTGATGTCTGTTGCCCCTTGGAGGCTAATCTCATAGATTTTGATTGTGTTTCCTTGTCCAACGGCAAAGGAGCGCTCTAACGCTAATATTGTGCCACGGTTATCAATGGCTAATAAGTCTACTAAGCCACTATCAGCAGCAGTTCCACCAGTGGGAGCTTTGGCAATAGGATCAGCAATGTAAAGATACTCTTTTTCTGGTTGCCCACTCACTAAGTTATATTGAATAATGCGAGAACGGCTACCAGTGGTCAGGGTTGTTCTTGGTCCATCTTGGAATAAAGCGTTTTCGGTGGCGGTGTACAGAGTTTTTTGGTCGGGTGTAATCGTTAAGCTTTCAAAGGCTAAGTTGTTCCGTACCCCTGTTATTTGGGTATCACCTGTATCAACAACACCATTATTGTTAGTATCTTCGACTACGGGGCGGAATTTTTGGGGAACAGGAAGTGATTTAATTTCCTGTCCTGTTGTTAGTGAAAACTCTTTAATAAAGGGATTGGTGACGCGACTTGCACCCAAATCTGGTCTGACTTCCCCTTCGGAAGAGATGAAAACTGTACCATTGCTGGTTAAAGCAATACCTTCGGGGTCAAGACTGTTGGTAACAAAAGCAGTTCCATTCGCATCCTTGAGTTGGACAACGTTGGTAAAGGTAACGACATTCGTAACGGGGTTGAGGGTGAAGGTATAAAAACGGGCATTGGATGAGCGATCATCGGAAATTGCGTAATACTGATTTTTAGCAGCATCATAAGTAACACCAGACAAACCACCAACGGGGACATTAACTCCATTAATTGATTGAGCTGCACCAGTAGGGATAAAGTTTGAGGCAAATGTAGTTTGTCCTTGTAATCCGGCACTAACAACTGTTTTACCTGCTTCGGTTTCACCAACTTTCACATCTGCAAACACTAACCGATGGTCAGAACTGGAGAATCCACCAGGAATACCACTAGTAAATGTACCCACCAATGGAAAAGTTGGATCAGTATTTACAGGCCAGAAAACTCCTGAGTTGGTAACTTGGATGTCGGTAGAAGGGAGGATATAATCTGCCCGCAGGTTTCCAGGAGCAGCATCATTAAAGTCTGCGGTGTCGAAACTGGAATTACCTTTATGACTGTTGTTTAGTTGCCCTTGTAAAGTTGCTTGTTGAGGTGCGCCTAAACTGCTAGGTGTGAAGTTAGTATTGATGTTGGGGTTTTGTAAGAATTGTAAAATTGCTTTGTTATAGCTATCACCATCATTAGGGTCAGCATTTTGATCACCCATAATCACAAAGCTAGAACCGGGGGCTAAATTACCCTGACCACCTTTGTCATCATAAATATAACTACCTTTGCCTGCGCTCACATAGTCTGACCAGAAGCGGATTTCGTCGTAGTTACGCTTGCCATTGCGATCTTCTGTGCCATCAAAAGTTGGTGGGGTAGGATGGCTAACAAGGGCATGAACTGTTTCACCATTGATGATAATCGGAATATCCCAATGGCTTTTTGACGAAAGTCTAAGCACATTAATTTCTGCTGGGGAATAGAAACCGTTGAGATTTTCGTTAACTATGGTGGCAGAATTATCTACTGTGGGGTCATTGGTCAACAGATTTCCTGGCATATCCTTCCAGAGAAAGTTTTGGAAGGTACGAATGTTAGCTGTGTCAATGGGATATTTGGATAGTAACAACATCCCAAACTGACCGGGGAAGTTGCCAAAGCCAAAGGAATCATCACCATAACCTGTAGTTGATGGTGTGGTAACGGTTGCTCCATTATTATTTAGGTCAAAGCCGGAAGCAATTCCTGTATTTGAGGGTGCTATATACCCATATTGATAGGTAACTGGTGTAGCGCCGTTTTGAGAGATTTGTAGGAAGTTTTGTTTAAATAAGTCTACTGCTGCTGGAGCATAGTCAAATTCATTAATGAGTAAGATATCTGGGTTATTGCGTTGGATGATTTCGGCTACTGTTTTGGCTTGATTTACCCGTAATTGGGTAGCCGCATCATTGTTAGGGTTATTGAAATTAGTTAGATCTGATACTAGTTGCCCTTCTATGTTACGATTCAGGGAAGCGTTAAATTGTGAAAAACGGACTGTAGTAGAAACCATATTTTTTTTGAAGCAACTATTTACAGATAATTGGCTCTACGATATCAGTCTAAGGTTAAGGTATTATTGTCTATAGTTGAGATTTGTTTAAGTGCTAATTAAAATTATATAAAAGCAATTCTCATTTTAAAACAAATTGTTATTAGATCCCCGACTTTTTGAAGAAGTCGGGGATCTGGCGGCTCTAAAAAACTTGAAACCCTTATTCATCGAGGCTTTGACTGATTTAACAAGGTTTTGGTTTTTCTATGAGAAATAAAATTTTGAAACCTTGAACAAATCTGGATTTCAAAATTAGGGAATAATTTTTTCCTACCTGGATTCTCACAACAGGATGAAACTAACCAGATATTTACATCTGGTTAGTCCTCCTAAAAAATTAGCTGAATGAGAAATTAGAACCAAACAGGTTGTCATTCACATTAGCACCGGTAAAACCAGAAGTACCAGATAAAGTAACTAATAGCTGACCTTTACCAAAACCAGTATTAGTAGTAATACCATCACCAACTCGTAGTTGCGTACTAGCTCCCAATGTTACTACATCAATATTGGTAATACCGGAGAATTGTAGTTTATCACCTGAAGCATTCCGCTCAAATTGGTAAATAGTATCTGCACCATCACCAGCAGCATAGTTGACAATATCACTAGCAGCATCGTTTAAACCTAGATAGAAGATATCTGCACCAGTGCCACCACTTAGGATGTTGATACTAGTATTACCAGTAATCATGTTATTCAAGCTGTTGCCAGTACCATTAATACTGCTACTGCCAGTTAAAGTCAGGTTTTCTACGCTATCACTCAATGTATAGGTAACATTGGTGTTTACGGTATCAATACCTTCATTAAATAACTCAAAAACGCTATCATTGGTATTGTCAACGTAGTAAACATCGTTACCTAAACCACCAACTAGGGTATCTGCACCAGTACCACCAGTGAGAGTATCATTACCAGCACCACCAGTGAGAATATTGTTGCCACTATTACCTGTGATGCGATTATTGGCATCATCGCCTGTAGCGTTGATATTCTCTGTGCCAGTGAGGGTGAGGTTTTCGCTGTTAACTAGAGTAAAGCTGACAGAGGAAATCACTGTGTCTATTCCTTCTCCATCATTTTCTATGACAAAATCACCTGTGTTATCAACGTAGTAAACATCGTTACCTAAACCACCAACTAGGGCATCTGCACCAGTACCACCAGTGAGAGTATCATTACC
>JAKOGY010000156.1 GCA_028658405.1 Dolichospermum sp. ST_sed8 | reverse complement strand
AAAAATTATCCTTTAATGTATTCAAAAATCCGAAATTACCGATTGTGACACCGGGGGGTGCGGAATGTGGGTTAAATCTTTTAGATGATCATTCAGTTGCGGATCATCGTTAACGAACCAAATAATTATTTGGGTATCCAATAATAATTTCATTCCATATAATCCTTAAAGTCTTCGAGAGGTTCGTTAAAATCTGATGATATCCACACTTTTCCTTTAGCACTACCTCGTTTCAATGGGCGTTGAATTGGGGAAATTTCTGCCACTGGTTTATTATCTTGTGTAATAATGATTTTCTCTCCTTTGATTACCAAGTCAAGATATTTAGTCAGATTAGACTGGAATTGATTTATTTCTAGTTTAGTCATGATTAGTAATTCTCTTACAATAAGTGTTGAATACTGAATCTGAATATTATCTTCATTCTAATCTGAATCGAAGAAAATGGGAAAAGCCCACACCAACATGGACGAAAAAGCGATTCCTACGGAGCGCTTCGCTATCGCACCTTCCACATCCCAAAAAAGCGATTCCTACGGAGCGCTTCGCTATCGCACTCCCACATCCCCAAACAGCGATTCCTACGGAGCGCTTCGCTATCGCCCTCCCACATCCCAAAAGCGATTCCTACGGAGCGCTTCGCTATCGCTCTCCCATACCCCAAACAGCGATCGCACCCAAAAGACTGCTAATATATTAAGCGTAAGTTTTTCATAAGGATGTTAAATCACTTAACTTCGCTAGTTCCTTCAGGACAAGGATAAGTATCTGGTACACTTAATTCAATTGGTTGTACACCCAAGTCTTTATCTATTCCTGGTAACTCAACAATAAAGTTGCCAGGTGATCTTTCCTTCCACATTTCATAAGGAGTTTTCTTCGATTTATTTCTTGCATTGTTATCATCTATCCTATCCCTCACTTTACTAAACTCGCATAAAGGATTTTTGGGATCACCAATTTTACCAGATATCTTATCAATATCAGGGCGCAAATCTGCTTTTGACTTCCCAAATTGTTCTATAAGAATGGCGGCTGAATCATCTGTTACTGGGGACTTTTTATTTCCAGAAAATGCTCCTTCCTTGCCGATTAATCCTTTGTTTCCTTGTAAAACTCGAGCATTTCCACTACATCTTTTATTACCAAACATATCCACAAAGGAAATTGGATTTCCACCTACATAAGAATAGAGATTAACAGTACCACTGCCAATACCAATTGGATCTAGACTAATAAAGCGTCCATTTGTCGCATTATAATACCGCGCTCTGTAATAATAAAGCCCAATCTCTTGATCAAACTCTCTTCCTGTAAACAGATAACGAGTATCAACAGCAGGATTAGTTTGAGAAATCACTTGACTATAGGAATCATAAATTAAATGATTTACTAACGCGCCGCTATTATTGACCAAATCCCGAACCGTTCCCAAATGATCCGTTAACCGCCAGACCACATTACCCGCACTTTCCTGAGCCAAAACTTTATCGACACCCGCACCATGCAGATAGCGTTTATCTAAAACAGGCTGATTTGCACCAGCACCATCACTATCCACAAACTCTAACAGCACATTGCTACCGTCATAGATAAACTGAGTCACCACTGCGGGAGTTGTATCTTGAGGATTAGTATCTACAGCTTTAGCAATGCGACGATTGAAAGCATCGTAGGTAAACTCAACCCGTTGCGTCTCTTTACCAGCAGCATCCTTATCAACAAAAGCCACCAAGCGGTTACGATAATCCCAAGTCAACTCTTGCACCTTACCAGTAGCAATATCCGTCTGCTTAGTTAAATTCCCTTCATTGTCGTACCCATAATTATATTTACCATCAGACAATAGGCGATTACCTTGACCTGTTACATACCCATTTCCGTGAATACTTGAGGTGATGCGGTTGCCATTAGCATCGTATGTATAGGTTTCATCAGGATTGTTCGCATTACTGTGATTAGCACCCGTCAACTGATCGCGGTTATCGTAGGTGTAATCTGTTGCGCCATCAACATCAGTAATCTTAGTAATGCGACTCGCTACATCATAAACATAGTTATAGAAAGCGACATTATTTGTACCGTTACTGTGGTTTAAATTGGTGAGACGGTTGAGAGAATCATAACTGTAGGTTGTGCCATTTACTAACTGAGTTCCTGTTAGGTTGGCATAGCGATTAATTGAAGTATATTGACCCAGGGCATTATAACCAAAATAAACCCGTTTATAGCTGACACCATTACCAGATTGAGTCAGTTTAGTGAGGCGATTTAAAGCATCGTAACTGTAGGAATTATTGCCCCCTGCCACATTATTAATCTTGTCAGCAACAGAGAGAACATTGCCTACTTTATCGTAACCGTAGTTCAGGAGAACATTAGCGAAACCAGGAGTACCAGCATTATTTACAGACAATAAACTATCTCGATTGTCATAAGTAAACGCCAGAGAACTAAACTGATCATTAACCGCAGTCTGGTTACTAGCTTTATCGTAGCTGTAATTGATGACTTCATTATTGCCGACCCATGTTTCCGTAATGCGGCGATTGATATCATCATATTTGTACTCAATCTTGCGATTATTGCGGTCAGTTTTTGCAATCAAATTATTAACCGCATCATACTGATATTGAGTAGTTTTTCCTAATGGGTCGGTTTCACTAATTAAGCGATTTCGAGCGTCATAGGCAAAAATAGTCTTATTGTTTACAGGATCAGTCACAGAAGCTAGATTATTACTCAAATCGTAAGTAAACTTAGTGCTACCTAAATCAGGCGCAATAGTCTCAACAACCCGATTCCGAGCATCATATTTATTCTCAGTCTTATGTCCCAAAGGATCAACAACCGAGAGCAGATTACCCAGCTTATCGTAACTATAAGTAGTCTTCTGGTTCAGCGCATCAATAGACTGAATGAGACGATTCAACTTGTCATAAGCATTTTGAGCAACATGACCTACAGCATCAGTTGTGGAAATTAAATTCCCTCTGGCATCATAACTGTAAGATGTCACAGGTGAAGTTAAAGGACCTGCACCATCAGGGTCAGCTTCAACAGTTTTTACCAACCGATTCAGAGCATCATATTCAAATACAGTACGATTACCACTTTCATCAATAATTGCCGTTTGATTACCTGCTGCATCATACTCAAACTGCTTTTTAGCTTCATCTGCTGTACCCTTGGCGTAGGTGATAGCAGTTAAACGACCCTTAGCATCATAATCTTCATCCGTGATGCGTCCCAGTGGGTCAGTAATCAGGTCAATCAATCCCTTATCAGTATAGGTGAATTTGGTAACAAGGTCATCATTACCACCCACAGCGCCAACTACTTGAGTTAGAGATAGCAAGTTGCCATTATTCGGATCAATTTGATAAAGAGTTTGATGACCTAATTCATCAGTTTTACTGGTTAGTTGGTTGAATTTTGAGTCGTAGGTAAAACTAGTATCTATACGTTCAAAACCAATTAAGTTGTTAATTAAGTTTTGGTTATCTGTAATATCATTTGTGCCGAGGAAGAAATTAGTGTCAAACATGACAGTTAATTTTCCACCAAGAGCATTGGGAAGATCATTTTCATCAAAGTAGATGGTACTACCTCGATTTGCATTATCCACCGTGACAAACTGCCCTGTCCCTGCACTGGTAACACCTCCAGTTGCAACTCCACCATAGGTTACATTCCCATCCGAAATAGGATTAGGACTATTAAATGGGGCTAAAACTTGCTGGACGAAAGCAGGTTCAACAAAATCTAGTAAGCCGCCACCCGTTTCTTTAATAAAGTTCAAGATTGAATTATTGCGGGTAGAAAAGTTGCCATTTTCACCTACTAATAATAGATTACCACCCGACTGTAAAAACTCCAGATAAAGAGATTCATCTGAGTCTGTCAGTGCAAATGTGTTGTCAACCCGAATATCTACAACTTGACTGAACCCAGTTAAGGTATTTGGTACTTGAGTAACAATTGTCGTTGTAATATCAGCTTTTTGAAGTAAGGTTTCAATAAAAGCTATCTCATTTCCACGGTTATTATTAGTGATGATTAAAGCACTTCCTCCTGGAGAAAGAAACGACAGTGAATCCTGGATGCTCAATACATTACCTTTCGCATCATAGGTAAACGAAGTAACATTTCCTCTCGCATCAGTTTGTTGTGTAACCAGATTATCCTGATTGCGTTTCACAGAAGGCAACAACCCAACCGAATCAGCAGAAGAAACTATTTGTCCTGCCCTATCCAGAGTATTTACAATCTTATTGCCATTAGCATCCGTATAGGTAGAAGTCGCAGCCCCTAATTGGAAAGCAACAGGCGCGTTGAGAGGATCATTCGTCTTATTTGGCTCATATAAACCTTGCACCTCTACAGGATCAAACTTGACTGTCGAACCATCTTTCAGAATCGAGTTAGTCACCCTACCCGCAAAATTATAGAACGTCTGTCCACGATTTCCTAGCTGGTCAATACCAGCCGTCATGTGATGACTCGCATCATATTCCCAGGACGAACCCGTACCATCAGGATCAGTTATTTTAAGTAAATTCCCATTGCTGTCATAAGTTAATTTCGTGACACGCCCTGCGGGATCTGTAATTGCGGTAATTCTATTACCAACATATGTAAAAGTAGTTTCCAAGCCAACAGGGTCAACAATCTTACTCAATACCCCATTTTGATAAACGTACTTGGTTTCATTCTTCAGGCGATCGCTCACCTTAACCAATTTA
This sequence comes from Dolichospermum sp. ST_sed8, assembly GCA_028658405.1. Taxonomy (GTDB): domain Bacteria; phylum Cyanobacteriota; class Cyanobacteriia; order Cyanobacteriales; family Nostocaceae; genus Dolichospermum. Next base: position 7,771 of record JAKOGY010000156.1, on the reverse strand, counting down.
TTCTGAGTATCAAAGCTGTACACCGTTTGATCTGTCGTAGTATGACGGAAAGTACCATCTCCCAAACGTTCTAAGGTGGAGAAATGCCCAGCAGGTGATTTATAGGTATTATCTGCATTCTTCTCAAACAACAACTCACTACCATCACCATCAATTAACATTACCGAACCATCAGGATTAGTAACTAATTCCTGCAATCCTGCTAATCCCCAACCACTACCAAAAGCACTATTTACAGAATTGACAACCAGTAATTTACCCGTACTAGCAGAAGTTGAACCGTTAAATTGATTATTATTGAATCTCAATAATCCCGTTGTCAAATCGTAATCATAACGACCAGAGGATAAAGTTCGTAAATCTGCCTGAAGTGCAGCATCAATCTTGCCACCACCACTAGGAATTGACCAGAAATTTTCTCCTCCATTCAATCCATATTGACCACCCGCAAAACCTGGGACTGCGAGAGTGAAATCACCCCGTTTAATCGTCAATTCCGCCATGAGTCGCAGATTTGGATCAGATGGTACATTGCTATATCCAAAATGCACAATCGGTCTAGCATCTGCCCGTTGGGAATCGTAGCGTAAAGTTAATCCACGACTGACTCCTAAAGATTGATATGGAACTAAATCATGGGTTTCTATTTCCGCACCAGAATATAGTTCCACATCCGAATTACTTTGACCTGTTGCTGTACTTCCATCACATCCTTGTTCGGGATTACGAGGATCGGCATTAGGATTATTAGGAGTTGGTGCAGGTGGTGCAAAGAAATGCCAACTACTATTACGAATACCACCACTAATTGTATTAATCACCTTGCCATCAGCACTAACTTGTCCGACTCCCACACTGTCAAAATTTCCGGTTTGGGGATTAATTGACCATAAATCCATTTGCGTACCCGCCGCATATCCAGCTATATTCGGTAAACTCAGAGGTGCAGGAGTCCTAAAATTCATTTCCCCTGGCTGAATTGTCACTACCAAATCAGGACGCAAGTTATCAGGTAAAGCCGCAGGAGTCAGTTCTGTGGGAACTGTAGTAATACTTAATTTGCCAGTATAAGGTTTATTTTCTTGATCGAATAAAGTATTAGCAGCAACTCTAACCGATGAACCAGGAATCGCCGCACTGGTAACAGTCTGAGTAATTGCAGGGTTAATAGTTTGAGCGTTGCTAATATCAATGGGTGGTAAAAAGATGGGACGGTCAATAACGTTTTTCACATTTGCATAAACGTCATGACCCAACAGTAAAGGCAATTTTTCCGCAATGGATGGATAAACAATATTATCAACTTGTTGACCAGGTTGAATGATCAAAGCTGCATCAGCAGACGGTACACCAGCTAAAGTCAAAGTAAATGATCCATCGGCGGACGTAGTAGCAGATACATCACCAATTTTCACCACCACACCAGATAACGCTTTCTGATCAGTATTTTGAATTACTCCAGAAATTCTTGTAGTTGTCAATGTGTCAGCAACTACAGCTAAATTAAACTTCTTGGTGGTAACTTGCTGACCATCTCTAGCTACGAGCGTAAAATCATAGTTACCTATTTGGGTGGGTGTAGGTTTAAAAATTAGCGTGCCATTACTGTCTAAATTGCCTGTGGGTAGGGTTTGATTGCTTTCAAGAGCAAAATTGGCATTTTTACCAAAAATATCCTGAGATTCCAGTTTTAACTGTTCTCCTGGTGTCACCGTTAACTTAGGCGCTAACAGGTTTTGCAAAACATAATTACCCACCGACTTACCAGTAGCTAATCCATCCACATTATCTGCATTGAAATGAATCCCGCCATAAATCCGACTAATTCCCGCTTCATTTGCTGCCGCATTAAAATTAGTGAAGGTGCGATTAACACCAGGAGTTCCCAGAGAATTGAGACTAAAGCTGACATTATCACCCAAAATTGTCGTTAATACCGTTGCCGCAGCCCCACTAAAGGTACTATGTCCAGAAATATAGCTGGGGAATGGCGGTGTGGTAATTAGGGGTTTCCAATTGGTGTCAGCAGTGGTATTAGGATTACCATCTGTATCAGCTTTTTGAATTGCGGTAATGGGTCGCCAAGAATTTTCGGTATATTTAGCATCCCAAGCAGCAATTCCTGCATCAGCCAAGGAAATATCTAATAAGGCAAACAAACGGGCATTATCTACTAAGGAATTACCCTTGGTTGCAGCGGCATTTTGAGCAATTTGATTCCAGTGTCCAGGAGGTGTAAATGTACCTGAACCGTCTGCCCAGAATTTGGCAATTTCTGTTTGGTCAGCAGTGCGGGTGGTACTATTAATACTGCCTAAATCCTTAACCTGATTGAAGTCTGTAGTATATTGGTCACTCGTTAAAACGGGTTCACCAGCAGGACGGAACTGAGAACCACTGGTTAATCCGAATGGTGTCACCTGTCCCCATTGTGGTAACAAGGCTGAAGCATTAGCTGGGGGAGTTGGTTGCCAATCACCAGGATTAGTTCCAGGTGTATAATTTACGGTGGTATTGAACCCATCTGTACTCCGCAAGGTGAGGATATCATTGGCAACAGTTTGACCAAAGGTTACTCCCGTAGTTTCTGCTTCACCGTCAGTAATTTTAGCTAGGGAGGCTGTTAAAGCAGTATCAAAGAATGTTTTTTGGTTGGGATAGAGATTGACGAGAACGGTATAAGCGGCTGAGGCGGCGGCGGCTTCTGCTGATACAATTGTCGGGGCTGTACCTGTGAAGTGATAGTTTTTGTAAGTCTTGGTAATACTGTTTATAGCATCAAAAACGGCGGTTTGGGCGATCGCCATATTCCGAGAAGCAATCGGTGGCGCTGTCTTGTCTTCATAAATAGCATTTAACAGGGTAGCGTTCCAATCTAAAACCACATCGCTATTATCTTGATCAACTCGTTTAATAATAGTGGTAAAGGTGCTGGTATTTCCGGCTGCATCTTTAGCATTCACAGTCAAGGAATTATCCCCTAATATGAGAGGTACATCAGTAAATGTAAATTTACCCGCAGCATCAGCAGTAATTGATGTTCCTGTTTGTTGTAATGTAACAGTGGCGTTTGTTTCTGTTTGTCCTATTAGTTTGACGTTAGTAAATGTTGTCTGAGAGTCACCAATAGGTGCAGAATCAAACAGAGAATCTAACATGAAGCCTGGTGTTTGTGGTGCTGTGGTATCCAGGGTAAAGTCTAATTTCGCTTCGCTAGAAACATTACCAAATTTATCTTCTGCTTTGAGTGTTAGTTGATAAGTCCCATCTGGTAATTGTCCACCATTAATTTGAGTTACTGTGGCTGTATCTAAAGTAAAATTACCATTTTGCAACTTAGATGAAACATCTACAAAGTTGCCAGAATTTAACTTAGCTTGGAATGTGGTTATTTCACTGATATCTGTGACTGTTCCTGTGATGGTAGAATCGAAAGTGATACCATCGGTGTTGATGCCTGTATCATTATTAAGACTAGCAGTAATTGATGGTGCTGTTGTGTCTGGTGTTGATTGATTGACGACTACAATTTGAGTAGTTTCTTTACTATTTCCGGCTAAGTCAACCGCTTTAATAATCAGGTTTTGTTGTCCAGATAAATCGGTTAAAGTTAATTCAGCATCAAATGCACCTTGACCATTTACTGGTACATTAATTTCACTACCATTACCAAAACGATAACTTAATTTATCTATTGTTGAACCTGTACCATTTACAGTACCTTGCAATCTTGCACCTGGATTCAATATTGCATTAGTTTGAGGATTGGTAATATTGATTTGTGGTAAGGCTGAATCAATGGTAAATTCTGTATTACTCGCATCACTCTGATTACCACTAATATCGGTGGCTGTGATAGTTAATTTTTTCAAACCATCGGTAATTTGAGATGTGGTAATTTCCCAAAAACCATTAACAACTGTTGTCTGTCCTAATTTATTTTGGCCATCAAATAGTTCTATTAATGCACCATTTTCTGCGTTACCTTTAATAGTTGGTGTATTTTGATTTGTGACTCTATCACCATCATTTTTCAAACCTACTTCTGTGGGTATTCCTGGTTTAGTTGTATCCAAGGTGAATTTAACTAAAAATTCAGAAATATTACCAAATTTATCTTCAGCACGTAAATTTAATTGATAGTTTCCGTCTGCGATTTGACCACCTTTAATTTGAGCTAATTTCTCTTTATTTAAAACAAAGCCGCCATTGGCTTTTAACTCAGATAAAATATCAACGAAATTACTACCATCACTGAATTTAGCCTGTAATTTGCTAATATTATCAGCATTGTTGACAGAACCGGAAATTTCTGAATTATTAGTAATCCCATCTAAGTTACTAATTCCTGTATCTTGAGATAATTTGGCTGTTAAATTTATATTATTGTCTTGAGAAGCAAAAGTAATAAGTTCTTTAGCTAATGGAACATTCCGCCAATCTTTACCTGGTGCAAATAATCCTCCTATATCTGTTAATATTCCTGTTGCACCTTGAATTTTAAAGATAATATCGTTGTAATCTGCATCTGTACCTTGGTCAACTCGGATATCTTCCCAGCCAAAAGTTCCTGGTAATAATTGTCCTATTTGTGTAGCGTTATTGGGATTAGCACCAGCAATAGAAAATAAGGGACGTTGATTATTACCTGCATTGGGATTATCAAATACTTGTTGAACAGTTCCTTGGGGAACTAACATAAATGCAATTTTATCTCCAGGTGTAAAAGTGAAGATTTTTAAACCAGAATAATTGCCATCATTTCTATTACTTTCTCCTAGTTCTCCAACAAATTTTGCTCCTTCATTAATATCAATAATTACTGTATAACCTAATGTTGAATTACTCAAAGCTCGACGTGCAGCTTCTTTGATATAATCTACTGAACCTGGTGTTAAATTATCCATGTTCTCAAGGCTAAAAATAGCCATTTCGTTATGGTAACTACCGGAGTCAGCTAGGAAGTCTATTGATATTTTTCCGTTGTTATCAACTAGAAATATTCCTGGTGTGTCTGCGTGTTCTACTGCAATATTTTCACCGTTTATGTTTAAGATACCATGATCATTTTCTGCTTTTAATGCTGTTAATTCTGTGGTGGTTAATTGCTGATTTTGTACAAGATGGGCAAAAATCGCTCCTTCGTCTCCAGGTGCATCTATAATATTTATTTGATTATCTATATAATGTCCTATTTCTTCTAATAAAACGTTGACGGCTTGCTGAGAGTTATAATGTTGTGGATTAAATAAGTCTTGAGACAGATAAATTGTATTATTGCCAAATGCTCCATCAGCTTTTAACTGAGATTGGGGGATAATTTGAATATCGGGAATTAATTGACCATGAGCTAAATTGTCAATTATTGTATGTGCCAATTCAACATTGCAACCATAGCCAAAAGCTAATTCTATATTAGCTGAGAAATCAGAAGAAGTTGAAAATTTTTGTAGTTCTGTTTGTGTGATTGTGAGAATTTCCTGATTCAGATATTGCGTTGGTGTAATGTTTGGAAGGGAATCAGGAATTAGGTCAGTATGAAGAGTATTATCTAGTTTTTTTAATGAATCTGTGAGTAAGGAGTTATCACCAAATATGCCATAAGTGATAAATGGTGAACTAGATTCGTTATGAACATTCAGTATATCCATAAATATTCAAGTTTTAGTTATGTATTTGATTAACGTTATATATGTCTATTATTAAGCCGCAGTGGCTTTATTGGAATGTACACTAAGTAGTATGCTATAAGCAAGACATTGATTGTAAAAATTTATGTATTTTTGTATTAAAAAAATTAGTTATAAGTAGGCCTACAGCCGGGATATCTGCAATTTGGAACATGATGTAAAGTTTTGTAACCTTTATTTTCAAAACTCTTGATTTACCGTTGTTTCAACCTCCACTTAAACTTTCTTGTTCAGAAATTTGTATCAAATATGACATAAAGGATTTTCAATCGGATCTCAAAACCCTAAAATCAATGGGGTTATTGTGATTATTGTTAGTGATACATCACCAATTACTGATTTAGTAGCAATTAATCAGCTAGACTTACTGCAAAAACTTTATTGCCTGATTTACATAACGAATATCACTTTTTTCATTACTTTTTAGCAATAAATCTGAAGCAGCAATAGCATAAGCACGGGAGTTAAAATCCTGCCCAAATACATATAATGTTGCAGTTTTATGGTGTTCACGTAAATAAGTTTGGGCTTCTGCCAACATTCCACCAGTACCACAAGTTGGATCAAGTAATTTGCGAATAATCCCCGGTTGAGTCAAAATATCGTCATCAGGATCAAACAAAATATCCACCATCAAGCGGATTACTTCTCGTGGTGTAAAGTGATCACCTGCTGTTTCATTAGCTGCTTCATTAAATCTGCGGATTAAATCTACGGCATTTAGCCTTGCATCTAGAGCATCACCAGTGATTGTATCTTTCCGCTTTTGATATTCTGCTAATACTTGGGGTTTAGTTGAAGCAAGCACACAGTCAAAGCGACGCAGCACCGTCATTGGTAACATTACGCGCTCGTCTTGCGGTGGGCGATATGGCCCCCGTAACAAGTCAGCAATTTGCCAAATGAAGTTGGAGAGTTGGTGATGGTCTGTCATGTGCGTCTGTTATTGATCTGCCTATTATATCCACATTTCAGGTAAGCGGAACTTAATACTAAAACAGATTGCACTGGCAAAGTCACCTTGTCAACAGTCGGAGATGGTGGGATGGGAACTTTTGGAATTCTGAATCTGGTATTATTAGTTTTTTGATGCCGCTAAAGGCTCATAGTGTAAGGCTTTGAGGAATTTTCCAACTTTTTTATTTGTAAATCACATTTAACTTGGTCAAATTTTCCAACTTTATTTTTGTTATGGCGTTCGGCAGTCAACGTAATAATAAGGGTTTTGAGCTTATAAATTTTCCAACTTTTTTATAGTTCCACAGCAATACGCCCCTACTATTTCTGTAAAAATAGATAAAGATTATTGTGATTTTTTACTGACACTCACAGAACGTAGTCAAATTAAAGATTTTATAGAATCATATCCAGGTATAGTAGGGGCGTATTGCAATACGCCCCTACAGGGTTGAAATTTTTAAGAGATAAAATTTATGACATACGATTCTCAAAAACATCATCGTCGTTCTATTCGGCTGAAAGGATATGATTATTCCCAAGAAGCTGCATATTTTGTCACAATTTGCACTCATAATCGAGAATGCCTGTTCGGTAATATCATCAATTCTCAAATGGAATTAAATGAATACGGTCATGAAGTTGTTAAAGGATGGTTAAAAACTCCAGAATTACGTCCAAATATTGAATTGGATGAATTTATTGTTATGCCCAATCATTTACACGGAATTATTATTATTTGTAGGGGCGTATTGCAATACGCCCCTACATCAGAATACGCCCCTACATCAGAATACGCCCTTACGTCAAATTCTCTATTGCGATCGCCTTCCCAAACAATTGGTGCAGTTATACGGGGTTTTAAAGGTTCTGCAACTAAACAAATTAACCAAATGCGTGATTTACCAGGAACACCATTATGGCAGCGTAATTACTATGAATCTATTATTCGCAGTGAGGATGATTTGAATCAGGTTCGAGAATACATTATCAATAATCCGGTTCAATGGGATTTAGACGAGGAAAATCCTGCCAACCAAAAAACTGTAGGGGCGTATTGCAATACGCCCCCTACGTTGAAAATTTAATCTTATGTGTAATTTGATCATAAATCAGTAATTAAT
>JAKOGY010000155.1 GCA_028658405.1 Dolichospermum sp. ST_sed8 | reverse complement strand
AGCGGATATTATTCGAGCAGTTGTCTTTACAACTATTCGATTAAGAATCCCCGTGTCTTTAGACCGGGGAGTGTCAATTAGCGTAGGTTCCACAGACCATTGTAGAGATGGAAGAATGGGTTACACCCGTTTCCTGGCAAGGGCTAGGCTCTACTTAACCGACCAGTTCAGGTCGCACTCGCATCTCTCATCTGGCGATTACGCTTTTCTGTAATCGCTGCAAGCCTGTTTGACCAAAAACCCTGCGGTTTATTTTCCTTGATTTTAGCTACAGATTTGTTATACCACTGGTTGATGCTTTTTAAATGTAGTCCGTCAACTATAAAGGATGTACCAATATTAGAAACACAAGTTAACCAATTATTTAACCCGTAGTCAATTCCTAATACTTTTGATGCGTCCACCTCGGAGATTTTAATATCTTGTTGGTAAACAAATTCTGCATAAAAGCATCTGTTCCTTGGCAGGATACGGACTTCTCTTATTGATTTATAGTCCAGATTTGAGGGCATAGGGATATAAAAAGCGTCTATTCCAAACCACGCTTTCACCTTACTACCTAAAGGGAATCTCAATATTCCGTCCTTTAATTTTAAAGAACGCCCCGTAAAGGTTGCAATAGACATTACACTTTTACAGTAATTTGGTGGTTTAGGTTTTTGAGTTACCGTACCTTCTTTTATGCCTTTTAAAAGTCCAAAGTAAGACTTAAAATATTCTGCAACAGTAGTTAAAATCTGTTGTGCTGTGTCCGAGTACAAAGCTTGATAATGGGCGTTTTTTTGGATAGTTCCCAATTGTTTATGCAGGTCGGCTTTACTTGGTATCTTGCCAGTTTTAAAATATAACTGACGAGAATAGTAAACACCGCAATTTGTCAGCTTTTTAGCTTCAGTACAAACATATTCCAATATGGCTTTTAAATCCTTATTCGGGCTAATTAATATCTGTTGGCAACCGTACACAATTATTTTTACCTGTGTTGTTTTCTTGACTTTTCCACTATAACTGAGTTAGATTCTATTTGTCAATAGCGACGAGAAAACAACATGAAAACCACTTTGGAGTTTAGAACAAGCAACCATTCTAAAGGCAACGCTGTAGTTCATCTAGTCTGGATTCCCAAACGAAGAAGGAAGGTTTTATCTGGAGAGATAGCCAAGCGTCTTCGACAAATAATCAATGATTTAGCTCAAGAGAAGGATTGGGACGTTTTGGCTTTAGAAGTCGCGCCAGATCATGTCCATTTGTTTGTAGAGCATCAACCGGATATAGCCATTAACCAAGTTATTAAGGCGTTTAAAGGTCGGTCATCTTATCTATTGAGAAAAGAGTTCCCGGAGTTATTAAAACTTCCTAGCCTATGGACTAACAGTTATTTTTATTCGACGGCAGGTCAGGTTTCCGCAGATACAATTAGACGATACATAGAAGAACCGCATCATGGTTGAGAATCTTGATTGCGAATAAATTCGCCGTTGGCACTTCCTCCACGCATCTATTGCCAAGTGGCTTCCGTGCCTTTCGTTCTATTTGGTGAAAATCAGGGTAGCCGCTCATATTTTCAGGAAGGGGAACAATTATAATATTTTATTTTAATTCTACTATAAGTAAATACGCGCAACTTAGATCCCCCAGATCCCCGACTTCTTCAAGAAGTCGGGGATCTAAATCCTACGGAGAGCCTGAATGCAGGTTATAATTTTTTTGCGGAGCAACTTTACAAAAATTTATGAGTAATCCCCTTGTGCAGGCCTTTTTCGTAGGCAGAGCAGTAGCTGAAGTGATTAATGAGCGTGTAGAAGTCGCCTTGACTGATGCTTTGAGTGAACTGGGTAAGTTTGATGCTGAAACTAAAGAGCAACTACGCCAGTTTACAGAAGAAGTGATGGCACGAGCTAATCGAGCAGCGGAATCGTCTGCAAGTGGAATAACCACAGATAATACATCTGGTGGAGATTCAGGAGACTTACAGACCGAAATTGACGAATTAAGAGCAGAAATCGCTTTATTAAGAAGTGAATTACAGAAGCATCGCAATGCTGCAAAATAGGTAATAGGTAATGGGTAAGATCAAGATTTTACCCTTCCCCTACCTCAACTCAGATGACTCCGTGACAACCCGACGGTATAAGAAGAATATGGAACAAGGTTACTCGGACAAAGCATACCGTTGGAATCGGGAAGAATACTCTAGCAAGCGCCGTTTTGTGGATATTTGGTCTTTTGTCTTGACCTTGATGTTCAAAATTTGGCGCTATAACAAGGCTTGGAGTTACTCCGGTGGTGTAACAGAATCCAAGCAAGCAGCTAGACGCAAAGCCCAAGCAATCTGGATTAGAACTACGTTTTTGGATTTGGGTCCGACTTTTATTAAGGTGGGACAATTGTTTTCCACTCGTGCTGATATTTTCTCTGCTGAATATGTAGAGGAGTTATCTAAGTTACAAGATAGAGTCCCAGCATTCAGTTATGAACAGGTAGAAGCAATTATTGAGCAGGAATTAGGGAAGAAAATTTCCGTCCTGTTCCAAGATTTTGAACCTGTTCCCCTGGCTGCTGCTAGTTTGGGTCAAGTTCACAAGGCTATTTTATATACTGGGGAATCAGTAGTGGTCAAGGTGCAACGGCCTGGACTGAAAAAGCTGTTTGAAATTGATTTAGGCATTCTCAAAGGTATTGCTCGTTACTTTCAAAACCATCCTAAATGGGGCAAAGGTAGAGATTGGATGGGTATATATGAGGAGTGTTGTCGCATTCTTTGGGAAGAAATTGATTATCTGAATGAAGGTCGCAATGCCGATACTTTTCGCCGAAATTTCCGCCCTTACGATTGGGTAAAAGTACCGAGAGTTTATTGGCGTTATGCTACTTCCAGAATAATTACTTTAGAGTATGTTCCTGGGATTAAAGTTAGTCAGTATGATGCTTTAGATGCTGCTGGTGTAGACAGAAAAGCGATCGCTCGTTATGGCGCACAAGCCTACCTACATCAACTTCTCAATAATGGCTTCTTCCACGCTGACCCCCACCCTGGTAATCTGGCAGTTAGTCCTGATGGAGCTTTGATTTTCTACGACTTCGGGATGATGGGAACAATTAAATCCAATGTCCGCGAAGGGTTAATGGAAACCTTATTTGGTATTGCCCAAAAAGATGGCGATCGCGTGGTAAAATCTTTAGTTGATTTAGGAGCGATCGCCCCAATTGAGGACATGGGTCCTGTCCGTCGTTCAGTCCAGTATATGCTGGACAACTTCATGGATAAGCCCTTTGAAAACCAATCTGTGGCAGCTATTAGTGAGGATTTATACGAACTCGCTTATGATCAACCATTTAGATTTCCAGCAACATTTACCTTTGTCATGCGTGCCTTTTCCACCCTCGAAGGAGTTGGTAAAGGTCTAGATCCGGAATTTAACTTTATGGAAGTTGCCCAGCCTTATGCAATGCAGCTTATGACAGATAACAGTAGTTCAGAGGGGAACAGCTTCTTGAATGAATTAAGTCGTCAAGCAGTTCAAGTCAGTAGCACTGCTTTAGGATTGCCACGGAGATTAGAAGATACCCTAGATAAAATAGAACGTGGGGATATTCGTCTGCGAGTTCGCTCCGTAGAAACAGAACGCCTGATCAGACGACAGAGTAATATTCAACTGGCAATAAGCTATGCTCTTATTATCAGTGGTTTTACAATTGCTGCCACAATTCTTCTAGTTAGCAATTATGTATGGTTAGCAAGTTTTATAGGTTTAATTGTCGCATCAGTGTCATTCATGCTGATGCGGTTGCTTTTACGCCTCGACCGTTATGATCGGATGTATTAATTAATTGTTCACGAAAAATCTATGAAACTTGACTCTACCGGTTGTACAGATCCGGGACTTATTCGTGCTTATAATCAAGATTCCTACTATATTGATCCCACCGGGCGATTCTTTATAGTTGCTGACGGTATGGGGGGTCATGCAGGAGGAGAAGAAGCTAGTCGGATTGCTACTGCAGAAATTCGATTATATCTAGAGAAAAATTGGCAATCCTCCGAATCTTCATCAAAACTCCTAGAACAAGCTTTATCTACAGCCAATCAAGCTATCGTTCAAGATCAGCAAAATCATCCTGAACGCTCTGATATGGGAACAACAGCCGTAGTAGTAGTTATTCGTCCATCCGAATCCCCTGTCTGTGGTCATGTTGGCGATTCACGTCTTTACCGTCTGCGAGAATCACAATTACAACAAATTACAGAAGATCATACCTGGATTGCCAAGGCGATGAAAATGGGTGATATTAATGCTGATGAAGCTAGGGTTCATCCCTATCGCCATGTGTTGTCTAGTTGTTTGGGCAGGGAAGACCTGAATCAGATTGATATTCAACTACTGAATTTAGAACATGGCGATCGCCTACTTCTCTGTAGTGATGGACTTACAGAAGAACTCATAGATGAACAAATTCTTGCACACATCAACGACGTACCTTCTTTAGAACAAGCTGCTCAGTCCCTAGTTGAAGCTGCTAACGAACAAGGTGGACACGATAATATTACAGTCGTCTTAGTCTCGGTAGAAACCTGATTTTCCAGTTGTTCCATAGGTAATGGGTAATGGGTAATGGGTAATGAGTAATGGGTAATGGGTAATGGGTAATGGGTAATGGGTAATGGGTAATGGGTAATGGGTAATGGGTAATGGGTCTGCGCCCATTCAGGAGTCAGAAGTAGCTTGTTTTGGTCGTACCTCATTCAAGTGCATACCTATTACTTCTTCCCTGTTCCCTAACTAAAAAAGTAAATATACTGAACAATTTGTTCAAATTGAGCATTTTTTATCTCAACAATTTGATAAAAATATTTTTAATCTCCAAAAATTATCACAGGAGCTTAAATTTCTATAATTTCCACAATTGACATATTGCACTTTGTAGCGTGTCTTAAATAAACTCGCTTTTAGCGGGGTTAATTATTGTATCAATAGATTCATTGTAAATACATACCTCGGAAAAATAAATCAAAAAAGATGGGCAAATTGTCAAACAGTTGTTATCTTTCTTAATATAGAGAAACAAATGTCAGGAAAAATCTAGCCCAATAATTACCTTTTAGGACTTTTACGTAATTAAGCAGATTGCAAGCAAAGGAAGTAAAGAATTTAATCCTGAATCCTGACTTCTAACTCTTCAATTCTGTGATCAATTTCGATTTTATACCTTGTTTGTTTTGGAGTTCATTATGAATCAACGAACTGAACTGTCTTTGGAACAGCAATTTAGCATTCGCTCCTTTGCCACACAAGTCCAACACATGAGCCACGAACAAGCTCAAGATTTTTTAGTCAAGCTTTATGAGCAAATGGTTGTCCGTGAAGCGACTTATCAAGAAATGCTTAAACAACAGTGGGGTCTAGACTCAGATTCCACTATGGCATAGAGTCTTCTTCTATCGCATTGACACTCTGCGCTCTAAAGAGACGCAGATCCTATAGAGAGTTTCAGTCTATATCCCTCAGTTATCCCAGTTTCAGGCAGGGTTCCTTAATATTGGGTTCTTGCCCTGATTTCGTTGGCCCCAAAAGGGCGAAATCATATCTGACAAGCGTATACTTTCCGAGAGTCCCCCGGTAGGTTTTTATGTCTTGTACTGACAACTCAATCATACCACAATATTGAAGGGGAATAAATTCGGCATTTGTCGGTTTTCCCTTTCGGTCTGAAGACACGAAGCTCCCAACCTTCCCGTGTTTCTCTTGTGGGCGACCTCCTTCTCTTGCTAGTTTCCCGCTAGGAAAAAAGCTGGGGATGTTGGGGCGTTAACTTCGATTCTCATGGCAAGCTTCGCTATCAAAATCTTAAACAATGATTCCATTTTATATTTTAAGCTGAGACTCACAGTTGTAAAATGTAAACTTATCAACCAGAAATATTAAATGGAGAATCAGTATCCATTGTTTCTAACTTAGCTAATATTTTGGGTTTAATTTTTTCATATTCTTGTTTCAATAAATTTTTACTAATCTGAGCATCCGTTAATAAAGTAGGAAAATTACTAGACTTCAGCCATTCTTTTAGTCGTTCCCGTTGGGCAGTTGCAATACTTGACTGTAATATATGTGTACAAGGATTGGGAGTTTCTTTAGCAAAGAATAATAAGCGATATTCCCCAGTATTTTGGAGTAACTGAGTGATTTCTTGACCAAAACTAGTTTTGAGATCCAAATAGTAAGGCAACCATTTAGCCCCATGTTGACGGGTATAAATAACTGTAATCCATAATATGACTGGATGGGGAGAAGAAATAAATAGAAATTGATTGTAGCGAGTACAAACCAAGCGTTTCCGAATTTCTGCTTGGGGTAGCATCACCCATAGTGCTGGTAACAGATTTTTATCGTGGTAAATGGGTTGAATAAAAACGATATTCGCAATTGGTTTATTCTGTGGCCAGGAAAAAAGCTGAGTTACATCATCATTGACTGAATATCTTTGTGGTTCGACTTGTGTATTTTGATTAGGAATGGGAGATGCTTGTAGATTGGTTTTGATTTTCTCTACTGGGACGGGAAGTAGAGAGAAATTAGTTTTAATAGTTTCTTGGGAGTCTTTATATACAAGGTTATTATTAATGACAGGAGTATCTTGGATGATGTTCTGAGAATCGTTCTGTTGCTCTACGGTAGTGAGAATATTAATAATTTCATTAATGCTTTGGGGACGTTCACTAGGTTTTTTGCCTAGACAACTCATAATTACATCTTCCAATGGCTTTGGTATGAGCAAATTAGGAGAAATTTCCGCAAAGGAATTGGGTTTTGCAAAATTGTGGGCTTTATACCATGCGCCAAAGGTGTTGGTTGATGCCACTAAAGGAATTTGTCCAGCCAGCATTTCAAACATCAAGATCCCAAAACTGTAGATATCAGAACGACTATCTAGTTCTTTACCTTCAATTTGTTCAGGAGAAGAATAAGCCAAAGTTCCTAAATAAAACTTTGTATGGTCACCATCAGATAGCAGTAACTTAGCAATACCAAAGTCTAAAACTTTAACTAATTCCCCAAAACTGGGGTCTTGAGTCACCATGATATTGCCAGGTTTAATATCACGATGGATGATTGGACAAATTTCGCCATCTACAGGAATACCATCATGGGCGCACTGTAATCCTAAACCAATTTGCTTAGACATACTGAGAAATCTTGGTAAACTCAGATGTTTTCTGCGAATGATATTACTTAAGGTTTGTCCTTGTAGATATTCCATCACATAGTATGTTTCATCTACTCCATAGTCCATTACTCGGACAATATGGATGCTTTTTTGACCTAGCAAGGCGCAAGTTTTTGCTTCTCGCTCAAATCTTTCTTGCAAGCGCATCCTTTCGTTTTGGATTGATAAAGTGAGAAATTTGACTGCAACAGGAACACCTCCCAGCAAGGTATCCTTAGCACGATAAACTCGTCCCATTGCTCCAGAGCCAATAAGTTCTTGGAGTTGGTAACGGTTTCCGAGTAAGCGACCAATGTTGGGGTCTAGCATATAAAATTCGACTCCAATGTTTAAAAATTCAGGGGATAGTTTTGTCGGTTTTGTTTAGAGATTTCCAAATAAAAAAATAGCCCAAATTCTCTTGTGGTGCAGGCATAAACAGCTTGCTAATAATCCAAGGACGGGCAGGATGCCCTGGCATTATCTCACTTTTAGAGTATATTTACGCAAGTTTTTTAGTTCTATTTATATTTTTACGTAAAACTGCGGATTTGATATTTAGTACATAATTACTACAAATGGACTACTAATTAGTAAAATTACTTATCAAAATTAGAGAGAGGAAATTAAGGTACAATTATATATTTTTCAAGCACAGAATGTAGTCTATTTTCACGAAAGTTAGATAATGGTGTTATCACCATAATCCTTTGTGATTTAGTGCAACTACTATGGTTGGCGTTCTAGATTAGCTTCCATTGTACTGTCTAAAAAATGACCAATAAGAATGCCACTAGTTAAATAATATTGATGATCATTAATTCGATATAGAGTTTCAAAACCACTACGTCTTTGAAGATACCTAGGGTCAGCGGAGTTATCTCCAATTACCCAATAACGCTGCACAATTGTATCTGGACAAATCCAACCTTCACCTTCTATCTTGCCTAGATAACTATGCTGAAGCAAAAAATTATATTGACGTTCTCCCTCATGTAGTCGTCCCTTATACTGAAAAGAGATTTCTGGGCGATCGCCGTTAGGAAAAATTAATTTTGTGGCCATAGAGAACCAATTATCTCGATTCCAAACTACTAATGTCAAACCTTTTAAGGGAATTGGTGGACTATTGCGCTCCAACCAATTTCCTTGCATTACCCAACGTCCTGGTTCTAATAGAAAAGTATGGTTCACTTGCCAAATCCTAGGTTTTAATCCAGCAGAATCGAATTTTTCAATAGTCTTTTCCGCAAAAAAACGGGAGAATATAGTTTTAATCAGCTATAACTATCGTGAATTTCTCCTAAAAGCATTTCTTTAGATGCTCCTGTAACTGCGGGTAAGTTACCAGGAATACCTGTATTGCGCCAGTATGCTAAAACTGCAAAGGCGATCGCTTCTTTAAATGCGGCACTTACGCCAAACTCATCGGTAGTAAAAACTGGAACATTCTCCAACAATAACTCAAGCCGATTTTTTAAGTAAAGATTGCGACTACCACCACCACATAATATTACTTCATCTGGCCTTTTGACTAGAAAACTGTCATAATTATGGACAATAGAAGCTGCTGTTAATTCTGTAACAGTTGCTAAAAAATCTGCAAAGTTGAGTTGGTAGGGTTGGGCATCCTGCAAACAATCATGCAAGTAAGCAAGACCAAATAACTCACGTCCAGTGGATTTAGGTGGTGGTAAGTGGAAATATTCGTGACTTAGCCATTGTTCTACCAATGGGTAACATGGTGTACCACTGGCTGCCCAATCACCGTTTTCATCATAGCTTTTAGCACCATTTGTAAAATGTTGTACGGCTAAATCTAATAAGCTATTACCTGGACCTGTATCCCAACCGCGAATTTGCGATAACCAATGATCACTCTGAGCGGGGAGATAAGTAACATTACCAATACCTCCAATATTTTGAATACAACGTTCTTGGTGGGGATGACTCAGTAAATAAGCATCTACTTTCGGAACAAGGGGCGCACCATGACCCTGAGCAGCTATATCTGCTGTTCGGAAATTACTGACAGTAGAAATACCAGTTAGATAGGCAATCAGCGCCCCCCGTCCTAGCTGGAAACTATAACCTAGTTCTCTTTCGCTTTGGGGTGGACGATGGTAAACAGTTTGACCATGAGAACCGATCAGAGTAGCTCCCTGATGACCAACTTGAATATGTTGAGCAGCTTGGGCAAAACTGCGAGCGATCGCATCGTCTATTGCGGCTAAATCTGCCATTGATACCGCAGTACCAGCCCCAAGCTCCAGAATCTGTTTTCTGAGTTGAGGGGGGTAGGGATATGTTTCCCCTGCTATTAATTCCACTTTCAGATCCCACTCTCGACCAGAAATTTCTACTAAAGCTGTATCTATCCCATCTACAGACGTACCACTCATTAAACCAATAACGCGAGTCGGTTGCATGGACTCAAATACTCTTATGGATTTGCGATCGTAGTGTAATTCATCTCATTACCCATGTCAAAACTACTATGCCAAATCAGTCATTTTAAATTTAAAAATTCACCGCGTAGTTCTAGTATTGTTGATCTTCAGGTTTAGAGAACTCCACAAAAAAAATGAACTACTTGCAGCAGTGCTAGTTCTCCGCTATCCAATCTTGTGGGATGGGCATCCTGCCCGTCCTTAAATAGTCCAGATTTTTGCCAAGCTTAGTTCTCTTGGTCGTCTTCACAATGCTTCTACAGCCGTTTAACCGTCGTAAATTGGCGAAGATATTGATATATAAAGATAATACAAAGATTCTGTAAAGATTGTGTACTGAAGATGCAAATAATATAATATTTGAATGTATAAATTGAATTTATGGCAAAAACTATATTGACTATACTAATTAATCTATTGCCATAAATATTACATATTTATGCTATTTTCATAAAAGTAACAAATTATGTACTAATGTATGATTTCATACATAATTATTAAACTATTTTGCAGCTATCAAAAAAAAGTATAGTGAATTCAAGTTTTCTAAATACATCTCCAAAAATTAAATATGCCTTTCCTAGAAACCTTTTAGAGATGTTCCATGGAACGTCTCCAGTATATTAATTTCTGGAGATGTCTCTTATAAATTTATTTTTATGCAAATATTGACGACATTTTTCTGTGAAATATTTTTACAAATTATTAATATGTACTGACAATAATTTCACTTATGATAATGACTTTATTTAACTAAAGTTTGCCGCAGGATTTTTACAACCTAATTAACCTATTTAGTAAATACAATACTTAACAGAGTGAATAAATAGGATGCTTGACAGAGTGGACAAATAAAAATAATAATAAAAGTATAAAGTAAATATTTTTATCCGGGAAAGTACATTGTCCTCAATGTAGCCATCGCGTTTATGAAAAAAGATTCAATGCCTTTATTACCGCCCGTGTCGCTTCCCTCTGGCCCCTAAAGGGACTGAGTTTCCCGCATACCGCGAGGTCTTATGAATATGATCTGGTGAAATATTCTGATCGGTCTATTTTTTCTGTGATGGTTGAACGCGTATATCATTTTTGTCACATTAGCGACTGAATTTATTACGCTCTAAGGTGGTCATAAAAACAACATCATCAACAAGCAACAGCAAAGAGATGGCTCGGATCTCACACCGTAGAGTCTTAAATTAACTGTGTTTGATAATCCATTTGCAGCCTTCAAAATTTATTTTTACTGTCTTTAGATCAGTTATTCGACTTTATTTCACCTGTTCCGGAAAATTCCATTCTGCCTGAAACAGTAAAAATATCTAGTAACCTCAGCTTAAGGTATATATATGAAAGACTTTGCAATAAATAATCAAAACTTAGTCAGTGACAGTTTAAATGAAAATAATTTAGACCTGCGTGCACCTAACTTTGTCACAATTCGTAAAGGAAAATGGTGGCTGCAATTACTCACGATTTTTTTAGTGGATGCTACGCTTCTATTGATCCCTTGGAGATTAGCTGAATATCGTTTACCTTGGTTTGGTCAGAAGGGACATTCATCTATGTTGATAGCTATTTTCATTCAAATAGCATTACTATATTTTCAAGGTAATTATAAATTAGGCACAAAGTATAATGACTATGGGAATATTGTCAAAACACTATTCTTTGCTCATTGTGCAATATTAATGTACTGTTTTTTATATCAACCAATTGAAGATATTACTCGCTCAACAGTAATATTTTTTGGGTTAATGAGTACATTTTTAATTTGTGTTGGTAGATTCGCCACAAATATCAGTTTTGAATATCTGCTGCGAAAAAGAAATGTTGGTCGTAATCCAGTTTTTATAATTTGTGATTCCCAAGACAGAGAAGAAGTTTTTAGTTTTATCAAGAAAGAAAGCCGCTATATTATAGCTGGAAGTGAAGATGCTAAATCACTAGATAGAAATAATCGCCAAAAAACTTTGGAGAAGCTCAATAAACTCGGCGTTACAGAAGTTTTTATTTCTTTAGATGCTATCCGAAATAGAATGTTTTTGTGTTGGTTATTTCAAGCATCAGGGATTACAGTACATCTTTTGCCTGTAGAAATTAAAGCAATTTATCGAGATATAGAAATAAACAATGTTGGAGGCATGAATTGTTTAAGTTTTGTGTGTCCACTAATTGTTGGTAAAGATTTCTGGACTAAACGTGCTTTCGATATTTTCTTTGCAACTTTATTTCTAATCTTTACTTTTCCTGTATATTTAGCAATCTCTATTGCTATCAAATTAGACTCTCCAGGTCCAGTATTTTATCAACAGACTCGGATTGGATTACATGGCAAGAAATTCCAAGTTTGGAAATTCCGCACCATGAGGACTGATGCTGACAAAATGCAAAAAGAATTAGAAGCATTAAATGAAAACAAAGACGGTGTACTATTTAAAATCAAAGATGATCCTCGCGTGACTCGGATAGGCAAATTTCTCCGTCGTTATAGCCTAGACGAACTACCTCAACTATTTAATGTTGTTTTAGGAGAAATGAGTTTAGTTGGTCCTCGTCCTTTACCGACTAGAGATGTAGAGAAGTTTTCCGAATGCCATTTTATTCGTCAAGAAGTATTACCAGGAGTCACTGGGATGTGGCAAGTTTCCGGGCGTTCTGATATTTTAGACTTTGATCAAGTCATGAAACTTGACCTCAGATACATTGAAAATTGGTCACTGTGGTTAGATTTTCAGATTTTGTTGAAGACTGTACAGGTAGTTTTGAATAAGGAAGGTGCATATTAGACATCTCCAGGAATAAATGTAAAGACGTTCCATGGAAAGTCTCTACAAGGGTTTCAGGTCACGCATATTTAATTTATAGAGATGTCTATTAAACCAGCACCACAAAGCAATACCTTAGAGGATGTTTTAAAAGTCTCTCATGGTGTATCAAATATTTTCAGATCCCCCTAAATCCCCCTTAAAAAGGGG
>JAKOGY010000154.1 GCA_028658405.1 Dolichospermum sp. ST_sed8 | reverse complement strand
TACTGAACTGGGATATTAAAATAGTTAAGAGTCACCGAATCAGTAGGGGGCGTATAGCAATACGCCCCTACTGAACCACGAAGGAGCGAAGGACACGAAGAAAGAACGGAAGAGAAGAGTTGGGCAATTAGCCCTCTAATTTACGCGGTTATTTTTAGTTAGAATGCAAGGGTTTTTAACATCTATTATCAATAATCTGGCACTTGTTTGCTGATAAAACTCTGTAAACCTTTATCTATCAACGCTTTTGCTTTCTTTGGTGCAAACCCTAACTATATGTTGCGCTCATGCTGAAGTCATCAATTAAAACAAAACTCCGAAATTTACGTAATTTAGAATTCAAACGACAACGCAAGTTTTCTAGACAAGTTGAACCAGGAAGTATTGATCCGAAAACACCAGAAAACCCACCTAACATTCGATTACGTCTATTTGCTGTGTGGGGTGTGCTAATGATTGCTATGGTAGGGTTGGCATTTAATTTATATCAGTTACAAATTGTTCAGGGAAAAAAGCTGACTCAGAGGGCGCGAAACCAGCAAATGGTCAATTTACGCCCTTATATGCCTCGTCGTCCGGTAGTTGATCGGGGTAATAATGTATTAGCTATTGACCGTCCTGTTTATAATGTATATAGCCATCCTAAGTTATTTGATCATTCTCAGGAGGAAATTGCCGAGAAAATTGCTCCAGTTATCGGCAAAGAAAAGGCTGATTTAGTCAAAATATTCCAAAGTAAACGGAGTGGAATTTTACTAGCTTCGGGTATCTCTGAAGATATTACTGATAAGTTGATATCACTCCGCTTGAATGGGTTCGAGTTTATCCAAAAATACTCCCGCTTCTATCCCCAAGATGATTTGGTTGCTGATGTGGTGGGCTATGTTAATCTTGACCGTCGTGGTCAAGCTGGTGTGGAATATAGTCAGGAGAAGTTGCTAGAACGTTCTGGACAAACAGTACGGATGAGTAAGTCTGGTAATGGGTCGTTAATGCCGGATTATGCGACTGAGGGGTTTCTGCATTTTGATGATTTAAAACTGCAATTGACTATTGATAGCCGTGTGCAACGGATTGCTCGTGCAGCATTAAAAGAACAGATGACTAAATTTAGTGCCAAACGGGGTGCAGTGATTGTCATGGATGCAGTTGATGGTTCTTTATTGGCTTTGGTTTCTCAACCTACTTATAACCCGAATCAATATTCTAAATCTGATATTTCCCTGTTTAAAAACTGGACTGTTGCTGATTTGTATGAGCCAGGATCAACTTTTAAACCTGTCAATGTGGCGATCGCTCTAGAAAATGGTTCCATTAAACCAGATGATACATTTATAGATCCTGGTTCTATTAAAATCGGTACACATACTATCAAAAATGCGGAAAAAACAGGTTATCGTCAGTTAACTATTCCTGAGATTTTACAAACTTCTAGTAACATTGGCATGGTGAGGATCATTCAACGATTAAAACCATCCATATATTACAACTGGCTAGAACGTTTAGGGCTAGGACAAAAGGTTGAGACGGATTTACCATTTGAAGTTAGGGGTCAACTCAAAAGTCAGGAACAATTTATCTCTTCAGCTATTGAACCAGCTACTACATCTTTTGGTCAAGGATTCTCTCTGACTCCATTACAACTGCTACAACTACATGGTGCATTAGCTAATGGGGGGAAATTAGTTACACCCCACGTAGTCCGAGGACTAATTGATAGTCAAGGGGGAATGCACTATTCAATGACTCTGCCAGAACCACGGCAAATTTTCTCAGTTACAACCACCCAAAAAGTTGTAGAAATGATGGAAACGGTAGTAAGTCAAGGTACTGGAAAAGCAGCGAGAATTTCTGGATATCGAATTGGTGGGAAAACAGGAACAGCCCAAAAAGCTAGTCCTAATGGTGGATATATTAAGGATGCAAGAATTACCAGTTTTGTCGCTATTTTGCCAGTGGAATCTCCCCGTTATGTAGTTTTTGCAGTTGTAGATGAACCAAAGGGAGAAAATGCCTATGGTTCTACAGTAGCTGCACCAATTGTTAAGACTGTCATGGAAGCACTCATTCCTATTGAACAAATTCCACCAAGTTTAAATAAGGAAAAGGAGTAGTCATTGGTCATTGGTCATTGGTCATTGGTCATTGGTCAATTGTCACCTATTCCCTATTACCTATTCCCTATTACCTATTACCTATTACCTATTACCTATTACCTGTTCCCTGTTCCCTATTATAAGTTTGTTTGAGTGTGGCTTCAATTGAACCTAAATTTTGGAACAACTTAATTAATTCATGAGATTTGGTTTTTTGCTCTGATAAAATCACTTTTAGTGGGGTTAAAAATTCAATATCAGGATCATCTTTCAGGGCGATTTCAGCAGCTTGGAAAATTTTAGTTGTATTAACAAAAATATCTTCATTTTCAAAACCATATTTTGCCGAGATTTGGTGTAAATCAGCATCAGGTATAATCGCTCTACCTGGTAAAGTTTCATCTAACACTAAACCTTTTAATAAAGCTAATAAACCTGCATAAATAGCGAAATTATCACAACTATCACAAGCTTTGAATTCTATTCGTCCTACTTCTGAGGGAATGCGGGCAATTTTAGTTAATGAAGGCACACTGTTGATTAATTCTTCTGTTTTTTCCAAAAAAACTAATGTTGCGGATCTTTTTCCAGTTCTGATAAATGTCCTCACTGATAAACCTTCCCATAAATCACCATTATAAAAAGGAGAACTATAACTAAAAGGAATGATGTAAGGGCTATAGTAAGTCAACTTTTTACCAATATCAATTAATTTTTCTGTAGACAAGTTTGCTAGGGAAATATTTAAATCTGGTCCATAAGAAACCATATAGATATGAGCAGTTTGTTCATCTGGATAAGCTTGTAATTGCTTAATTTCAAAATTATTTAATGGAGGTTGTGGTTTAAATACGCAAGTATAGGGGTTAAAACTGGCTAAAACAGGCGAAAATCCAAAACTGGCAGCAACCTCTTTTAATAAAATAAAACTTGCGGTTAATTCATCAATTGCTCCTTGAATGCTAGAGTGGATAGTTGTTCTAATTTCAATACCTTTAGCTACACAGTCAATTACTTCTTCAGATTCGTTAAATCTTTCAAATCCTTCAATATACCAACGCTTTTTTTTAATCCCAGCATCACCAACTCTTAATTGTGGATAATCAGTCGGATAAATAGGTAATTTGTCAATAATTTGCTGAAAATCGGCAAATTTTGTATTATGGAAATCCGCAAACTTTCCTTGATGATTGAGAAAAGCAACTTCATGTTCAATCCCAAAGCAAAACATACTTTATCCCTTAGTTAATGATAAATATCATCAATTATATCTATTTTCAATAATCTTGGAGATAGAGATAAACCCCGTCTAAGATGAAAACCATAGTTATTGAAAGTAGTGGGAGCATCTTGCTCCCTGCTGTTAAGCTCCCTGCTGTTAAGCTCCCTGCTGTTAAGCTCCCTGCTGTTAAGTAGCGAGCAAGATGCTCGCATTACTTCAGGTTTCAAAATGGATGAGGTTTAGATCCCCGACTTCTTTAAGAAGTCGGGGATATGAATAAGTTGGGGATCTGAATGGATTAAATATACAGAAGTTTAATTATTTTCAAGATAACTTAATATTGACTAATAAAAATTACAAGGCCTGAGTTTTTATGACAACTACTACTCAAACTCCTTACAGTAGCGAACAAATTATTGCTTGGTTACGGGGATTACTGACTATTGCTTGGGCTGATGGTAATTTTGATACTCAAGAACAGGAAGTAATTACTAATCTTACCAAAGATGAATTAGCCCCTGCCATTGACTGGGATTCTTTAGAGATAATTGAACCGGATGAACTAGCGGCTATATTGGGTAAAGGTACACCTGTAGCGGAAAATTTCTTACGGACAGCGGTAATGGTAGCGATCGCTGATGGTATATATTCTCCCAGTGAAGATGAACTGCTTCAGCAATTGTGTCAAAAATTAGAACTGCAAGAGAATTTACTCACGGCCTTACGTCAGACCCTACAAGATACCGCACAAACAAAGGATTTTTCCGCTACTGGACTTCAAGCCCCACACCCAGACGCTTTAACTCCCTTGCGTCACTGGTTAGACGGGTTAGATATTCAAGATCCCAGAGTTGCCAGATTTTTGTGTAAGATGATTCCTTCCCAGTGTCCCTTTGAAAGAGATGTAACTCTATTTGGACGGAAAATTGTCCATATCCCACCGATGTGTAAAATCAACCCCCTTTATGAACAAATGGTAGGCTTACGCTTCCGCGCCCTCTCCTACCTAGCAGATGATTGTGGTGAGGATGTTACGCCTTATATTTAAATTAGTTGTTAGTAATCAGTGGTCAGTTGTCAGTAGTTAAGTGACATAATGGAGAGTAGAAGGTTTCAGGAATCACAGGTATATTAGCCATCAGAAAAATTGGCTGATCATATTTGGAAAATCGTTAACGAATCGGAGTCATGAGCGCAAAATACATTGGTAATCTTGCAAAAGAAAAATGACAACTGATAACTGACAACTGACAACTGACAACTGACAACTGACTAATAACATTATGCAATTCATAGACCAATCAATAATTGAAGTAGAAGCAGGTGACGGAGGTGATGGTATTGTTGCTTTCCGCAGAGAAAAATATGTCCCAGCAGGTGGTCCATCTGGTGGAAATGGTGGCAGAGGTGGTTCAATCATTTTTGTCGGTGATTCTAACCTCCAAACCTTGCTAGATTTTCGCTATAAACATCTGTTTAAGGCACAAAATGGAGAACGTGGCGGTCCAAATAATTGCACCGGCGCAGGTGGAAAAGATTTAATTGTTGAAGTTCCCTGTGGTACTGCTGTTTATGACGGGCAAACAAGTGCTTTGCTATGCGATATAGTTGAACCTGGACAAAGTTTCCAAGTCGCTAAAGGTGGTAAAGGTGGGTTAGGAAATCAACATTTTTTAAGTAACAGTAACCGCGTTCCCGAATATTCACTTCCTGGTTTAGAAGGTGAAAAAAAGGTCTTACGTTTAGAATTAAAATTGTTAGCAGAAGTGGGAATTATTGGTTTACCAAATGCGGGTAAATCTACTTTGATTTCTTCTTTATCGGCTGCGCGTCCAAAAATTGCTGATTATCCTTTTACTACCTTAATTCCTAATTTGGGTGTGGTAAAAAAACCCACGGGTGATGGTACGGTTTTTGCGGATATTCCCGGTTTAATTGAAGGCGCTTCTCATGGTGCTGGTTTAGGTTATGATTTCCTCCGTCATATTGAACGGACAAGGGTTTTATTACATCTAATTGATGCGACAAGTGAAAATATCATTGCTGATTTTCATACTATTCAAGCAGAACTCAAGGCTTATGGACGGGGTTTAACTAAACGTCCGCAAATTTTGGCGTTGAATAAAATAGATGCTGTTGATAGAGAAACTGTTGATTTGGAGGCTTTAGCTACTCAATTAAATCATCTGGCTTTAGCACCTGTTTTCATTATTTCGGCTGTAACTCGCACTGGTTTAGATGCAATGATGCAGGAAATTTGGCGGATTTTAGATGAGATTAATGCCTTAGAAGCTGCGGAAGCTGCGGAGATTGCAGTTTAATTGATGGGTTGATTTTGTTGAATAAAAGTCCGCGAATGCGGACTCATCTGTAGTTTTCGGAAATAATAAGTAAGGAGTAATTTTGTTGGAAGAGTGTTTTTTACAAGCGGCAGCAAGGCATTTACACGATGCAAAAGTCTTAAAAGATAACGAACGATGGGATAATGCAGTATATCTTGCGGGTTATGTTGTGGAATGCTCATTTAAGGTATTAGTAAAAGTATATATTCCTGAAGATAGAACAGCAGTTAAAAAGTATGGTCATGATTTAACAGAACTTCAAGGTAAAGCAATGGATAGGTTACGCTTAATGTATCCTGTACTTGATATGCAACTTCCTGTTTCTCGAACAACAGAAACTGTACTAGATCAATATCATCCAGAGCGACGTTATGCTAAATCAGGACTTTGGAATCAAACTCAAGCACAGGAAGCAGTTAACCGAGCAGAACAAATTTATCAAGAGGTTATACCTAAACTTATTCTAGATGGCATACTTAGCAGTGAGGAACTTTAGAGAATTATGATTAGTTTCAGTGATACTTTTACTAAAGTAGAAGAATGCTTTAAAAAACCTGATATAGCATCAACATTGACACCCAATCTGGAATCTGTAACTATCATTCGTGATGTTTATGGCAAAATACGGCTTTTCCTTGAACCAAAGGCAAATTTTCCCCCTGAACAAACAGACATAGATAAGTTAGGACAGTACCTAAGAGAAAACCTTTTTTCTTATTATGGTGAAGATATTTGGTTGCCACAAGGTAATAAAGATGGTTACAAAGCATTAATTGATGTCATCAAAAACCAGAGAATTGAAGCCGAATGGAATGATGATACTATTGCTATTGAACGGGATGATGAAGATCCCTCTCCTCGTTTGTATATACTAGAGCGCCATATTGCTAAACATACATGGACTAATGAGAATTCAGGTAATCTTCCTTGGAAAATACAACTTGTTTATCAGGAACATAAACCAGCAATTGTTACTTTTTTCTCATTTAAAGGTGGTGTGGGTAGAACTACAGCATTAGTCGCTACTGCACTTACTTTAGCTCGTAATGGATACCGGGTAGCTATAGTAGATTTGGATTTAGAAGCTCCTGGCTTATCCTCAATATTTTCTCCAAATAATCCAAAGCCTTTTGGTGTTATTGATTATTTGTTAGAGAAAAAAATTCAAAGTAGAAATTGGTCTTTAAGAGATCATATTTTACCAATTAATAATCCACTATTACTCGGAAATTCAGGAGGACAAATACATTTATTTACTGCGGGAAATGTAGATTCTAATTACTTAGAAAAATTAGCAAGACTAGATTTTCAAAATTTAGTAGATCATCAACTTCCTGAAACTTTTAAGGGAATGCTGAAAGAACTAGAAAGTGCTGTTAAACCTCTTGATTTCATTCTCTTAGATTCCAGAGCAGGATTTCATGATATTGGAGGATTAGCATTAACTGATTTATCTCACGCCGCAGTTATATTTGGTAGACAATCTAGGCAAAGTTGGGCTGGTTTAACTCATGTTATTCGTCGTTTATCTCGACCATTATCAGAAGATAGAGAACAACTACCTGTAGTATTAGTTCATGCTATGGCTCTGGCTAGTTTAGAAAGACGAAGAAATGAAGAATTAAGAGCATTTAAAGAACAGGCATATATAGCATTTCAAGAAAACTACTATTATGAAGGTGAAGTTGTACCCAACCCTGATGATATTAATGAACCTTTTTCACCTATAATACTGCCTTTGAAAGATGAATTACAAGGAGATATTAGTTTATTTATTCGTGATGAAAGTCAAGAAGAATCTGATCGGTTGCGACAACTTGTAGCTTTGATGACTAATGAAGATTATCAAAAAATTGCTGAAAGGCTTTGTATAAGATTTAATAAGAGATTTAACCAGACAGAAGAGGAAGTAATATGAGTAATTTTGATAAACAAAAATTGTTAGAATTAATGGCTGGTATAGCACCAGGAAAAGGAACAGCAGAAACCGAAAGTAATGATGATGCTGTTTTTCTCAAAAACTTTCTGCCCATTCCTAACTATCGCCAAGTTTTAGAAAGAGATACACTTTTAATATTAGGAGGAAAGGGTGCTGGTAAAACCGAATTATTTCGTTTATTGGCCATTCCTTCAGGACGAAGGATACTCGTAGAAAATTTAAAAATCAGAGCTTTAGATAATTTAGACAAAACAACATGGATTGCGTCTTTTGGACGAACTAGACAACAGGAAAAAACATTTCCTGCACAGATGAATATAGAAGCACAGATGCAAAATGCTAGTAATATTGATTGGTGTGTATTTTGGATTGGTTTAATGTTAGGAAGAATTTTAAGCCAAGAACAAGTAATATTAAAAAGTGATTGGTCTGATGAGATACCTTTAGAAACTCGTGAATTATTAATCAACAAGTTACCTCTATTATCTGCTTGGTTTCCTCTTGTGTGTCAAAATATAGAAAGAATTAATTATGCTTTAGATTTGTTAGATAAAAAATTAATTGAATCAGATGAATGGTTATTTATCACTTATGATGAATTAGATAGATTAGGATCTTCATATCATCAATTAGCTGCTCCTATTCGTCAACTTTTAGCTTTTTGGTTAGATAATTGGCGGCGTTGGGAAAGAATTAGACCCAAGATTTTTTTACGTACCGATCTTTTTCGAGAAGATTTTTTAAATTTTCCTGATGCTTCTAAGTTAAAAGCTTACCAGATTAATTTGGAATGGAAAGATTCATGGTTATATCAACTACTTTTCAAGAGATTAGCAAATTCTGGTCACGAAATGGCTGAATATTTGCGTAGTATATCACCAAATTTTATCAAAGAAACTAACACACCTTTGGGAATAATTATCACTGCCAATGAACTTTCTCACGAATTTATGATCGGCAGAATAATTAGTAGATTTATGGGTGATAATCCTAGAAAGGGATATACACATCTTTGGATTCCTAATCATCTTAAAGATGCTGGAGGAAGAATTTATCCCCGCGCATTTTTAAAGCTGTTTTCATTACCAGCACAGAGGAGAATAGATGAATCTGATATACCAAATTTAACTGGAGATACCCTCCTAACTCCTTCTGATTTACAAGGCGCACTTGTTGATATTTCCAAATATAGAATTGGAGAATTAGTAGATGAATATCCTTGGTTAGCACCTCTGAAGAACAGCTTGAATGGCTTGAAAGTTCCTGTTGCAGAAGAAATTTTTCTAGATAAACTTAAAAATACAACATGGAGTGAAGAACTTGGAAAACAACCACCCACTTTAAACCCGGAGGAAATTATGCGATATTTGCTACAACTGGGAATTATTGACAGGCGTTTTGATAAGCGTGTTAATATGCCTGAAATTTATATGTATGGTTTTGGGGTAAAACGCCCTGGTGGTGTAAAACGTCCAAAAAGATAGATTTTCTCACATTCCAACAAAATCTATGATGTAGCCTTGGGAGTTGAAATATCATGACTATTGCACAAGAAACACGCTACTATTCACCCGCAGAATATCTAGAACTAGAAGTAAATTCAGATATACGACATGAATATATTAATGGATTAATTATACCCATGACAGGCGGAACACCAGATCACAACCAAGTTGCTGGCAATTTTTATGCTGTACTAAATTTTGCCCTTAAACGTCAACCTTATCAAGTCTTTGTTACAGACCAACGGCTTTGGATTCCTAACAGACGCATTCACACTTATCCTGATATTATGGTCGTCCAAACTCCCTTGGTTTTTGAAGAAGGTAGAAAAGACACTATTACTAATCCTGTGATGATTGCTGAAGTGTTATCAAATTCAACTAAAAGCTATGATAAAGATGAAAAATTTGCTGCTTATCGAACTATTTCTAGTTTTCAAGAATATATTTTAATTAACCAATATACAATGCACGTTGAACAATATTATAAAGCTGATAATAACAAATGGATTTTTTCAGAATATTCAAATAGTCAGGATTCTTTAAATTTAGCTTCAATTGCTTGTCAAATTTCACTGGAAGATATCTATGATAAAGTAAATTTTGCAGCGAAAGAATGAATCTTGCTCAAAGGTTTTATTAATGAATTTACAGAATTTGGACAGGCAAGATGCCCGTCCCAGAATAGTTTTATTTACACTTTAATAAACCAGCGTTTCTGATACATCAATACCGCAACACCGTACCAAAATAACAGCGTCACAAGTGCAAATAAAAATGAGCCGTTGAATTTTCCTGACCAAGATGCAAAGATATTTTGATAAATCCAATTATAGATACTAATGGCAGTTTCACCTGTACCAAGTTGGGTTTTTGCGGTGATTTTGATTAATAATACAGATGCTACAAAAAGAGCGATCGCATTTAATCCCATTATCTCAAAAGGTTTACTCCAGCGTTTGATTAATCTCACTTCTATCAATTCATAACAAGCTGCTAATAACATTAACGCCCAACCAGAGGTAAATAAAACATAGGAACTTGTCCAAATTTTCTTATTCATGGGAAAAGCCACATCCCAAATAATTGCAATTACCAAACAACACAAACCAAATAATACTAAATCCATGCTAGTGTGTGAAGTAGCTTGTTTTTTATCTTTAATCCATTCCCCAGTAAAATAACCAGCCAAAACGCTAACTATCGCCGGAATCGTGCTGAAAAGTCCTTCAGGATCTCCCATAAAATTAAACCCATCACCTTTATAAAGATGTGCTTTGGGAATAATTAATCTGTCAATAAATGCGCCAAAATTACCTTCTCTCGTCAGCACTCCCGCACCATATTCAGGAACTGGGATATACATCATTGTCAGCCAATAACCAATGAGTAATCCCCCTGCTACGAACCATTGAGTTTTGCGAGGTAATTTTAAAACAATCAAAGATGCAAACAAGTAAGTTAAAGCAATTCGTTGCAATACCCCCATCAAGCGGATACTACTTAAATCAAAAGTCCAAACACCTTTATTCCAAAAACCATTTAATAGTAAACCTAAAATAAACAGAACAGCAGCGCGGCGCAGGACGCGTAAGTAAACTGCTTTGGTGGGTCTGTTCTCTGTTGTATATTTTGACAGAGAAAAAGTCATGGCCACACCAATAATGAATAAAAAGAAGGGAAATATTAAGTCAGTGGGTGTACAACCGTGCCATTGGGCATGACTGAGGGAAGGATAAACATCATCTGCGACTCCTGCCATATTAGCAAGAATCATTGCGGCGATGGTAATACCACGAAACACATCAAGTGAACTCAGACGCATAGACGACAATATCTTATTTGAGGATCTAACCTTACTCCTCCTCATGCACTTTATCAAGAAAAATTGATAACCTAAGTTACAAGGTAAAATTTTATTAAGTAATGTTTGAATAGTGAATTTTTTAATTATGGCTATCAAAGTTGGAGATACCGCGCCTGATTTTAATTTAACCGCCCAAAATGGCGAAAATATCAGCCTGGGAGACTTTCGGGGTCAAAAATCTGTTGTCCTCTATTTTTATCCTAAAGACGACACCCCAGGATGCACTGTGGAATCTTGCGCTTTTCGAGATCAATATGAAGTATTTCAAGCCGCTGGTGCTGAAGTGATTGGTGTGAGTGGTGACTCTAGGGACTCCCACCAAAAGTTTGCAAATAAATACAATTTACCTTTTACACTATTGAGTGATCAAGGCGACCGGGTACGAAAACAATATGGTGCAACTACCGCTTTTGGTTTTATCCCTGGACGAGTAACTTATGTGATTGACCAAAACGGTGTGGTTCAGTATGTTTTTGATTCCATGCTGAACTTTAAAGGCCATGTTGAAGAAGCATTAAAGACACTGCAACAACTAGCTGCGAAATGAAATATTCCCCAAAAATTACATCTGCATAGATAACATTAGACATCCCAAATGGAGACGTTCCATGGAACGTCTCTACAGATGAAAAATCTCATCAGACTTTACTTAGAGGGAGATTTTTCGGCAATACCAACATTAGCTTGGGCTGTTTTGCCATTTTTACCGTTAGAGTTACCGTTAATACGGGGTTGTATTACTCCATAACCACCGTGATTACGTTCATAAATAACGTTAATCTCTCCGCTTTCTGCATTATGAAACATATAAAAGTCGTGTCCCACCAGTTGCAGTTGTTCTTGCGCTTCTGCTAGTGTCATTGGCGGCATAGAGAAGTATTTAGTGCGAACAACCTCTTGGGGTAATTCAGCGGTGCGATCGCCTATTAAATCTGCTGCAACAATTTCTGGTGCTACTGCTTCGTTAGTTGATATAGGTTGAGTTTTATGATCCTGCCTTCTTTCTTTATATTTCCGTAATTGCCGAGCAATTTTATCTGCAACCAGGTCAATACTTGCGTATAAGCTTTCGCTGCTTTCCTCTGCACGGATAATACTACCATTAGCATAAATAGTTACTTCTGCTGCTTGCTTGGTACTTATTCGGGGATTGCGAGCTACGCTTAAATGGACATCCACTTGATTTGTGATGTTCTGAAAGTGACTAACTGCTTTTTCAATCTTCTGATGTACATATTCGCGGATTGCATCAGTGATTTCTATATTTTTACCGTGGATGACAAGCTTCATGTAAACTCTCCCGCTCAATATTATATATGATGTGTGATGTTTCAGATAGGAATAGAAATTGCGGTTAGGCCTATCACTGCCACCAACACAAATCGTAACCTACTCTTGAAAAACTGCTTTTTAGCATTTTTAACACTTCTTGCATCTTAAAGATCGCGCTATTTATCATGGTTTCCAACTATTTGCCAAATAATTGGCTATGCAAGCAAAACTATCGAATTAGGCTTTTTTGAGATTTTATCCTTATAAATGCCTATTTCTATGGAAATTTACCAAAATAGGAGCGCTTGCCCTTTTTTTACCTCTGCTGTTTTATTGATCATAAGACCTCGCGGTATGCGGGAAACTCAGTCCCTTTAGGGCTGAGAGGGAAGCGACACGGGCGGTAATAAA
>JAKOGY010000153.1 GCA_028658405.1 Dolichospermum sp. ST_sed8 | reverse complement strand
AATCCTTTAATCCTGGACATCCTGATTCAGACAAAAATATTTAATTATTCAAATCATCAAAATCCAAATTCCAACAAAAATCCTGTAAATCCTTTAATCCTGGACATCCTGATTCAGACAAAAATATTTAATTATTCAAATCATCAAAATCCAAATTCCAACATAAATCCTGTAAATCCTTTAATCCTGGACATCCTGATTCAGACAAAAATATTTAATTATTCAAATCATCAAAGTCATGTACGTTGGGTTAAGCAACAGCGCAACCCAACCAAAGAATAATATAATGTTGGGTTTTCTCAACCCAACCTACGTAATGCTATAATCAACAAATAACTACTTGGTATCACATCATGATGATTACTCAAGAATTAGAATGTAAAGAAAACATCTCCCAAGATGTAATATTTCCCCCAAGTGATTTATATAGTGATGAACCGACCGTGGAAACAGAACTACATCTAGAGCAAATTATGCTCTTAATCAAATGTCTCAAATGGTTATGGAAAGATAGAAATGATTTCTATGCTGCGGGAAATCTCACCATTTACTATAGTCCTAATCAGAAAAAATCTGAATATTTCCGAGGTCCAGATTTCTTTGTCGTCTTGGGAACAGAACGCAAAACTCGCAAAAGTTGGGTGGTGTGGGAAGAAGATGGTAAATATCCTAATTTCATTTTAGAAATTCTCTCACCAACTACAGCTAATACAGATAGAGAATATAAAAAAGAACTTTATCAAAATACCTTCCGCACACCAGATTATTTTTGGTTCGACCCTTATACACTAGAATTTGCAGGTTTTCATTTAGTAGACGGAGAATATCAACCTTTAGAACAAAATCAGCAAGGATATTTGTGGAGTCGTCAGCTAGGTTTATATTTAGGAATTTATCAAGGACTATTACGGTATTTTACACCAGCAGGAGAGCTAGTTCCCACACCTGAAGAAACCGCAGAAAAAGAAGCGAGAAAATCAGAACGTTTAGCAGCAAAATTGCGGGAATTAAATATAGATCCTGATACAATTTAATGTAGGTTGGGTTAAGCGACAGCGCAACCCAACAACAGCTTTAATAAACCAATGATGAAAATGTCTGAATCAGGATATCCACCGATTAAAGGATTGTCAGGATGAAGAGATTAAATATTTTTAATAATCACCAAATTCTGTGAATATGAAAATTCTGTGAATGACGATAAAAATATCTGAATCAGCATGAATAGGATTACATTACTTTCACCATCAAATATTTTATTCAGCAATCCCATATCCGGCAAATCTACCCATATAAATCCAAATCCCAACAAAAATCCTGTACATCCTTAAATCCTGAAAATCCTGATTCAGACAATAAATGACCTTCTTTAAGCCACTCCATAATCTGTATATGGACGTTTATAAGGAGGATGTAAACCCAACACGATATCTTCTCTGGGAACACCCATTTTTACTAAATCTTCAGCGGGATTTTCTTCTGTTAAATTCTGTTGTAACCAAATTTTGCCGTTTTTAATATCGAAGTGAATCACCGTCATATAAACGCGATTTAAATGTTCCCAACCAACATTCATCCACTGATAATGGTCGCGTT
Source organism: Dolichospermum sp. ST_sed8 (assembly GCA_028658405.1). GTDB lineage: Bacteria > Cyanobacteriota > Cyanobacteriia > Cyanobacteriales > Nostocaceae > Dolichospermum. Next base: position 11,276 of record JAKOGY010000153.1, on the reverse strand, counting down.
CTGTATCAAAGATGAGTTCCACATCTACTTCGTCTGTGCAAATATCATCTTTGGCATAATCTGTTAGTAAGGTTTGAATATATTTTCGATATTTGGCTATGTTATCCATTCTATAATCACCTCATTATCTGGTTCATATACTACTAATAGCACTTGATATCTTTTTAGTGCCACTTGTGTAAACTCAAGCTGAAAAAAGGTTCGATAAACTTCCAATGGAATTGCCATATATAGTATACGATCTGGTTCAAGAGCTTCTAAAGCCAGACGATAGCTGAGAAACTGACCTAAAGCAGCATAAAAGTCTGTAATAGCGGAAGGATTAATAAAACTTTTGATTTCTACTGCTATTTTCTCACTTTCTCTTTCAGCCGCAATTAATTTCTCAGCACCTAAATCTATATTGAATTTGACGTTGCCAAATTTAAATTTTAGTGGATCATCTGTAATCACCCACTGCTCTTTTTGTAAAGCTTTCTTTACTGCGTCGTGAAATATATCTTTTGCAGACACTAATTGCTATTACCTCACGAATCAACTTTAAGTTTTGCTAATATCTCTAAGCGTTTAAGATAATTTTGCATATCTTCCGAACTTTTTGTTGGAAAACAGCCATCGTTGTACAGATAAATTATGTCTGTATTTGAATCACAATTCCAAGATAGTTTTGCTGCCGTTGCTGAACCTATACCTTTCAATTTAACACAAATAGGATAGTCTTCATACTCTATATGTTCTCTGGTATTAAAACCCAGTGGCTTATATCGCCTATTAAGAACTGCATATCTCTCATCAGGTTGTTTCTGAAGGCAATAGGGAAGAAATACTGCTCTGAAATCGTTAAGTGACATATTGTTTTTACTGTCATTAATTTATACTATTTAAATTTATTATATGAAGTAATTAACAAAATGTCATTGACAAACACAACCAAATTAAATTAACATTGAATTAGATGCTCATTTAATTATTTACCATGATTAACCTTGCTAAAGATATACATTCTCTTACTGACTTTAAACGGAATACCACTGAATTTGTACAACGGATTAAACAAACAAAACACCCTTTAGTTCTCACTGTCAACGGAAAAGCCGAGTTGGTGGTTCAAGATGCAGAATCTTATCAAGAACTTTTAGATGCTGCTGAGTTAGTAGAAACTTTAAAAGGTATTAAACTTGGACTAGACCAAATGCAGCAAGGTAAAGGTAAAAAAGCCGAAGAATTCTTTAATGAATTGTTTAATAAATTAAATAATTCCCAATGAATGAGAAATATCAAATTATCATCCAACCAGAAGCACAAAAAACCATAGAAGACGCTTATTTCTGGTTTAGTAATATTTCTCACCAAAAGGGTAGAACATGGTTAGAGGGATTATATAAATCTATATTATCCCTAGAAAAAATGCCTTCTCGTTGTTCTCTAGCATTTGAAAATGATTTTTTTGACCAGGAAATTCGACAACTTATATATGGAAAGGGACGAAACACCTATCGGATTATTTTTACAATTGTTGATGATGATGTTCAAATTCTTTTTGTGCGACATTCTGCTCAAAAACCAATGAGCGACGAATCTGAATAAATCCAAAGAAAAATCCTGTAAATCTTTAAATCGGTGGAAATCCTGATTCAGACAAAAATATTTAATTATTCAATTCCTTTTTAATGACAGGGGTAATTGCAATGCAGTTACTTACCTCTTAATTGATTGATGGAATATTATGAACTCGTTCTAAAAAATATAACTTAGACGACAAACCCAGATATGAAGCCTGTTCTACTGATAACTTAACAAATTTTGTTTGATGTTTGTTCATTACAGAAGCCGTCTCGAGTGCATAAATGTTAGGATTGCCACAGAGTGAGAATCGCGTAAGAGAAGGAAAAAAAACTGAATGGCAGAATTTGAAAAGTCAATATCCTTTGATGGACGGGATATTCGACTAACGGTTGGCCTACTAGCCCCCCAAGCAGGTGGGTCGGTTTTGATACAGTCGGGGGATACAACTGTTTTAGTAACGGCTACAAGGTCAGCAGCGAGGGAAGGCATTGATTTTTTGCCACTGACCGTAGACTACGAAGAAAGATTGTATGCGGCCGGGAGAATTCCCGGAGGAATTATGCGCCGAGAAGGTCGTCCACCGGAAAAGGCCATTCTTACTAGTCGTCTGATTGACCGTCCACTCCGTCCTTTATTCCCTTCATGGTTACGGGATGACTTGCAAGTCATGGCAATAACTATGTCAATGGATGAGCAAGTTCCCCCTGATGTGTTAGCAGTAACAGGTGCTTCAATTGCTACCCTCATTGCTGGAATTCCTTTTAATGGACCAATGGCAGCAGTGCGAGTAGGTTTAGTGGGTGATGATTTTATTATTAACCCTACCTACGCAGAAATTGAAGGCAGTGATTTGGATTTAATCGTAGCTGGTTCACCTGATGGTGTAATCATGGTAGAAGCTGGTGCAAATCAATTGTCAGAGAGAGATATTATTGAGGCCATTGATTTTGGTTACGAAGCTGTTCGGGATTTAATTCAGGCCCAGCTAGATTTGCTGGATGAAATGGGTCTAAAACTCGTGCAAGAAGCACCACCGGAAGTAGATCAGACATTAGAAAACTATATCCGCGATCGCGCTAATGGAGAGATTAAAAAAATCTTGGCGCAGTTTGAGTTAACTAAAACTGATCGTGATATTGCTTTAGATGCAGTTAAAGATAGTATCGCTGCCGAAATCAAAGCTTTACCAGAAGAAGACCCGATTCGCATTGCTGCTACATCAAACTCCAAAGCTCTTGGTAATACCTTCAAAAGCATCACCAAATACTTCATGCGCCGTCAAATTATCGAAGATAATGTGCGCGTTGACGGTCGCAAACTTGATGAAGTCCGCCCTATATCTTGTCGAGTTGGGATAATACCCAAACGAGTCCATGGCAGCGGATTATTTAACCGCGGACTCACCCAGGTACTATCAATGTGTACCCTTGGGACTCCCGGAGATGCCCAGAATCTCAACGATGACTTGCAACTAGAAAAAACCAAACGTTACCTGCATCACTATAACTTCCCGCCCTTCTCCGTCGGCGAAACCAAACCATTACGCGCCCCTGGTAGACGGGAAATCGGACATGGTGCATTAGCAGAACGGGCATTGTTACCTGTATTACCATCAAAAGAGAAATTTCCCTACGTAATTCGCGTAGTTTCGGAAGTGCTTTCTTCCAACGGTTCTACTTCCATGGGTTCAGTTTGTGGTTCTAGCCTATCCCTCATGGATGCCGGTGTGCCAATTACCAAACCTGTGAGTGGTGCAGCAATGGGCTTGATTAAGGAAGGGGACGAAGTGCGGATTCTCACCGATATTCAAGGCATTGAAGACTTTTTAGGTGACATGGACTTTAAAGTTGCCGGTACAGATACGGGGATTACTGCTTTGCAAATGGATATGAAAATATCTGGTTTGCCTTTAGAGGTAATTGCCCAAGCTGTCAACCAAGCCAAACCTGCCCGGTTGCATATTCTGGAAAAAATGCTCCAGACTATTGACACACCCAGAGAAGAAACTTCACCCTATGCCCCACGTCTGTTGACGATCAAAATTGATCCTGACATGATTGGTCTGGTTATTGGACCTGGTGGTAAAACCATTAAGGGCATTACTGAAGAAACTGGCGCAAAAATTGACATCCAAGATGATGGAACTGTGACCATTTCCGCAGTTGATGAAAACAGGGCTAAGAGAGCGCGGAACATCGTTCAAGGCATGACGCGTAAACTCCATGAAGGGGATGTTTACATAGGACGTGTAACGCGAGTTATACCCATTGGTGCTTTCGTCGAATTCTTGCCCGGAAAAGAAGGCATGATTCACATTTCTCAACTCGCTGACTACCGCGTTGGTAAAGTTGAAGATGAAGTAGCTGTTGGTGATGAGGTTATTGTCAAAGTGCGAGAAATTGACAATAAGGGTCGAATTAACCTGACACGCTTAGGTATTCACCCAGATCAAGCAGCCGCAGCACGGGAAGCAGCAGCCGTAAACAATTAAATCGTTGACTGGATTTTAGATTTTAGATTCCGGATAAATCCCAAATCTAAAATCCGCGATGCCTTGCTAGTAGGCATCGCTGTCGAGTTTTTTATAATTATTGAAAGTTCTCCAACTACTAATTATCAGTCTAAATTAAGTTGACATTAGACTTTTTATTACGATATAATGGTATGCTATTCAAAGTGTATTGATTGCTGCACTAGGCTAGAAAAGTATATCATATCGGTAGCTGATATGGCCTAAGTAACGCCTAGATGCCAGTTTTTTGTTGTTTATTAACGAGGTGAATATGGCAAAGCGCCGTAACCCCAAAAAAGAAAAGGCGCTACGAAACCAGGCCTACGCCAGAAAGTTTCGTAAACGGACCACCACAGGTAGAATGGGCAGAAGATTCCAACAAAGACCGCCCAAGAGTGAAGAGGAAGAAGGAACAGGAGCAGCAGCAATGGACGCTGCTGATTAATTTAGCTTAAACAGTAGAAGCCTCTCACCTACCCGATAGGGAGGTGATGAGATGAATACGCATAAGTGACGAATTGACCAACGAGCAAAATTGAGTGTGAGCGAAATTAGCAATGTTGGTCGGTGAGGAATGAACACTTTCTTGACTTTTTCCAAATATTTGATATAATTTTCGACAGTAGGTGTAACTCAATTAAATGCTGAAAAGCAGCCTATCAAAAAAGTTAAAAATTATCTCAAAAAGTCCCTAGGGCATAGGGCTTTAAAGCTCGGTCAATGTCTTCATAGAAGAGTCGCCGAGAAGCCCACACTCACCTGAAAGGGAGTGTGTGGAGTATGTCACCTGTTTAAATTTTACTTTTTCATATTTTGAATTATAAGGGTGTACTCATGTACACCCTTATTTGTGTCAGTTGTCAGTTGTCAAAAAAAAGAAAGTTTCTTGCCTATATCCCATTGAGTTGAGTCTGGGCATTGAGAATGGCTTGTCTGACTTGTTCAAAGCCTGTACCACCATAACTGTTGCGGGCTGCAACTACTTGACGTGGAGTTATGGCTTCATAAATATCAGCGGCAAATGCGGGATGGATTTGTTGCCACTCTTCTAAGTGCAAGTCTTTGAGGAGTTTACCAGCAGCTATACTGGTTTTTACCACTTTACCAACGATATTATAAGCTTCGCGGAAGGGTACACCACGGGCTGCAAGATAATCTGCGACATCGGTAGCGTTGGCAAAATCTTCTGTAACTGCTGTGGCCAATCGCTGATAACGAAATTCCAACCCTTCTTGTAGCAAAATTGTCATTGCTTCTAAACAGGCTTTGACTGTATTCACACTGTCAAATATGCATTCTTTGTCTTCCTGGAGGTCTTTGTTATAAGCCAGAGGTAAACCCTTCATAATTACTAACATGGCTTGAAGATGACCAAAGACTCGCCCTGTTTTACCTCTAACTAATTCTGGTACGTCGGGATTTTTCTTTTGGGGCATGATGCTAGAACCTGTAGCACAACTATCTTTGAGTGTGACGAAGCGAAATTCTTCTGATGCCCACAGAATTACTTCTTCAGAAAGACGGCTGAGGTGAACCATGATAATACTAGCAGCACAGAGGAATTCTATGGCAAAGTCGCGATCGCTCACTCCGTCCAAGCTGTTAGCATAAACATGATCGAAATGCAATAATTTGGCTGTATAGTGGCGGTCAATGGGAAAAGTTGTTCCCGCTAAAGCACCACACCCCAAGGGAGAGATATTGACTCGGCTACAAACATCCTCCAAGCGTTCCCAGTCCCGTTGTGCCATCTGAAAGTATGCCAGCAAATGATGAGCTAAACTCACAGGTTGGGCGCGTTGCAGGTGGGTATAGCCAGGAATCAGGGTTTCAACATTTTTTTCGGCTATATCAACTAAGACAGTTTGAAAGTCCCGTAATTGCTGGCGGATTTGGTGGATTTGATCGCGGAGGTACAATCTCGTATCAGTACCTACTTGGTCATTGCGAGAACGGGCTGTGTGTAGTTTTTTGCCTACATCTCCGACAATTTCCGTAAGTCGCTTTTCTACCGCAAAATGGACATCTTCGGCATCAATACCGGGCTGGAATTGCCCTTGACGATATTCTTGACGAACTGCTTCTAAACCTGTAAATAGTGCTTCCCCTTCTTCATGGGAAATTATACCAGTGTGAGCCAGCATTTTGGCATGGGCTTGAGAACCAGTAATATCATATTCGATGAGTTCAATGTCAAAACTTATACTGGCATTAAAACGAGCGATCGCCGGATGCAGCGCGGACTCAAACCGCTGACTCCAAGTTTGTTTTTCGGTCATAAATCTGAAGGGAGAGGCAAAATTATGTTTAGAGTTGAGATTTTGAATCATGATCAATCCAAAATCTAAACTCTAGAATATAGCAGTTGCCGGGTGGTTTAGAATAGATAGTAGTGAAAAAAGTCAGATACCAAAAGACTTTCAACCCTGTTCCCTGTTTCTGGCTATAAATTTAACCGTAACTAGTTAAACCTTTGAACATATAGCCAATGATTATACCAATCAACATTGCCCAAATTTGCCCAGTTTTGACAAAGTTATTCCAATAATTTTGTATTTGACCCAAAACATTCGCATCTTTTACGTAACCATACAAAAAGTAGTCTGTGTAATCACTAACAGCAAAATTGATATGAAAGTCTAAATTTCCTAAAATGAGGAATAGTGGATCGCTAAGGTGTTCCATAAGATAAATATCCGAATTATACACAGTTTTTACTGTCATACTTTAATACTTTTCTGCTGCCAAGCGTAATTTTTCTGAAGTTCGTAAAATTTGTCCTGCTAAAACTGCTGCACCAAAACCATTATCTATATTTACTACACCTATACCAGCAGCACAAGAGTTGAGCATTGTCAATAAAGGCGCTAGACCGGAAAAACTCGCACCATAACCAATACTCGTAGGCACAGCAATCACTGGACAATCGGCTAAACCTGCTACCACACTAGGTAAAGCTCCTTCCATGCCGGCGACGACAATTAATACTGATGCTGATTCTAATAGGTGGCGGTTACTTAATAAACGGTGAATCCCGGCTACACCGACATCCCAGAGACGCTGAACAGAAAAACCAGACAGTTCAGCGGTGACAGCGGCTTCTTCCGCAACGGCTAAATCAGCAGTACCAGCGGAAAGAATACCGATGTTTCCGGGAAATCTAACTTCAATTACAGAGGGGACAATGGCACAAATTCGGGCTTGTTCGTAGTATTGGATACCTCTAACTTTGTTTTGTAATGCGGAATATACTTTTGGTTCAATGCGAGTAGCCATCACCACAGAAGTTCGATGACGCATTACTTCCATAATCTGAGCAATTTGTTCAGGTGTTTTACCAGGTCCCCAAATTACTTCCGGGAAACCAGTTCTTAATTGACGATGGTGATCTATTTTAGCAAACTCACCTACAGATTCATAATTTAAATCTTTGAGTGTGTCAAATGCTATCTCTGGGCTAATTTTACCATTGGCGACGGCTTCTAAGAGCGATCGCAAATTTTCGGGTTGTGTCACGGGATTGGTAATTGGTAATTGGTAATTGGTAATTGGTAATTGGTAATTGGTAATTGGTAAATTGGTAACTGGTAATTGGTAATTGGTAAGAATTTCTTCACTATTACCCATTACCCATTACCTATTACCTATTACCCATTACCTATTACCCATTACCTATTTTGTAACTTTAATTTCATGAATATTCCAAAAAGCACCACCAAGGGCAGAAAATTGAATACCTTCAAAACGATTTCTAATTGCTGACATAGCAGAGGAATTCACCAAATAAATAAAAGGTAAATACTCCTGTGTTAATTGTTGACTTTCCCCATAAATTTCCTTAACTTTCGCTTCATCAAATTCCTGTGCGCCCTGAATATAAAGTTCATTAATTTTCACTTCCCAAGGTGCAACTTCTCTCCCCTCTATTGGTTTTTGTCCTGCTTGAGGTTTCTGATTAAACATATGCAATCCCCCGTCAGGAGACCAAACATTTGCACCATCATTTGGCTCTAATCCACCAGTTAAACCTATTAAACAAGCATCCCAATCTAAAGTATTGGAAAGTTTATCTATAAAAGTATTCCATGCCAGGGGAGTAAAATCAACTTGAATGCCAATTTTACTTAAATCTTGTTTAATTTGCGAACCCATTGATTCCCGAATTTTATTACCAGCATTGGTGAGTAAACTAAATCTGACTTCATTACCTTGATTATCCACTAAAAGATTTTTGTCATTATATTTGAATCCTGCTTTTATGAGTAATTCCTTTGCTTTATCAGGATTATATTTATAAACTTTCAAACCTTTTTCTGGTGATAAAAAATAAGGACTCTGGACAGAAATAGGAGAATCTTGGGGTGTACCCAAACCACGAAAAGTATTATTTAACATGGTTTGTCTATCAATAGCATAAGCTACTGCTTGACGAAATTGGATATTATTAAACCATTGAGATTTAATTGGATCAACTAATGGTTGATTATTTCTTTTACCCTTATTTAAGTTGAAAGAAATAAAGGAAGTGCTAGAACTTGGACCACCATTATATATTGTAAAATTTCCTTGTTTTTCCTGAACTTTTAACAGCGAAAAATAATCAGGGGAAACACCAATAGAATCTAAATCACCGGAACGAAATTGGAGTAAAGAAGTATCTGTTGATTCCACAATTTGCCAAATTATCCGTTCAATATAAGGTTGTGGTTTACCTTGAGCATCTTTACGCCAATAATAGGGATTACGACGAAAAATTATCCGTTGACTCGTATCATATCTTTCAACTTTATAAGGTCCATTAACAATTAATTCTTCTGGGGGAGTATCAACACCCCATTTACTTAAAAATTCCAGTTTACCATCTTTATTTTTAGTTTTGACTGATTTCTCTAAAATGTGAGCAGGTAAAATAGATGCTCCTGTATTTAGTAAAAAAGGTCTAAATGGTTCAGGTACACTAAATTCTACCCTTCTATTATCTATTTTTTTCACAGTTGGTAATTTGCGTTCTTTCCCAATTCTCAAAACATCTCTAGTATCTGTGGGAATTTTTTCATTTAAATAAATATCATTGTAGGTAAAGACGACATCATCAACTGTTAATGGTTGTCCGTCTGACCATTTTAAACCTTCGCGCATGATAAAGGTAATTTTGGTTTTATCTGGTGATATTTCCCATGATTCGGCTAATGCTCCTTCTATTTTGCCGTTAATAGGATTTTGTGTTAATAATCCTTCATAAGTGTAACCAAAAATATTTGGTGATTCGGAACTCAACGCAGCATTAAATGTTTTTGGGTCACTGAGAATACTTGTGACTAATTGGGGTACTTGAGCCGCTTCACTTTTTAGTTTAATGGGGTTACAAGCGGTAATTGTCATTGTTGTGAAAGCAATTATTATAATTAATAAGAAAAAGCGTTTTGTCAGACTGAGTATTTTTTGTACTGTCATGGTTTATTACCAGATATTAATTTTAGGAGCATTGAGAGTCTAACCAACCTAGAAAGTTTCTAGTGTTACTAAAATATTTAATTTTTGCACTATTTAAAACTTCTCTTACTTCCTTTTTACCGAAATCTTTAGTGTTACCACTTATAAATACTTTTTGATCATGAGGATGCTGATTTGCATGAGATACGATACACTGTAATATTAAGTTATCCATAAGATCATTTTTAATTAGTAATGTTTCTGTTGCTATAAAAATATTATCAGAAATATCCTTGATTATGTTATTATCAAAGTTAATGATTTCTGAATTTTCTGTTAACAAGTTAATAATTTCATATAACCTATCTTGTACATCATTTAATAATAGTAGATTTTCAATAGATGCTCTTTCTAAACTCACCTTAAACAAATCTGCATGAACAGAAATTTTATCACGCATTGCTTCATTAATTTGTTTCTCCATTTCTGCTTGAAACTTTAACTGATTTTGCTTATCTATTCTATATGTGTTAATGACTTCTACATAACAAATAGCTGGTATAGCAAGACGAATTAAGGGAGAGAGATTCCGCAGCAACTGTGCTGCATCTATGTCTCTTCCTTTTGCAACTGCCATTAAAAAATTAGTTTCAATGTAAAGTATCATCACCTAAATTTTCCTGAATATAAGTATGTCCACCTTCTAACAATGGTAATAAACCAATTTTCGCTAATTCATTATACGCTGGTGGTGTATCTGAATTCCAATGATATGATAAATCTCTGAGCCAAGATTTAATAAGTGTTTCTAAATAAAAATCAAAGATTCTTTTATGCGGGGATTCTGGATCATAGTTACTTAGTATATCATTAGTTCTCAAGGAAATTAGATTTTCTATTTCCTGATCATTATTCAATGCAAAAATATTAATTTCCTCTAAATCCACTAACATACCAAAAGGAATATCTGGCTTGATATTCTGCAAGTATGTTTTTAATTGATAAATAGCACTTTGCCTGTTTAATTCTGTCTCTGGTTTTTGAGCTTTTACCTCTACGATTAAGATAATTTCTTCATCTTTATTTGTAAACATAATATCAGGACGATATTTTTGAGGGGGTTGGAAGTTGATAACTTGCATCTTCTTTTCTCCTTGATGTAAATATATAGAAATTGATTAATCACCCGCTACTAACAAAACCACAGCATAAGCACAAATACCTTCTTCTCTCCCCGTTGGTCCGAGTTTTTCATTAGTAGTAGCTTTGACACCAATTTGATTTGGTTCTACTTTTAAAACTGCTGCTAATTTATCCCGCATTTTAGCAATATGAGGTTTTAATTTGGGACGTTCAGCCACAACGACAGAATCAATATTGCCGATTTTCCAACCTTGGTCCCGAATTAGCTGATGAACTTGATCTAATAATACAAGACTATCAGCCCCAGCCCATTGCGGATCTGTAGGAGGAAAATAATGGCCAATATCCCCCAAAGATAAAGCCCCTAGCATCGCGTCCATGATAGCATGAGTGAGGACATCAGCGTCACTATGCCCTAACAAGCCAAATTCATGAGGAATATGAACACCGCCTAAAATTAAATTGCGATCGCTCACCAATCTATGTATATCGTAGCCATTACCAATTCTGATGTTCATAGTCATTAGTTATTAGTCATTAGTCATTAAACCTCATCCATGTTGAAACCTGAAGTAATGCGAGCATCTTGCTCGCTACTTAACAGCAGGGAGCAAGATGCTCC
>JAKOGY010000152.1 GCA_028658405.1 Dolichospermum sp. ST_sed8 | reverse complement strand
TATTTAAAAAATATTCCAAAATTTCTTGTAGTGCGGGCATCTTTCCCGCTAATCATCAAGGACGGGCAGGATGCCCATCCCACAAAATTGGGTAATTTATTTTTTGGTGTTCCCTTAGCGTGTAAACCAACTGAATTGTAGGTGCAAGTTATTGTATATTAATAAATTAAAATTATTAATTATTTTTTTGATATTTATTTAAAATAATTTATATTTCATTTTAATTATCTAGTTAATTGTCTTAACTGTCTTAACTGTCTCCTTAAGTGTTTAAACTGCTATTGTATTCTATATCTAAACCTGAGATTATTTGTTTGCTTAATAAGCATAATGTTCTTAAAAAAATAACATAAATTAAATTAAAGTCAAAGTAAATGAAGATTTTACCTTATAATCAACATTTATTACAAATAAAATAATTAACAGCGGATTTAATCTTAATAAGGATATATAAAGATGATGCAGTTAGATCACCATAGTCAAGTTTTAGTAACTTCACTTAATCAAAGTTTTGCATACCAAGAAATAGAAGTTGCTATTCGGTCGAGTTTGACTGTAGATGATTGTGTAGTTATTCAGAGACAAACAGAACAGGGAAAACCGGAATTAGTAGCTTATATAGTTCCATCAGGTTTATTTGCACCAGAACAACTTTTATCTCATCTGCAAACAATTATTCCCAGCGAGTTGATACCCACAGCATTTGTACCCATTTCTACTATACCCCTCACAGATGCAGGGCAGATAGATGAAGTTGCTTTAGCCAGTTTAGAAGTGATTGACTCTAACTTAATGCGAGATTTAGAAAAGCAATTAGAGTTATTGTCAGAAATTGATCGGGTTGCTGTAGTTGTTGAACCTGTGGTTAAACCTATTCCTCCTGTGCATTTAGAAGATTTGTTGGGGGAGACTCCAGCGAACCCTGATGAAAATCAAGAAGTACAAGTAACTGCACACAAGAAAACAGAAACCAAAAATTCTTCTGCTTCAAAAAAGTTAGCCATTAGTTATGGTGAACCACTGCCATATACCGAAGATTTGCCTAAGAATTTAATAGAAGTATTACAACGAGCCTCTAAAAATTCAAACGAAGGTATAATCTATATTAAATCTGATGGTAGTGAAACAGTTCAATCTTATCCAGAATTATGGCAGGATGCCCAACGAATTGTAGCAGGATTGAGAAACATAGGACTTAAACCACAGGATAAAGTAATTTTTCAACTAGAAGATAATCAAGATTTTATTCGTGCTTTTTGGGGTTGTGTATTGGGTGGCTTTGTTCCAGTACCAGTATCCATCGCTCCAACCTACGAGTTAGTTAATAGTACCGTAAGTAAACTCCAAAATACTTGGCAGATGCTAGAGAAACCTCTTGTACTGACGAGTGCTTCTTTAGCTCCCAAGATTACTGGGTTATCAAAACTTTTGAATTTAGACAACTTTCAAGTTGCAATTGTTGATAAGTTGCGTGAGTGTGAGCCAGATTTAGAATTACATCAAAGTCAGCCAGATGATTTGGCAATTTTGCTTTTAACTTCTGGTAGCACTGGTACACCCAAAGCTGTTATGCAAAGTCATCGCAGTTTGATTGGTCGTTGTACTGGTACTGTAGCGATGAACAGTTTTACCCAGAATGATGTCTCTTTCAACTGGTTTCCTTTAGACCATGTTGTGGGAATAATTATGTTCCATCTTCGGGATGTTTATCTGGGTTGCCAACAAATTCATGCTCCCACAGAATTGATTTTGCAAAAACCCATACAATGGTTAGATTACATTTCTCGCTATCGCGCTACGATTACTTGGTCTCCTAATTTCGCCTATGGGTTGATCAATGAGCAACTCGATAATCTGGAAAGTACGACGACTCCTAAATGGGACTTATCTTCAATACGATTTATCGTCAACGCAGGAGAAGCGATTGTTGCGAAAACAGCAAGGAAATTTTTGCAGTTGCTGAAATTCTATCAACTGCCTACAACTGCAATGCAGCCTGCATGGGGAATGTCTGAGACATCTTCAGGAGTTACATTTTCTGACAAGTTTTTATTAGACTCAACTACAGACGAGCAAAAATTTGTGGAAGTGGGCGCACCTATTCCCGGATTTGCTATGCGGATTGTGGATGAGCAAAACCAAGTAGTTGAAGAACAGACAATTGGGAGAGTAGAGGTCAAAGGTGCATCCGTTACTTCTGGTTACTATCAAAATCCACAGGCAAACCAAGAAGCTTTTACCTCCGATGGTTGGTTTAATACGGGAGATTTAGGATTTCTAGATCAAGGACATTTAACCATTACTGGCAGAATCAAAGATGTAATTATTATTAATGGCTTAAATTACTATTGTCATGAAATTGAAGCTGCTGTTGAAGAACTAGCAGGAGTAGAAATTTCTTATACAGCCGCTTGTGCTGTCAGACAACCAGGAAGTAATACTGATAAATTAGCTATATTTTTCCATACTTCCCTAAATGATGATCAAAGTTTATTAACTCTACTCAAGGAAATTCGCGCTTGTGTTGTGAATAAAGTGAGAATAAATCCTGATTATTTAATTCCAGTCAATAAAGAAATTATTCCTAAAACCGCTATTGGCAAAATTCAGCGATCGCAACTTAGCCAACGTTTACAAACCGGGGAATTTCAATCAATTATCAAACGCATTGATATATTACTAGGTAATAGTCATACCATTCCTAATTGGTTTTACCGTCAAGTATGGAAACCTAAATATCCCATTACTAATAATTCTTATTTAACTATTACTAATACCACTCTAGTATTTCTCGATGCTTATGGTTTGGGTGAATTTTTATCTCAAAAATTATCAGAAAATAAACTAACCTATATTACCGTTGCACCTGGAGAAGAATTTAAAAAAATCAATGATTCTCATTATGTCATTAATCCAGATAAACCCAAAGACTATCAACTTTTAATAGCATCCCTAGCAGCAGATAATATTATCATTGGGCAGATTCTTCATCTTTGGACTTACGACAAATATCTGGAAGTTAACAGTATTGATATTTTAGAAAAAGCGCAATCACAAGGAATATATAGTTTGTTATTCCTAGTGCAAGCTTTAGAAAATAATCATAGTTTTAATCAAAATATTCAATTCTTATTTATTTCCTCTCATGTACAATCTATTGCCTCAGATGATCCTATAGCTTATGAAAAATCAACAGTATTAGGATTGTTAAAAACTATTCCTCAAGAAATACCTAAACTAAATTGCTGCCACATTGATTTACCTTTTGCTGAAGTTGAAAAAAATGGGGTTTATATTCTCCAAGAAATGCAAATTTCCTCAAAAGAAAGAGAGGTAGCATACAGAAATGGACAACGTTTAATTTCTCGCTTAGAACAAGTTGATTTTTCCAGCAACCCTAAATCATTAATTACCTTCAAACAAGGAGGAACATATTTAATAACTGGTGGACTTGGTGGTATAGGTATTGAAATTTCCCGGTATTTGTTAAAACATTACCAAGTTAAATTATTATTAGTTGGGAGAACTCCTTTAAAATCAGAAAAACACATCAAACTCTATCAAGAATTAGCACAGTTGGGGGGAGAGGTAATTTATGAAGCAGTTGATATTTGTGACTTAAAAGAGTTGCAAATAATAGTGAAAAAAGCTCAATTTACATGGGGTGAAAATCTTGATGGAATATTGCATTTAGCTGGAACTTTTCACGAACAACAGGTACTAGCAGAAACTCAGGAAAACTTAGCCGCAATTCTCCGTCCCAAATTGTTGGGTACTTGGGTATTGCATCAATTAGCCAAAGAAAATCAGGATAGTATTTTTATTAACTTTTCTTCAGCACACGGTTTTTTTGGTAGCACTGCTGTGGGTGCTTATGCTGCTGCTAATAGTTTTCTCAATAGTTTTACTCATTACCAAAATTCCCCAAATAAATTAACCAATAAATTAACCAGCTATTGTTTCAGTTGGAGTATGTGGGATGATACAGGAATGAGTCAAGGATATCAAATGAAAAATCTGATCCGTGCTAAAGGTTTCCATATCATGTCTTCCTCCCAAGCAATATCTTCCCTGCTGGCCAGCTTACACCATCAGCAACATAATTTATTGATCGGTTTAGATGGCAGTAACCAAAATATTCAACGTTGGCAATTATCAACTTTTAATTTACAGAAATTAACTGCCTATTTCACGACTAAGACTGGGAAGGTGGTTAAATTACCAAGTTCAAAGGTACAAGATGACTTTGGCACTGTTTGTATTTATGAATCTGTACAATTGCCAGAAATGCCATGTCTCAAAAATGGTGACATTGATCGCGCTAGACTTATTAAAAAAAGTAACAATAATGACAATAGAGAGCGGATTGAACCACGCAACGAGATAGAGTTAAAAATTGCTCAATGTTGGCAACAAGTTTTAAAAGTGCCACTTTTAGGCATTCACGACAACTTTTTTGAATTAGGTGGTAATTCCTTATTAGCTGGTCAAGTAATTGCTCGGTTACGGGAAAATTTCTCCTTAGAATTGTCTCTCCAGCGTTTGCTGCAAGCACCTACTATTGTTGGTTTAGCTCAGACAATTGAAGCAATTCAAAGAGTAACTCAAAGTCAGAATACCTTTATTGAAACACTTGAACAAGAATACGAAGAGGATTTTTTATAAAATGGCTATATTTGAATTTTTATCCTTACTCAATAATTTAGATATCAAAATTTGGCTTGAGGATGGGCAGTTACGTTTTCGCGCTCCTAAAGGAGCAATGACAGATGAATTAAAGCAGCAAATCAAAGAACGCAAAGCAGAAATTATCGCTTTTTTACAAGAAGCACAAACAGCTACACAAATCACTTCTTTATCTTTAGTTCCCGTCGCTAGAGATAAAGATTTACCTTTATCCTTTGCCCAGCAAAGGATGTGGTTTCTGTCTCAATTGGATGGAGAAAGCACATTTTATAATGAAAGTTTTCAACTCAGAATTGTTGGTAAACTTTCTTTGACTGCTTTAGAACAAAGTATCAACGGAATTATCCGCCGTCATGAAGTTTTAAGAACTAACTTTCCTACGGTAGAGGGTGTCCCTTTCCAAGTAATTAGACCTAATTTAACTCTCAGCATCCCTGTGATAGATGTACAAGACTTCACAGAAACTGCTGTACAAAAGATCATCACTCAAGAGGTTAGCCAGTCTTTTGATTTAGCCACAGATCCTTTAATACGAGTTACTTTACTACAGCAAGAGCCAGAATCCCATCTTTTACTCATCACCATGCACCACATCATTATAGATGGTTGGTCAATGGGGGTATTCTTCAAAGAATTAGAAGCACTGTATCCAGCGTTTATACAGGGAAAACCAAGCCCTTTAACAGAGTTAACCATACAATACGCTGATTTTGCGCTGTGGCAACGGGAATGGTTAACTAAAGAAGTTCAAGACAAGCAACTGGAATACTGGAAACAACAGTTAGCCGGCACACCTCCTTTGTTGGAGTTACCAACAGACTATCCACGTCCACCAGAGCAAAGTTTCGCTGGTGCGAGTATAGAATTTAACATTGATGCAGATTTAACCTCTCAACTTGTCACCCTCAGTCAAAAGTCGGGTGTGACTTTGTTTATGACCCTGTTAACAGCCTTTGCTGTGATACTGCATCGTTACAGTAGTCAAGATGATCTTTGTATTGGTTCGCCTTTTGCTAACCGCAATCGCCGAGAAATTGATACATTAATTGGCTTTTTTGTCAATACTTTGGTTTTGCGTACCCAGTTGGCAGGTAATCCCAGTTTTTCACAGTTACTGGAAAAAGTCCGTTCTGTGGTCTGGGATGCCCACGCGCACCAGGATATACCCTTTGAACAAGTGGTAGAAGCATTAAAACCGGAACGTTCTCTAGGATATAACCCACTGTTTCAGGTGTTGTTTGTGCTGGAAAACTTCTCCCTGGATACTCTAGAGTTACCTGGTATTAGTCTGACTCCAAAAGTAGTAGACAGGGGTACAGCAAAGTTTGATTTGAGTCTTTCAACGTGGCAGACACAAAAGGGATTAATTGGATCTTGGGAATATAACAGCGATATTTTTGCTGCGGATACTATTACCAGGATGATCACTCATTTTCAGACTTTGTTAGCAGCAATAGTCAAAGATCCCGATCAGAACGTGCGGGAATTACCTTTATTAACTGCGTCAGAACAGTATCAATTGTTAATAGAGTGGAATGATACCCAAGCTGATTATGCTGTTGATAAATGTATCCATCAGTTATTTGAGGAGCAGGTGGAAAAAACACCGGATGCTGTGGCTGTGGTGTTTGACAATCAGCAATTAACTTATCAACAATTGAATAGTCGGGCTAATCAATTAGCATATTACTTGCAATCTTTGGGTGTAAAACCAGATATACTGGTGGGGATTTGTGTTGAGCGATCGCTCGAAATGGTGATCGGAGTTTTGGGTGTTCTTAAAGCTAGTGGTGCATATCTGCCATTAGATTCAGAGTATCCCCAAGACCGCTTGAGCTTTATGTTAGAAGATGCTCAAGTTTCCATACTGCTGACCCAAAAACATTTAATTGAGAAGTTACCTCAACATCAAGCAAAACTGGTTTGTTTAGATGAAATCTGGGAAAAAATCGCCCAAAACCATCAAAATAACCCTAGCGGTGAAGTTAGAGCTTGTCATTTAGCTAACTTAATTTATACTTCTGGTTCAACCGGTAAACCAAAAGGTGTAATGGTTGAACACAAAGGACTGTGTAACCTTGCTCAAGCTCAGATTCAAACTTTTGGGATAAACTCTCATAGTCGAGTTCTTCAGTTTGCTTCCTTTAGTTTTGATGCTTCCATCTCAGAAATATTGATGGCTTTAGGTTCAGGTGCAGCTTTATACCTGGGTACAAAAGATGCGCTGATGCCAGGAAAGGCATTAATTGAGAAATTACACCATTGTGGGATTACCCATATTACCCTACCACCATCGGCATTAGCAGTTATGCCTGTGGAAGAACTGCCAGCACTACAGGCTATTATTGTGGCTGGGGAAGCTTGTGCGGTGGAATTAATGAAACAATGGTCTGTAGGTAGAAATTTCTTTAATGCCTACGGACCAACAGAAGCTAGTGTATGTGCGACCATTGCTAAATGTAGTTATCAAGACGAGAAAATAACCATTGGTAGAGCGATCGCCAACGTAGAAATATACATTTTAGACAAATATTTACAACCTGTACCTGTAGGTGTGCCTGGAGAAATACATATAGGTGGTATTGGGTTAGCAAGAGGTTATCTCCATCGTTCTGAGTTAACACAAGAGAAATTTATTTCTCATCCGTTTCCTAATCCAAAATCTAAAATCCAAAATCCAAAATTGTATAAAACTGGGGATTTAGCGCGTTATTTACCAGATGGTAATATTGAATACTTAGGACGGATTGATAATCAAGTAAAAATTCGGGGATTCCGCATCGAGTTGGGAGAAATAGAAGCAGCACTGAGTCAACATGAAGATGTGCAGATATGCTCTGTTATTGCCCGTGAAGATAATCCTGGAGATAAACGCTTAGTTGCTTATGTAGTCGGAAATCCACAACATTCACCGACCATTAGCCAGTTGCGCTCTTTCCTCTCTAGCAAATTGCCACAATACATGATGCCTCATGCTTTTGTGATGCTAGAATCTTTACCTCTGACTCCCAGCGGGAAAGTAAATCGTCGGGCTTTACCAGCACCAGATTCCCGTGCGGGATTAGAAGTAAGTTTTGTGCTTCCACGTAATCAAACCGAAAAAATATTAGCGCAGATTTGGGCAGAAGTGCTGAGAGTTAAGCAAGTAGGAATTTACGATAACTTCTTTGAACTTGGTGGAGATTCCATTCTCAGTATCCAAATTCTCGCTAAAGCCAAGCAAGCCGGACTGCAACTGACACTGAAACAACTTTTTGCCCATCAAGCGATCGCCCAATTAGCAGCAGTAGCCGGTACAGTCAAGACTATAGAAGTCAAACAGGAATTAGTCACAGGTGCATTACCTCTCACACCCATTCAACACTGGTTTTTTGAGCAAAATCTCCTAGAGGCACACCATTTCAATCAAGCTTTCCTGCTCTCAGTTCCCTCTGACATCAAGCCGAAGCTATTAAAGCAAGTATTACAGCAATTGCTAGTACATCATGATGCTTTGCGGTTACGGTTTACACAGTCTGACTCTACTTGGCAACAAATTCACTCTGCGCCTAATGATAATATCGCTTTCTCTGAGATAGATTTATCTGTACTGCCAGAGAGTGAACAAAAAGCAGCCATTGAAGTTAAAGTAGCTTTCTTTCAGGCCAGTTTAAACCTGTCAGAAAATCTAGTGCAAGTCGCCTTTTTTAATCTGGGTATTCACAAAAGAGCGCAATTACTCATAGCTATCCATCACTTAGCCATTGATGGTGTTTCTTGGCGAATTTTATTAGACGATTTACAAACAGCTTACCAGCAACTTGCTCAAGGTAAAGTCATTCAACTTCCTGCCAAAACCACTGCTTTTAAAGATTGGTCAGAGCAATTAACAGCTTATGCACAATCACAAACTCTCAAATCTGAAGCGGCCTATTGGCTGAATGAAGCTCGCGTCGCAGTTCCTACTATTCCCGTGGACTATACAAAAGGGGTAAATAATGTTGCCGCAGCTAGTACCGTCTTATTGTCTTTAAGTGAAGAAGAAACTCGTGCCTTACTGCAAGATGTACCAAAAGCTTACAACACTCAAATTAACGATGTCTTACTGACTACCTTGGCCTTAGTTTTGAGCAAATGGACTAACTCTAAGAGGGTGTTGTTCAACTTAGAAGGTCATGGACGGGAAGATATTGTTGATGGTGTAGATTTATCACGTACCATTGGTTGGTTTACCACTATCTTCCCTGTAGTGGTAGAACTCCCAACTACAGACAATCTAGCAGATGCTTTTCTGGGGGATGCTTTAAAATCTGTTAAAGAACAACTGCGGGCTATTCCCAATAAAGGCATTGGCTATGGACTATTGCGCTATCTGAGTCAAGATCCAGAAATTGCTACCCAACTAAAGACATTACCCCAAGCCGAAATCAGTTTTAACTACTTGGGTCAATTTGATCAACAGATTAATACATCTTCTTGGATGCAAGCTGCTAGTAAGTCTGCGGGAAAAATGCACGGTTTACAAAACAACCGCGCTTATGTGCTAGAAATTGACAGCATTATTGCCGAAGAAAAGCTGCGAATAGAATGGACTTACAGTACAAATCTCCATCAACGTGCCACTATCGAAAATATGGCACAGGAATTTGTCAATACCTTGCAAGAACTTATTGCCCATTGTGCATTACCTGAAAGTGGAGGTCATACACCTTCAGATTTCCCGTTAGTGAAGCTCAACCAGTTAGAACTAGACCAACTATTAGCAAGTTTAATCAAAAATAATTGGCGCAATATTGAAGATATTTATCCACTCTCCCCCATGCAAGAAGGGATACTGTTTGAAAGTTTGTATGCTCCTGATTCTCAGGCATATTTTGAGCAGTTAATTTACAGTTTGAGTGGTAATATCAAAATACAAGCTTTTGAGCAAGCTTGGCAGCAAATAGTAGCCAGACATTCGGTTTTGCGGACTGCTTTTGTGTGGGAACAATTAGACCAACCACTGCAAGTAGTTTATCGGCAAGTGGATGTTAAAGTACAAACTTATGATTGGCGTTTGTTATCTCCACAAGAACAACAACAAAAACTAGAATTTTTATTGCATTCACAGCGACAACAAAGTTTCCAATTGTCTGTTACACCATTGATGAACTTGATTCTCATTCAATTAAGTGCAGATAAATATCAATTTGTTTGGAATTTCCATCATTTATTGCTTGATGGTTGGTCAGGTCCGTTAATTTTCAAAGACTTATTGTATTTTTATCAAGCAATTTCTCAGGGTGAAATTAAGACATTACCACCAGCTATAGGCTACCGCAACTATATTGATTGGTTACAACAACAAGACTTTAACCAAGCTCAAGAATTTTGGAGACAAAAACTCCAAGGTTTTACCGCACCCACTTCTTTAACAGTTGATAAATTATCCCCAAACCGCAAACAGTTAGATTCTAGTTACAAAGAACAAAAAATTCAACTGACAGCGCAACAAACAGCCGCTTTACAGACTTTTGCCCGACAGCATCAACTGACGATGAATAATTTGGTGCAAGGAACTTGGGCTTTACTGTTATCTCGCTACAGTCAAGAACCAGATATAGTTTTTGGTGCTACTGTATCTGGTCGTCCACCATCTCTAATGGGTGTAGAGTCAATGGTAGGACTCTTTATCAACACCTTACCCGTACGAATTAAAACTTGGACTGAAACTGAAGTTTTAGCTTTGTTAAAGGATTTGCAAACACAGCAAGTTGAGTCTGAGCAATATTCCTATAGCTCATTGGTAGATATTCAAGGATTGAGTGATGTTCCTAGAGGAACGTCCTTATTTGAGAGTCTTATTGTTTTTGATAATTATCCAGTAAATGAAGCAGCACCACAAAACAATTATGGTTTTTCAATAGATCACCTTCAGGCTATCGAGCAAACCAATTATCCTTTAACAATTATGGTGATTCCTAGTCAGGAATTACTGGTAAGAATTAGTTATGATATTAGCCGATTTGATGATTTTGCTATCGCTCGGTTGTTAGGACATTTCCAAACATTACTTACCGGAATTGTTGCTAATCCCAAAGCGCAAATTTCTCAATTACCATTACTCACAGAAGTTGAAAAATACCAACTATTAACAGAATGGAATCATACTCAAACTGAATCTCCCTTTGATAAGTGTATCCATCAGTTATTTGAGGAACAAGCAAAGCGTACACCCCATGCTGTAGCAGTGGAGTCTGGTAATCAACAACTAACATACTATGAATTAAATAGCCGTGCTAACCAGTTAGCGCATTACCTCCAATCTTTGGGTGTGAAACCTGATGTTTTGGTAGGTATTTGTGTTGAGCGTTCTTTAGAAATGGTTGTAGGAATATTGGGTATTCTCAAAGCTGGTGGTGCTTATGTGCCACTTGACCCAGAATATCCTACTGAACGCTTGGCTTTCATGTTAGAAGATGCCCAAGTTTCAGTGTTGTTAACGCAACAGTCACTTCTCAACAGACTACCTCAGCATCAAGCGAAACTTATCTGTTTAGATACTGACACTCAAGTAATTTCCCAATTAAATCAAGAAAATCCCATCTCTGCTGTACAAACCCATAACTTAGTTTATGTGGTTTATACCTCTGGTTCTACAGGTAAACCCAAGGGTGTAGCCATGAATCATTTGCCATTGTGTAATTTGATTCTTTGGCAATTGGAAAATACCACAGTGGCACGGGACGCAAAAACTCTACAATTTGCTCCTATTAGCTTTGATGTTTCCTTCCAGGAAATCTTCTCTACCTGGTGTTCTGGCGGTACATTAGTGTTAATTACAGAGGAATTACGCCGGGATGCCTTGGCTTTATTAGGTTTTCTGGAAGAAAAAGCTGTTGCCAGATTGTTTGTTCCCTTTGTCGCTCTACAACAACTAGCTGAAGTAGCCGTTGATAGTGAATTATTTGCAACTCACTTGCAAGAAATTATTACTGCTGGTGAACAATTGCAGATTACTCCGGCGATTTCTCAGTGGTTGAGGAAGCTGGGTAATTGTACTCTGCACAATCATTATGGACCATCGGAAAGTCATGCAGTTACAGCTTTTACACTTTCTCCTCCAGTAGAAACTTGGCCACTATTGCCTCCCATTGGCAAAGCGATCGCTAATACAGAGATTTATCTTTTAGATCAAAATTTACAACCTGTACCCATTGGTATTCCTGGAGAGTTGTACATTGGTGGTATCACCTTAGCTAGAGGCTATCTCCACCGTCCAGATTTAACCAATGAGAAATTTATCCCCAATCCATTCAATCATCCAAAATCCAAAATCCAAAATCCAAAATTGTATAAAACTGGGGATTTAGCACGTCATTTACCAGATGGCAACATCGAATACTTAGGACGCGTTGACACTCAAGTAAAAATACGCGGTTTCCGCATTGAGTTAGGCGAGGTGGAAGCAGCACTAAGTCAACATGAAGATGTGGAAGGATGTTGTGTAATTGCCCGTGAAGATACTCCTGGCAATAAACGCTTAGTTGCTTATGTAGTCGCACATCAAAACTATACACCCACAGTTAGCGCATTGCGGCAATTCCTGAAAGCAAAACTGCCAGATTACATGATACCCAGTGCTTTTGTCATTTTGCAGTCCTTCCCATTAACTCCTAGTGGTAAAGTAGACAGACGTGCATTACCTGCACCAGACTTAGAAAGCACACTGCTAGAAAAATATGTTGCCCCACGGACTCCTATTGAAGAACTGTTAACCCAAATTTGGGCGCAAGTGCTAAAAGTTGAGCAAGTGGGTATTGATGATAACTTCTTTGAACTGGGTGGACACTCCCTAATAGCAACACAATTAGTTTCACGTATCCGCAACATTTTCCAAGTGGAACTACCATTGTATGAGTTGTTTACTGCTCCCACTGTAGAGGAATTAGCCTATATTATTGGGCAGTTACAACAAGAAAATTTAGAACTTTCAGCACCACCGCTTTTACCGAGAGCAAAAAATTCCGACTTACCAATGTCTTTTGCTCAACAGCGTTTGTGGTTCTTAGAGCAATTTGATCAAAAGAGTGTTTTATACAACCTACCCACTGCTTTACGTTTGGTAGGAAGTCTGCAAATTGCAGCGTTAGAACAAAGTTTACAAACAATTATTCATCGTCACGAAGCTTTACGGACTAATTTCATTACCATTGATAGACAACCAACTCAGGTTATTAGGGAACAGGGAATAGGGAACAGGGAACAGGGAACAGGGAACAGGGAACAGGGAGCAGGGAGCAGGATTTTATTAATGCCATTGCAG
>JAKOGY010000151.1 GCA_028658405.1 Dolichospermum sp. ST_sed8 | reverse complement strand
TCAAAGTCTCCTTTTTAAGGAAGATTTAGAGGGATCTAAAACTTTTGATTCCGACAAAAGGACTTTTAATACATCCTCTCAGGGACTCTTAAAAAAGGGGAAACCAGAATCAAAGTCTCCTTTTTAAGGGAGATTTAGAGGGATCTAAAACTTTTGATTCCGACAAAAGGACTTTTAATACATCCTCTCAGGGATTCAAGAGATAATTATTTACGCTAAACCTACAAATGTGATCATCATATCTATTAATTTAATCGCAATAAATGGAGCAATTACCCCACCCAAGCCATAAATTACAATATTTCGTTGCAGAAGTTGATTAGCTGTCAAAGGTCGAAACTGAATACCTTTTAATGCTAGAGGAATCAAAGCCGGAATAATTAAAGCATTGTAAATCAATGCCGAAAGAATAGCCGAATTAACACTGCTTAACTTCATCACATTCAAACTTTCTAGATTAGCAGCAGTGAAAAGTACCGGAATAATTGCAAAGTATTTAGCAATATCATTAGCTATAGAAAACGTTGTTAACGCCCCACGGGTAATTAACAATTGCTTACCAATACTAACAATATCAATTAATTTGGTGGGATCAGAATCTAAATCCACCATATTAGCAGCTTCCTTAGCAGCTTGCGTTCCCGTATTCATCGCCACACCTACATTAGCTTGTGCTAAAGCGGGAGCATCATTAGTTCCATCCCCTGTCATCGCTACTATTTTACCCTCAGCCTGTTCCTGTTGAATTACAGCGATTTTATCTTCTGGTGTAGCTTCAGCGATAAATTCATCTACTCCGGCTTCCTTAGCAATCACAGAAGCAGTAATCCGATTATCTCCTGTGAGCATGATTGTCCTCACTCCCATGCGTCGGAGTTGGTCAAATCGTTCGCGGATACCAGGTTTAACAATATCTTTGAGATAGATAACACCGTAAATTTCCTGATCCAGACAAACAGCTAAGGGTGTACCACCTTGATGGGAAACTTGTTCATAGGCAACATCTAATTCGGTTGTATCCTGT
The DNA here is from genome assembly GCA_028658405.1 of Dolichospermum sp. ST_sed8. Lineage (GTDB taxonomy): Bacteria > Cyanobacteriota > Cyanobacteriia > Cyanobacteriales > Nostocaceae > Dolichospermum. The sequence continues at coordinate 11,986 of JAKOGY010000151.1, read as the reverse complement.
CCATGACGCGAAAGAACAAAGCCTTTAATTGCTTCTACTGCACCTTTCCGCACTTCCCTACCTCCAGGTAAATTAGTCCCACTCATGCGCGTTTTAGCGGAAAATTCTATACCCTGTGCTTGTTTGCGGTCTAAATCAAAGTTTGCACCTAACTTTTCAGCCAGTCGGACAATGGATTTACCTTCGGGAGTATCGTCAAAGACACTAGCTGCCAAAGCCACATTCGCAATTTCCGTGATTGAATGGCCATTAATGGGAATAAACTCCTCTGCCAAGCGGTTGCCAAGGGTGATAGTCCCGGTTTTATCAAGAATGAGGGTATTGATATCTCCACAGGCTTCTATTGCCCTGCCAGAGGTAGCAATGACGTTAAATTGTGCAACCCTGTCCATCCCGGCAATACCGATGGTACTCAGCAAACCGCCAATAGTTGTGGGGATGAGCGCTACCAAAAGAGCAATCAGAACGGGGACACTAACGGGACTATTAACATAGTAGGCAAAGGCGGGAAGAGTTGCCACCACAAATAAAAATACTAGGCTCAGAACTGCTAATAATACTGTTAAAGCAATTTCATTAGGTGTTTTACTGCGTTCCGCTCCTTCCACTAAAGCAATCATTCGGTCAATAAAGCCTTTGCCTGGTTCAGCAGTGACGCGAATAATCAATTCATCAGAAATGATGCGTGTACCACCCGTAACTGAACTAGCAACATCTGAACCAGATTCTTTGAGAACTGGGGCAGATTCGCCAGTAATGGCTGATTCGTCTACAGACGCGACACCCATGATCACTTCACCATCTGCGGGAATAATATCACCAGAAACGACATATATAGTATCTCCCCGCTTCAAATTATTGGCAGGAATTTCTGTAATTGTGCCGTCTACGGTGACAGTTTTGGCAACTGTAGCTGACTGGGTGGAACGTAAAGTATCAGCTTGGGCTTTACCTCGTCCCTCCGCTACAGCTTCCGCAAAGTTGCTAAATAAAACTGTGAATAATAAAATTCCTGTTAATAGTCCGTTAAAAAGATAGGGGTTTTTTTGATTTATTGGGCCAAACAATTCGGGATAAATGGTAACAGAGAAACTGATAACCGTTCCTATCCATACCAAAAACATCACCGGATTTTTGATGGCATATTGGGGATACAGTTTAATAAAAGCATCACGCATTGCCCGAAAATACAGTCCTTTGTTAGTTACCCGTGTTTTTCTGCGTTTCTTGTGCCGATAACGAGGACGGGGAGCTTTAGAATTGGGGTTAGTTCCGTTTGAATTCATATATTAGTAATTCTTTAGGAGTCAGGAGTCACCGAGTCAGGAGAAGAAAGAAAAAAGAAGAAAATTTCCCTTACTCCCTTCCCACTAGAAGAATATAGATTAAATTAACCACGAAGGCGCAAAGAACACGAAGGAAGAAGGAAGAAGGAAGAAGATAGGTAATCTTATACTGGTAAGGTAGGATCTCTTCTGACTATCTAACTACCAGCAGCGAGTTTAAAACCTTCAGCAATTGGTCCTAAAGCTAGAACGGGGAAGAATGTCAGGATTCCTAAAATTAGGGTAATACCAGCGGTAATACCAGTGAATAGTAAAGAATCAGTTTTCAAAGTTCCGCGACTTGCACAGACTACTTGTTTTTCAGACATACTATCAGCTAAGAGAAGCAGGGCAATAATAGGTATATAACGTCCTGCAAAAATACTGACTGTTGTACTTAAATTCCACCATAATGTTCCGTCATTTAATCCCTCTAAGCCAGAACCATTATTAGCTGCTGCTGAGGCATATTCATAAACTACTTGGGAAATACCATGAAAACCTGGGTTACTAATTCCTGATAAGGATATAGGATAAGCTAAAGCGATCGCACTGGGAATTAAAATCATCATGGGGTGAATTAATAGCACTACACTAGCCAGAACAATTTCCCGTTTTTCAATTTTGCGCCCAAAAATTTCCGGGGTCCGCCCTACCATTAAGCCAGTGATAAAAACGGTAAGAATCAGGTAAATGAAAAGATAAGCTGTTCCTATTCCCTGTCCTCCCCAAATTATTTGTAAAAATAGGTTGAATAAGCTAGAAAATGTGCCATTGGGCATGAGAGAATCCTGCATTCCATTCACAGCGCCGCACATAGTAGCGGTAGTTGTAATTGCCCATAATGCAGTTTGCGCCCAATCAAATCTGACTTCTTTACCTTCTAGATTGGGTAATTCTAATCGCAAAGCATTGTTAATCAAGGGATTTCCTTGTAATTCTCCTGTGGCTGTAATGCCAATGAGAACCACAAAGATCATAAACACCATTGAGAATAATAACCAGGTTTGTTTAAGGTTGTTGGCAAATACTCCATAGGTGTAAATTAAGGATGTGGGAATGGCCAGCATGGCGATGATTTCTATTAAGTTAGAAGCACCATTGGGATTTTCAAAGGGGTGAGCGGAATTAGCTGTAAAAAAGCCGCCGCCATTTTCACCTAACATTTTGATTATTTCCCAGGATGCTACTGGACCCCTAGCTATATACTGAATTCGCCCTTCTAAGGTTTCTACTACGAGGGTTTTGGCTAAAGTTTGGGGGACACCTGAAATAATGAGAGCGATCGCCCCAATCATAGATAAAGGTAGTAAAATCCTAGTGATAGCCTGGGTAAAATCAACATAAAAATTCCCCAGTTTTCTCCCTGTCAAACCTCGGATAAAGGCAATTCCCACTACTAAACCACTAGCCGCTGAGGTAAACATCAAAAAGCCTAAAGCCGATGTTTGGCTAAAATAACTAAAGGTATTTTCTGCTGCGTAGTGCTGTTGGTCGGTGTTTGTGAGAAAGGAAATGGTGGTATGTAGTAATAAATCCCATCTCATTCTCCCCAGTTCATTGGGATTCCAGGGCAGAAATTTTTGATAATAGAGGAGGGCATAAACCATCACACCCATGACAAAGTTGCTGTATAACAAGGCTCGGATATACTGCCAACCTGTCATATCATTTTTTTTGCCCACACCCCCTAAAATATAAATTATTGCCTCTATGGGTTTCATAACAGGATCAAGGATTGTCCTTTCTCCCAAAAAAACGCGGGCTATGTATTTTCCTAGTATGGGCGTAATTAATACGACAATACACAGCGTTAAAGCAATTTGTAAAAAACCTTGTCCCATGTAGTTTGCACTCTATTCAACTGAAGTTCTAGCCAGTTAATACTCAACAGTAATGCTTAAATTACTAATAAATTGAATTTTTAGTGATTCGATGATTTTTCATCCCACCGCAATCAATATAGTATTGTTTTATCTGAGTTTAACTAAATATTCTATCCAGTATATTTTTAATTCATTTAACTGCACATCAGATTATAGTTCACCATTCCCTAAAAATATGCTTTTAATTATAGTTAAGTTTTCCTAAGTATAAATCATCAAGTAGTTGGTATATTTTTAGATGTAAATTTAGCGCAAGTAAATATATACTGATGATTATAGGCTAATTAGCCCAACTAACGATGAACTTCAAATAAACAATCATTATATTGCTTATCAACCTCAAGATTTGTAAATGCCCATGCCGCTTTATATGGTTTTTGGTATTCTCCTAAGATATTGATACGGTGACAAATATCAGGAATTTTGGTCAAATATCTGGGATTCAAGGGGAAATCACAAGCAAATATACCTTTAACCCTGTACGTTGCACTTATGGTATATTTATTTTGAATCATGATTGCTACACAGTAAGTACCTTCGGATGTGTGCAGGGCTTGCACTAGTCCATTATAACTAATATCTACCAGATGATCAGGTAATTTCAAAGCTTCACTACTATCTAATGGTATATTTTGAGTTTTTACCCAATCCAAAATTTCTTGATGTTTTGCTAGTGCTTGACGTTTTTTGCAAAGATATTTAACGTTAACAATTGAATTGATGATCCAGGATGGTATATATACGAGTAGTAATACAAATCCGCTGAATATTCTTTGTAGTTTATACATTTTTTTACACCTTCTAGTTATGACCCAGATGATAAAACACCATGATTACACAATATAGAATATATCTTGATGCTTGTTGTCTCAATCGTCCATTTGATGATCAAATACAATCTCGTATTTATGTAGAAACACAGGCAATTATGACAATTCTAAGTCAATGTCAATCAGGAACTTGGAAATTAATCAACAGTAGTGCTTTAATATCTGAATTGAATCAAACACCTGATTTAGAAAGACTACAAAATGTCAAAAAATTACTCTTGATTGCTAAAATTAAAGTTATTAATAGCGCCTTCATTGAAAATAGAACTGCCGAACTCGAAAAATTAGGGTTTTCTAGCTATGATGCTAACCACATTGCTAGTGCGGAAAGAAGTCAGGCAGATATATTTTTGACAACAGATGATAGACTTTTCAAAAAATATCAAAGAAATTCTCAATTGATTAATGTCAAAATTAACAACCCTGTGCAATGGCTGGCAGAAGTAATACAAGCAGAGGAAAGCAATGATGAAAACACAAAATGAAATTATCAAACAAGGCTATGATGCTTTAGTTAATTCTTTGGGAGTTGCCGATACTATTCGTTTTATTCAATATTTTAGCCCTGGCAAAGGAGATTATACAAAAGAGCGTCATCAATGGCTAGATGAAAAAACTTTGGAGGATGTGTTTATGGAAATTAAACAATTACCGGAAGACGATTTAAATCAATATGACGAAATTATTGAATAGTTCAACTCTTGTACTATGCAACTAAACCGCCTACGATTGAAATCGCAGGCTAATAGCCAAAGTTCACTCAAGTGGACTGAAGATCAAAAATAAATCTTTAGTCTACTTTAGTAGACTTGAGCTATTAGACAGGGAATTAATTCCCTGTCGGATTTATATGAAAGTTAATAATTTAACTTTTTTCACTTATTTGCATACGGTCCATTAGTCCAACGAATAGTATTAGAACTATAAATGCTCATAAATAACTTCCTAATTGTTAACTGTTGATCACTATTGAATTCCTAAGTGCTAATTTAGCGAATGCTCATATACAATCGCAACAAGTCCTAGTGTACGGATTACCGAACAAATAAAAAGATTGCAAAAGTTTTTAATGATCAATCATCTCTCTATCTTCTCCTTCTTCTCCGGCTCAGGCTTCCTCGATTTAGGCTTTGAAACTAGCGGCTATGACATCGCTTATGTCAACGAAATCTTCCCTCCATTCATGTCCGCATATCGCTATTCACGGGACAAACTCAACCTCCCCCAACCTGAATATGGATATCATGAAGGTGAAGCCGCAGACGTAAGTAAATTAATAGTAGGAACACCAGCACAACGATTAGATGAATTAGTCAAAAATTCACGAAAATCAAATAATATAATAGGCTTTATTGGTGGTCCACCCTGTCCTGATTTTTCGATTGGTGGTAAAAACAAAGGATATTTAGGGGATAACGGTAAACTCTCATCTGCTTATGTTGAATTAATTTGTAAAAACTTACCCGATTTCTTTTTATTTGAAAATGTCAAAGGTTTGTGGAGGACAACCAAACATAGATTATTTTTTGAAGAACTAAAAATTAAATTACAAAAATCAGGTTATAGATTAACAGAACGGTTAATCAATTCGATTGAATATGGTGTGCCTCAAGATAGAGATAGAATTATTTTAATCGGCTTTAAAGATAATTTTCTCAAAGACATGAAAATCAAAGATGATTTTACCTTTCCTTGGGAAAAATATATTTTATATCCTCAAAACAAAGTATTTGATTATCCTTGGCATAAATGCGAACCATTTCAAGAAGATTCCCTAATTCCTTGTCCTGAAAATATTCCTCAACAACTAACCGTTGAATATTGGTTTAGAAAAAATGACGTTATTAATCATGCCAATGGTCAACATCATTTCCAACCAAGAGCAGGTAAAATTAAATTTGCTACTATTGCCGAAGGAGATGATTCCAAAAAATCATTTAAACGTCTACACCGTTGGCGTTATTCTCCCACAGCTTGCTATGGTAATAACGAAGTACATTTACATCCTTACAAAATTAGACGGATTTCTGTAGCGGAAGCCTTAGCAATTCAATCTTTACCCGCTAATTTTTCACTTCCAGAAAATATGTCACTTACCAATATGTTTAAAACCGTTGGTAATGGTGTTCCATACTTAGCAGCAAAGGCATTAGCGCAAACTATTCTTGACTTTATAAATACTGACTCATAAGACTTCAGATCCCCGATTTGTTAGAGAAGTCGGGGATCTTGTGGTTGTTAATGGTTTAATATAAAAGAAATACTTTAATTTTCATCAAGTTTAATCAACTCTACACCAAAAGAAAAAACGATGGCAGCAGACTATCCAAACATTGATATTGCGCCATTTATTGACCACTCTCTGTTATTACCAATTGCAACTCCAGAGCAGATAAGTCAATGGTGCGACGAAGCATATAGATATAACTTTGCAGCAGTTTGTGTAAATCCCTGTTATGTCAAGCAAGTAGCAGAGCTACTGTATAAAAAAAATCCTCAAATTTGTACAGTTATTGGCTTTCCCAATGGTGCAAATACTTCAAATGTAAAGTTATATGAAGCTAAGGAAGCAGTAGATAATGGCGCTACTGAGTTGGATGTAATGATTAACATAGGCTGGTTGAAAGCCGGGAAAACAGAGGAAGTTCACCGAGAAATTGCCACAATTTGCGAAGAAGCCGGACAGCCTGTTAAGGTAATTTTAGAAACTAGCCTCCTCACAGATACAGAGAAACAAATAGCTGCGGAACTAGCTATGGACGCGGGTGCAGCATTCTTGAAAACCAGTACAGGTTGGAATGGTGGTGCAACTGTAGCCGATATTAAGTTTTTAAAGGAAATCACAAAAGATCGAGTAGGCATCAAAGCATCAGGAGGTATTCGTACACACAACGAAGCTTTAGATTTAATTATGGCTGGTGCAACTAGATTAGGCACATCTCGTGGTGTGGATTTACTTCGTCAACGCCATAACCCAGAACAAGAAAAAAGCGAGTAGTCATTTACTCATTGTCAGTTGTAATTTATTTTGCCACTGACAACTGACAACTGACCACTGACCACTGACTAAAATGACTAAAACCTATAAAGCAATTGGTATTAATCTCAAAGCGCAGGCTCTGGGAGAATCAGACAAAATAGTCACAATTTTAACTCAAGAATTTGGGCTAATTCGGGCAGTTGCAACGGGAGCGCGGAAACAAAACTCCAGCTTGGGTGGAAGAATGGGAATGTTTGTCGTCAATGAATTACTCATTTCCCAAGGCAGAAATCTCGATAGAATTACTCAAGCTGAAACTATAAAAACTTATCCCGGTTTATCTAAAGATTTGGGTAAATTAGCTGCTAGTCAATATTTAGCTGAAATAGTTTTGTGTCAAGCTTTAAGCGAACAACCCCAAACAGAAATTTATGAGTTATTTAATGAACATCTTCAGCGGTTAGAAGATATACCCAAAACAGAGATAAAATGTATAGTTGCTTATTTAGCACAAGGTGTATTTCAGCTTTTAAATTTAGCAGGACTCACCCCACAAGTAGAATCTTGTTGCTTAACCCAACGTCTATTAACTCCAGACTGGACAAATCCTCAATGGCAAGTTGGATTTAGTATTCCCTCCGGTGGGATAATTTGTTTAGATGCTTGGAAAAGTTTGCGAAAAGAAATAGAGCAGGGGAAATGGGAAAATGCAGAAATAGCCCAAACCTGTGCCTCTAACCCTAGCTATGAAACAGTTTTTCATCAGCAGGAGTTACCAATTATTTCTCGTCGGTTAAATGGGAAACAACTGGTTATGCTTCAACATCTGTCGGAAACAGAGATAATGAAAATAGATGCAGCCTCAGATTCTGGATGGTTAGCTGTTGAGCAAATTTTGCGTCAGTACGTCCAGTATCATTTAGGGCAACCTATTCGCTCTGCCACTTTGATTGACTCCTATTTTGCCACTAACCATGATGCAATCGTCTGATTTAGATAAAAAAAGCCGAACTCACTCACCTAGCGACGCTAAAAAAAAGCATAGAGCATCAGATCATAATGTTGCCTCTTCACCTAAACTTAGTCATATTCATAGTCCAGAAATGTCACTAAATGATGTTTCTGAGGATGGGAATTGCACTTCAGAAATTCCCAAACCATCAGAAATTACGCAGACAAATGGCAAAAATAATGGTGTTCAGGAAAATGCCCCAGTCACAACGGAATTAATACCGACAACACTACCATTGATAGATGCTGATTCTGAAGATACATTTTCAGCAAATAATCAACAGGTGGGTTTTTTACCTGTATTAAAAAACCCAAACTTTCTCGCTCTTTGGGCAGGTCAAGTTTTCTGTCAACTAGCTGATAAAGTTTATTTAGTATTAATGATTGCCTTGATTAATAGCCAATTTCAAGCTAGTGATCAAAGTATTAGCGGTTGGGTTTCGGCTTTAATGATGGCGTTTACTATTCCAGCCATATTATTTGGTTCTGTAGCTGGAGTTTTTGTAGATCGTTGGTCAAAAAAAGTTGTCTTGGTAGCATCAAATATTTGGCGTGGTATTCTGGTTTTGCTCATTCCTCCCTTACTATGGTTAACCCACGATTGGCAGCCTGTGGGAGTTTTACCAGTGGGGTTTTTGATTATTTTAGGTGTGACTTTTTTGGTTTCTACCTTGACACAATTTTTCGCACCAGCAGAACAATCGGCTATTCCTTTAATAGTGCAAGAACAGGATTTGCTTTCGGCTAATTCTCTCTACACAACAACAATGATGGCTTCGGTAATTGTTGGTTTTGCTGTAGGAGAACCAGTTTTAGCATTAGCAGATGGACTTTGGACAAAATTAGGTGGTACTGGTGGATTGGGTAAGGAAATTTTGGTGGGTGGTAGTTATGCGATCGCTGGGTTAATATTATTTCTACTGCGAACTAATGAAAAACCCCACCCCCCAGAAACAGAATTTCCTCATGTTTTTTCAGACTTGCGCGACGGGTTTCGTTATCTCCAAGAAAACCATCGCATCCGTAATGCTTTATTACAACTAATTATTTTATTTTCTGTCTTTGCAGCCCTGACTGTGCTTGCAGTTCGCATGGCAGAAATTATCCCAAATATGAAAGCCTCTCAATTCGGATTTTTACTAGCATCTGCTGGTATAGGTGTAGCGATTGGGGCGACAATTCTCGGTCAATTTGGGCAACGCTTTTCCTATAAACAACTCAGTTTTTGGGGTTGTCTCGGTGTGGCAGGATCTTTGATTGGTTTATCACTGTTTACCACCCAACTCTTACCTGTGCTGCTATTCATCGCTTTAGTGGGAGTATTTGGTGCTTTGGTGGGTATACCCATGCAAACTGCAATCCAAACCGAAACACCGGCAGCTATGCGCGGTAAAGTATTTGGGCTGCAAAATAATGTAATTAATATTGCTCTCTCCCTACCTTTGGCTTTAGCAGGTGTAGCTGAAACCTTTGTCGGCTTAAAAGCAGTATTTTTTACATTAGCTGCTATCGTCTTAGTCGGCGGTCTCTTTACCTGGTACAATTCTGGTGATTCCTCAGATGGCAAATAGCCAAAAACTGCATCAAACTCTTGAGTTTCATGCTAAACTTAGTCCAGCAAGATGCAAAATGCTTGCTGGAGATAAACTAAATAATCAGCATATTAATTTGTAATCAAGTTAAAAAATTTATAACTTATTAGCATCATTAATAAAGCTATTTATTGAATTTTTAATTGCCAAGATTATTTGAGGTTTCAAATTAGAGATATCTGAGTTTTTGTGATCAACAAAAATTCATTTACGACAACTGGATTAATAAAAACAGTATAGTTTACACTCGCTTTTTTTTATAGATAACTGAAGAATGCGTATAGCTTGGATTGGAAAAAAAACCCCCTTTTGCGGTAACGTCACCTACAGCCGAGAAATTACCAACGGATTGCTAGACAAAGGACATGAGGTTAGTTTTCTCCACTTTGCTGAAGAAGAAACGACAACAGATAACTGGCCTAATGAAGTTCCTTTGCCATTTATTTACAAGTCTCAGGTTTACACAATTCCCTCTTTTAAAGCCACTAAGGTTTTAAAAGATTCTTTGCGAGAAATTAAGCCAGATATAGTTCACGCTTCTCTGACTTTATCAACTTTAGACTTTTTTTTACCAGAGATTTGTGAAGAATTAAATTTGCCCCTAATTGCGACTTTCCACACTCCATTCGCAGGTAAGGGAGCAAAATTATTATCCAGTACCCAACTTTTAGCTTATCAACTTTACGCTCCTTTCTTGGATCATTATGATCGCGTAATTATCTTTTCCCAAATTCAACGGGAATTGTTATCAAGTATGGGAGTTAGAGAAAAAAAGATTGCTGTAATTCCTAATGGTGTAGATCCTGTTAAATATTCTCCCGGTACTTCCCAAGTTAAAGCTGAATTTAGTGCTGAACGTTTGTTTGTTTATCAAGGAAGAATTGCTCAGGAGAAAAATGTTGAATCTCTCCTCCGGGCTTGGAAGCAATCAGATATGGGAGTTAATAGCAAACTACTGATTGTGGGTGATGGTCCATTAAAGCCTGCCCTAGAGTCATTTTATGGGCGAGAACATGGCATCATCTGGTTAGGATTTATCGCTGACGAAAATCGCCGTATCGAAATTTTACGAGGATCTGATGTATTTATTTTACCTTCTTTGGTAGAAGGTTTATCCTTATCTCTATTAGAAGCAATGTCCTGTGGTTTAGCCTGTTTAGCTACTGATGTCGGTGCAGACGGGGAAGTTTTAGAAAAGGGTGCTGGTGTTGCAATTAATACAAGAACTGTGCGATCGCAGTTAAAAACCCTATTACCACTATGCCAAGATCATCCAGAGTTAACAACATTACTGGGAGAAAAAGCGAGAAAGCGGATATTAGAACGCTATACCCTGAATGATAACATCACGCAATTAGAAGAGCTTTATAGCCAAGTCCTAGCACAGCGTCCTCTAACACTAAGCTGGGGTGTTTAACCCTTTCAACCTTCGTAGGGGCGGGGTCTCCCTACGGGGTTATGATTATTCACAGCCGGGAGCATATTTTGTCACACTGTGTACTCAAAACCGTGAATGTAATTTAGGGATCATTCTAAAACGTATGATCGCGCCGTAAAATTCTATCAACGGCATGGATTTTGGTAGAGTCGAGGAGGGATATTATTCCCTGCCCCTCTCTGTTAGATCCGGACGTGCCACTTTCACGGCATCCGGCTCCCGACGTTCTTAGCTTTCGCTTTTGCTCATGTGTATGTAATTGTGGCAGATGAAAGTGAATGGCTAGAAGGTTTTTAGTTTTCCAGTTTTGGTGGTTTCCATCTGTATGATGTAAATGTACCTTTTCGTCACTGAGCATTTTTAACCCACAATGACCACATTTATGGTTTTGCCGTTTGAGGGCTTTAGAGGTGTTATCGTCGTATAACTTACTGTTACGTTCGCTCCAATAAGTTAAGTCTCCGTCGTAGGGTGATTTCTCGCCTTTGACATTGATGTGTTTGTTTTCGGAGTAGGGAACTGCTGGGAATGCCTTATCTAGTAATTGCTTGCTAGTGTGGCGATTTTGCTTTGTTTCCTTGTTGAATACCCTAAATGCTCTGTATTGGATGTGGTATAGCTTATTACGCGCCCCATCCATCTTGCAGAAGCGGTGGTAGTTCCTCCAACCTCTAACTACAGGGGCTAATTTCATAGCCTTGGTGGTAGCACCATAATTCGAGTTGTTGACAATGAGTTTTACTTTCTTGCGAAAAGTTTTAAAGTTGTTCGCTGATGGAACGCATCTAAACTTCCCGTTATTCTGGACTTTAAAGTGCCAGCCGAGGAAATCAAACCCGTCTGTCGAGGCGGTTAGCTTTGTCTTTTTCTCACTGACTTTCATTCCCCGCTCTGCTAGGAACTGACTGATTTTGTCAAGTATTT
>JAKOGY010000150.1 GCA_028658405.1 Dolichospermum sp. ST_sed8 | reverse complement strand
TGACGCTAGTTTAGAAGTAATGAATGGGATTTATAATGAATTTCAATTAGCAGAAATAGTCAATAGAAATGAAGTAACTTCTATCGCTAGAAATTTTTTACAGTTGACTCATCTATATTCTGTGAAAGAATTACCAAAAACTATTGCTGAACTGTTAATTCAGTTACCTGGTGGTGAAGATTGGAAATCAGGGAAAAAGTGAGATATTGATACAGATACATAAATAGTTAAACGGAGTATCCAATCATCACTCATAACCAATAACCAAAAACTAAACCTTAAAATATGCCAGTTAAATTAACTTTATGCCTTTTGTGACTGTAAGAATCAGCTAAGTCAGACTAAAATAAACCCGGCCAGTTATCGGTTGCTGAAATTCTAAACACAGGAGGTTTAATTTTGACAAAGTTGAAAATTGGTATCAATGGATTCGGTCGTATTGGTAGACTTGTGTTACGTGCCGGTCTTACTAACCCTAATATTGAGTTTGTCGGTATTAACGATTTAGTTCCCCCCGATAACCTTGCTTATCTCCTCAAGTACGACTCTACACACGGTAGATTGAAAAGCAACGTTGAAGCCAGAGAAGACGGTATTGTCATTGAAGGTCATTTTATCCCTTGTGTATCCATGCGAAATCCCGCAGAATTACCTTGGGGTAAATTGGGTGTAGATTACGTTGTGGAATCTACAGGACTGTTCACAGATTATGCTGGTGCGGAAAATCACCTGAAAGCAGGTGCAAAGCGTGTAGTAATTTCTGCGCCGACAAAAGAACCAGAGAAAGTAAAAACAATGGTCATGGGTGTAAATCATCATCTATTTCACCCCGTAAAAGATTTAATTGTTTCTAATGCAAGTTGCACTACAAATTGTTTAGCCCCCATTGCTAAAGTCATTAATGATAACTTCGGTTTAGCTGAAGGGTTAATGACCACAGTTCACGCGACAACAGCTACTCAGCCCACGGTAGATGGTCCCAGTCGCAAAGATTGGCGCGGTGGACGAGGTGCGGGTCAAAACATCATCCCCTCCGCTACAGGGGCTGCTAAAGCCGTGGCTTTGGTGTTACCAGAATTGAAAGGTAAGTTAACTGGGATGGCTTTTAGAGTTCCTACTCCTGATGTCTCGGTAGTTGATTTAACTTTTAAAACTACTAAAGCTACTTCTTACAAAGAAATCTGTGCCGCGATGAAAAAAGCCGCTTTAGGTGACTTAGCAGGTATTTTGGGTTACACAGATGAAGAAGTAGTATCTACTGATTTTCAGGGTGATACCCATTCCAGTATTTTTGATGCAGGGGCAGGGATTGAACTCAATTCCAACTTCTTCAAAGTTGTTTCTTGGTATGACAATGAATGGGGTTACTCCAACCGCGTCGTTGACTTGATGTTGTCAATGGCACAGAGAGAAGGGTTGATTTAGGTAATGGGTAATGGGTAATTGGTAATAGGTAATAGGTAAGAATTTTACTAATGACCAATAACCAATGACTAATAACTAATAACTAATCCAGGGCTTAACGGGGTGTACTACTTTACCGTTACTCCTTACATACTTATGCGTCGCACAAAAATTGTTTGTACTATTGGACCTGCTACATCTTCACCTGAGAAGTTAGAAGCTTTGGTAAAAGCGGGAATGAATATGGCACGGTTGAATTTTTCTCATGGCGCACATGAGGTTCACGCCCAAGCCTTTCATCATCTGCGGCGGATTAGCAAAGATTTACACAAGCCAATTGCAATTATGCAGGATTTGTGTGGGCCAAAGATTCGGTTGGGGATATTACCACCGGCAGGGCTAATGTTAGAAGCTGGGACTGAGGTGACTTTTGTTTTACAAGAGAAGGGCGATACTATTGATGAGTTACCCTTACCTCTACCAACTCTATTCGCCATGATGCGATGTGGTGAACCGATTTTAATTAATGATGGTCGAGTTAAGTTAACTGTTACCAGTCGTGACGCTGATAAAATCCGCGCTCATGTAAATATTGGCGGTTTGATTTCTTCTCACAAAGGTGTAAATTTACCCTCAACTCCTTTACCTCTGAGTTCAATCACAGAAAAGGATTTGATGGATTTACGATTTGGGATCCAATTAGGAGTAGACTGGGTTGCAGTGTCCTTTGTGCGATCTCCCCAAGACCTCGAACCCGCACGCCGCATGATTGAAGGGGCTGGCTCAAAAATTCGCCTCATTGCTAAAATCGAACGGGCGGAAGCTGTAGCCAACTTAGATGCTATCCTGGAAGCTGCTGACGGTATCATGATTGCCCGTGGTGATTTAGGGGTGGAAGTACCGATTTATGAAGTTCCCCTAATTCAAAAAGAAATTGCTCGTCGGTGTAATCAAGCTGGTAAACCAGTGATTACAGCTACCCAAATGTTAGAGTCAATGATTAGCGCCCCTGATCCAACTCGCGCTGAAGCCACGGACGTTGCTAACTCTATTTTGGATGGTACAGATGCAGTGATGTTATCTGGAGAAACAGCAATGGGTGAATATCCGATTGCTGCTGTCCAAATTATGCACAATATTGCCTTAAAAACAGAAACAGTCCTCCAAGAAGGAAATAGACATTCTTGGACTCCTACAGCGGGTAGTCTGACGGTGACAGAATCAGTATCTCAAGCGGTATGTCGCATTGCTTATGAAACTGGTGCTAAAGCGATTCTCTGCAATACCACATCAGGAAGTACAGCTAAACTGGTTTCTAAATACCGTCCCAGCACGCCGATTATTGCCCTGACTTCTGATTGTACTGCTTACCGTCAATTAGCATTATCTTGGGGTGTAGAACCGCTGCTGATTCAACCTGTTCACAATGCTGAAGAAATGTTTGTGAATGTGGTTGATACTGTTGTAGAAAGTGGTTTAGTCCAGGAAGGAGACAAGGTTGTAATTACCTCTGGTGTCCCCATTGGTCAATCTGGAACAACAAGTTTAATTAAAGTGCATTCCATTGGACAGCCAATTACGGCATGACGCATCTAAAATGGGTAATTGGTAATGGGTAATTGGTAATTGTTACTCCCTGTACCCTGACAACTGACAACTGACAACTGACAACTGACAACTGACTAAGGAATATATTATGCCTAAGAACTTACTAGAAGCACTACGGGCAGTAACCGTTGTGGTAGCAGATACCGGAGACATCCAATCAATTGAACAGTTTAAACCTCAAGATGCTACTACCAATCCCTCACTGATTACCGCTGCGGCACAAATGCCGGAATATCAGGATATTGTTGATCAAACTTTACTCAAAGCTAAGAAAGATGCTGGTGCTGGCGCTAGTCAAGCACAGGTAGTATCTCTAGCTTTTGACCGCTTGGCTGTATCCTTTGGATTGAAGATTTTACAAATTATTCCCGGTCGCGTTTCTACAGAAGTAGATGCTCGGTTATCCTATAATACAGATGCTACTGTAGCTAAAGCCAGGGATTTAATCGCTCAGTATAAAGCTGCTGGTATTTCTAAAGAACGGGTTTTGATTAAAATTGCCTCTACTTGGCAAGGTATCAAAGCTGGGGAAATTTTGGAAAAAGAAGGTATTCACTGTAACTTAACTTTACTATTTGGTCTGCACCAAGCGATCGCCTGTGCTGAAGCTGGTATCACCCTAATCTCTCCTTTCGTTGGTCGAATTCTTGACTGGTACAAAAAAGATACTGGCCGGGATAGCTACCCAGCAGCGGAAGATCCAGGAGTTTTATCTGTAACCACCATTTATAACTACTATAAAAAGTTTGGTTATAAAACTGAAGTGATGGGCGCTAGTTTCCGTAATATTGGCGAAATTACTGAATTAGCTGGTTGTGATTTGCTGACTATTTCTCCCGGTTTGTTAACAGAATTGCAAAATACTGTTGCCGAATTACCCCGCAAACTTGATCCTGCCAAGGTAGCCGATTTATCAATTGCCAAAATCTCTCTTGATCAAGCTACTTTTGATCAAATGCACAATGGCGATCGCATGGCTTCTGATAAACTCTCAGAAGGTATTGATGGTTTCACTAAGGCTTTGATTTCTTTGGAAAAACTATTGGCTGAAAGATTAGCTCGTTTGGAAAGTGAAAAGGTAACTGCTTAATAATTGGTAATGGGTAATTGGTAATGGGTAATGGGTAATGGGTAATGGGTAATGGGTAATTGGTAATGGGTAATGGCCCACGAAGGAGCGAAGAACACGAAGGAAGAAGGAAGAAGGAAGAAGATAGGTAATCTTATACTGGGAAGGGAGTAAGCAAATTCTAACTTATTTCAACTCCAACTACTGGTTAATATGTATTGTAAACAAATGATCACAGACAAAAAATTTTGATAGATAGCATTTTAAGGCTGTTTAATCAGGAATTATCGCTAAATTCTAACTTTTGAATTTCTGTTAAATGAAAATAGTTTAAATCATTAAATATTAGGAAAAATAGGAAAAATTAGGAATAAAGCCGCTCACTACAAGCATATCCTCAATATTCTTCAACTTGACTTTATCTAAACCTAGTGTAATAGTATTACTATATTTTTAGTGGGTAGCCTAATCCAAATTCATGAAAGCTGAATTTGAAACGGAGGAACCAAATATATGGGGCTAATCTTAATGAGAGACACCTTCCAGTCTTAGCCCGTCAGCTAACTCCGTCGGCAATGGAAGGAACCTCCAAAATCTTGGCTGTAATACCAGTTATGATTGGGGCTTCCTTAATAAATTTGAGATTTTGGATTTAAAGATAAATCTAAAATTTGAAATTGTCATCCCCCGCTTCTCATTGATTAATCGTTTCAAGGGAGAGAAGTTAAAACTGTGAAAATTAAGCCAATTTTAGCCCGGTTACAAAGTGCTATTGGTCGTGATGACCTAATTGAACAAATGGTATTAATACCAGAAGCTCAAAAATCTTTTTCTAAAAGAGGTTCAAGGACAAAATCAGCTAACTTAATTGTCGGCTATGATGGTTCACCTCAAAGTCATACAGCCCTAGATATTGCTTGTTGGATTGCCCACCAAACGAGTTTAGCCACTAACTCTCAAGTTACAGTTCAAGCCGTTTATGTAGTAGAAGAAAACCTCAATCATCAATCTTTTGATATATTCAATGTTGCTGAAAATAAACCTCCATTAGAATGTGAATTGAGCAATATATCAAAGTCAGTGACATTGCGATTAAATCAACCAAAAGGAACAGCAATTTTAACGCAGTTAGAAAGAGAATCTAGAATTTCTCTCAAGGAAGCAGACAGAATTCTGTGGCAAGCAAAAACTCTAGCCGAAGAATGGCAAGGTGATTTTAAATCTCATTTACGATTTGGCAATCTTGCTAAAGAACTAAAAAAAGTTGTGCAATTGGAAACTGCTGATATTCTCTTTTTAGGCTGTCAATCTAGTCATCATCCAATAATTGCAACACTAGGTAAGAATTTTCCTTGTGCAGTTTTGGGTATTCCTCATTGTATTGATGAATAATCTTGGTTCTCAATTACAGTGATGGGAATTTAATTCAAAATGGCTTAATTGTTTGATTCAATAGGTAGGGGTAAAGCATGAGCTAAACCCTTACACATCTAGGTTTTTTGCAACTCCCATAACCTATTAAGCATAAATAGGAAACAAAGATTCTGATTCATTCATATCAGTTACAACCTTACGCAGTGTTTCGCTAAAATAAACAACTTCATAATTAGGTGCAAGTTCTTTTTGCAGTTGTTTCCATAAACTAATACCTTCTGCTTCAAAAGCCGCTTTTTCTTCTGGATTCAAATCTCTTGAGTTAGCAGGATCTTCCCAGTTCAATCTTGCATCATAAATATCTGCCCATTTTTCCAAACGGGTAACAGTTTCTTGATTCAGTTCTAATGTTTCTGGGTCAATATCTCCAGCTTTATCAGAATCTACCCACCATAATGGGTAACATTCATAAGAATACCTGGTAAGTGGGAAACTCAGCGGCTTTAGCCCTGAGAGGGAAGCGGCACGAGCGGTTTTAAGCGCAGTGAATCTTTTAATTTGAGTAGCCATAACCATCTTTTTTGTGGATAGTTTTACAGGTTTTATAACTAATTCCTTGGACTAATCCATTTTTGGTGGAGATATTGAAACTTCCTGTTACGCGAGTGGCAATTCTTCCAATGTATTCGCCAACTTTTTTACCAGTTTTGACAACTGATTTAACGATGTCTCCTGTTTGAAAGCCTAAATGAAATTTAGTCTTAGAACAGTGGCGATTTGGGAATCCAAATTTATCAGTTCTGCAAGATTGTCTAGTGCCGTGACCGTTAGCTTTAATTAGTAATGGCTTAACACCTTTGATATTAAGAGTTGGAGTTGATTGACCAACACAAGCCGCGTCAATCGAGTGAGTTTTCTCTAGTTTCTGTTGACTACGATTGAATTTAGTTAAACCTCCTGAACCCGTTTCTACAGGTAATCCAGTCGCTTTCAAAACGAATAATAATACAAAACGAGTTGTGTTTACTGCGGCTGCATCAGCCAGTGGTCTTTTAGCTTGTTTCAAGATTTTTTCCAATTTTGATGGGTCTTTTTTGAGGAAATCTTTAATATCTTTCGTTCCTTTTTTGGTGTTACATTTTTCACAACTTAAAGTGAGATTTGTAATTGAATCACTACCACCCTTGGCTCGTGGATGAATATGCTCTACTTGAAAAGGAACGTCTTTCACTCCACAGTAGGCACATTGTCTATCCCACTTTTCTAGTAAGTATTCTCTGGTTTCGTAACCAGCTCTTGTTCCTTGTTGATATTCCCTACCTTGAATATCAGGATTAGCCATTAACTGCATATCAAAACGTGCAAGTTCCTGACTGATAGCAACAAAATGGACAATTTTAGTCAGCTTGTTAACCCAAGTTTTAATATTCTCAATCCGACTTTGCAAGCTTGGTGCTAACCAGCCATGATTGCGTGTTCTATTTAAAAATCTTGGTTGTCTGTAACGAGTTTTTCTAGCACGTCTAAAACGTCTTAATTGTCTTCTAGAAGTTAAAGAATCTCAGATTGCAAAACCTCTATGTTTTAATTCAGCAGCAAATACAACCTCACCAGTGGCATCGTTGATTAATGCTATTCCCGTATGCTTTGCCCCTGGATCAATTTTTAATCTTAGAGGTGATACCGAAAAATCCGGGCGAGATTCTTTTAAGATAATTGTGAAAGGAAAACGTCTGAAAACGGCTGCTTTACTATTTCTTAATAGTTGTCTAGCTTGGGCTGAATGAATTGGATTTAATGGTTTTTTGTCGGTGTCAATTACAAATACTTTGGACATAAAGTCCCTCCTTGCGGGTAATGTTAGCTTCGTCAATGTTTTAAGAGCTTGTTAGGCTTGCAACACTGTTTCAGTGACTTTGAAACTGTTTAATCACAAGCGACAGAGCAGGGAACTAGCTTCGCATTCCAGGGTGTCGTGACTCAAAAAACGTAGTCAGTAAAGACTTAGACTGGTCAGTACAGCTTGAAATTTCTTGCAAGCTCAGTCCCTTTAGGGCTGAGTTACTGACATTCAATACTTCCCCAAGTTTTAATAATGAAATCTAGCTTGGAGAAAATCAATCCTATCATCACTGACTAAATAAACAATACGATGCTCCTGGGTAAGTCGTCGTGACCACGCATCTGAATCTAAATATTTCAGAGGTTCTGGTTTTCCAATACCAGTAAAAGGATCTCGCATAATTGCTTCAATTAAATCAAAAGCACGTAGCGCAGTTTTACGGTTTGTATCTACCCAAAAAGCGAGGTCTTCCCGAAATTCTGGATGAAATACAGCATCCCGAATTTTAATTTCTGAGGGTTTTGATTCATCCTTCTTCTTCTTCGTCAATTCCCAACTCCTGACGTAATTCGTTAATATTTTGCGGTTTTAAAGTTCTGGCTTTTGCTCTTTCTAAAGCAGTTAAAAGACGCGCTGCATTTTTAGGGGAGCGTAGTAAATGAGTAGTTTCTAATAAACTTTCTAATTCGTCAGCAGCAATAAGGGCGACGTTTTTACCATCAGGTTGGGTAATAATCATTACTTCTCTATCTGCAACTACTTGAGCGCAGATGTCAGCTAGGTTATTACGAGCATCAGTTAGGTTTGTTTGGTTGGACATGGTGGAATTTTTCCTCATGCTATAGCTGATATTTTTTAATATTATCAGTTAGCTTTCTAATCCGTCTGGGAATTAATTCCCAGTCTAATAGCCGAAGTCCGTTAAAACGGACTCAATGATTATTCTAGACCCATAAAAGGTTTGTAACCAATAGGGAAATTCTGCACGTGAATTGGTGCAGCAATCACACCGCAAGGAATATCCAAACGCTTACCTACATGGCGTTCCATCTGTGTACCAAATATAGCAGAAGGTTCGACGCGAGCGATTCCTACGGAGCGCTTCGCTATCGCATCCCCAATTTCACCATGATCATCTGTAATTAATACTTCATCGCAATATTCGCTTACCTGTTCTCTAAACCAGTCAGCATCATACTTGCAATAAGTACCAGCCCACACCACATAAATCCCCATTTCCCGCGTTAGAATCTTCGTTAAAGCCGCCGCATGAGTATTATCACCAAAGACTACAGCTTTCTTACCTAGGAAGGGATAAAACCTAGTTGACTATGGTTTTTAACATAGATGTGGTATAATTACAATTATGATTGATAGTAAAGAATACTGTGTTAACCTGTTAATGCAGCATTTTCTTTGGAAAATTTATACTCAAGACCTTTGTTTCTACATTTATCATATTTAGGAATAAACCATGAAATTGCAATTAGCTGCTCCTGTTTTAGTGGCAACCTTAGCCCTATCTAGTGCTTTAGGATTAACTTCCACCGTCCAAGCCAATCCTCCTATTGATAATGTACCCGTTGATAATTCATCTGGTAATAATTCAGAGATTAGTGATTCCGCTATTAATGGCACTAAATTTAGTTGTGTTTCTGAAAATAATGGTAACGTGGCTACAATTGGTCAACGTCCTGGTGGACAACCAATTCCTTTAATTATTTGGACTAAAAAAGCTTCTGATGAGAATTTTGGCGGAAAATATGCTCCACAAAAACGTTGTGATATCGTTACACCAAAATTGAATAAAGCTGTAGCTGACAGTGGTGGTAGCTTGAAAGATGTCGTCTTAATGACTGGTAATATTGGTAGTAGTACCGTAATTTGTGCAGTCTCTATGAAAGATGATGGTTGTAATAAAAACAATGTTCTCCTGACTCTCAAACCAGAAAACGCCCAAAAAGCAGACCAAATTCTGGCACAAATAGTGAAAATTAGCCGTGAAGGTTCAAGCGCAACCGCAATTCAGGAAACAACCCAGAACCGCGTCCAGATAAATTTAGGAGATTGGGCAAAATCAACTATGCGTCATCAAATTCGTAAACCTAGAACTTCAAAATAGTTGTTAATAATTGTGTGTGGGTTTAGCTATTTTTGCTGAACCCTAACTCATGCTTATTATCCTCATTTCCAGCAATCTATTCAAAAGTATGGCATGATCAATCATATTTTTTGCTTATATAAAAAATCTTATCTAGGATTATTCATAACTATATTTGTGAGTAATTTTTTTCTGGACTTGAATGCTCAAGCTGTGACTGGGTCTGAGCAGGATTTGCCTAATTCAGTGGAGACAATTAATGTTGATGCTTCGGAAATTGCCAAGCAAGTAACTGTAAGAATTATCACTAAATCCGGTTCTGGATCGGGAGTAATCATTAAGCGTCATGGGCAAACTTACGTAGCACTTACAAATCATCATGTAGTGGCAGATAGTCCTGAAAAGGGCTATCAAGTAATGACCGTTGATGGTAAGCTGTATTCAGCAAGGGAAAGCACTCAAGTTAAGAATGCTACATTGGATTTAGCATTAGTAGAATTTACTAGCCAAGATAATTATCAAGTAGTAAAATTACAGAAATCACCAAAAATACCAGAGGGAGAAACAGTATATGCGTCAGGGTTTCCGGCATGGAGTTTTAGCTGGGAAGGTAAGAAAATTACCAGATTTGCAGAAACTCGTGATTGGGGAATAAGAGCTTTTCATTTAACAACTGGAATGATCAAAATGGAACTTGAGAAAACACTTCCTGGAGGTTATCAAGTTGGTTATACAAATGATGTCAAACAAGGGATGAGTGGTGGACCAGTTTTAAATCAAAAAGGAGAATTAATTGCAATTAATGGCTTATTGAAGTATCCCTTTCAAGGAATTAAGGCTTTTACTTTTGCTGATGGTTCTGTCCCTAATCAAAAACTTTATTTAAAGATATATTCTCTCAGTTGGGCTATTCCTATAACTAAAGTAATTGATTTTATAGAAACACAAAATCTAGTTAAGTAAAATTTACACAATTACTGAAAAAATTCAAAAATATTTTAATAATATGCGTTTAACAACTAATCAATTAACTGGGGTATTTTTGGGGATATCAGCAATGACAGCAATTACTATTACTATTCCAGCGTTAGCTAATAGTATACCACAAGGAATTGCTGAAGAGATCAGAGAATCTGTAGTCCAAATCAATAGTAAAGGTAATGGTTCTCCTGGAGGATCAGGAGTAATTATTGACGAACAAGATAATATTTACACTGTACTAACTGCTAATCATGTTGTTTGTAGTTCCATAAAACGCCCAGGTAAGATTAGTTGCGCTAAAGATATTAGTTATTCAGTGCGGACTTACACAGGAAAAGAATATGTTGTTAAAGATCGTCAAGTTTTACAGACAGATCAAAATGGAGTTGATTTAGCAATTATTACATTTGAAGCTAAAGACTCAGACTATTATCGTCCTGTTGCTATTCAGGATAAGTCATTGGAGACTGGTACAGATATTTTTGTTGGGGGTTTTCCAGCCGCATTTGGCAAAAAAGGTACAGATAGAGAGTTTGCTTTTACAGGAGGGAGAGTTATTTTTAGTCAAAATCTCCAGAATGGCTATAGTTTGGTTTATGATGCCAATACTTTAACTGGTAATAGTGGTGGAGGTGTATTTGATATTAATGGCAATCTCGTCGGTATTCATGGACTTGCAGATGCTTCTAAATCGGGATTTAATGCCGGAATTCCGATTAAAACTTATTTGGAGTTAACTAAAGGAAAACTGGACTCAATTTCTACAGAAACCATGTCCCCAACTGAAGCACTAAAAATCTCCTCTAGTGACGGAAATTTGCAGATTATTAAAAGTCTGGGCTTTATAACTACACCCTGTGCATCTGGTAGACAAATAGTATCAATTATGTTTGGCAATAACGAATACTGTGTTGAGCCTCAGCCGCCTTTAAATGCTCTAAAATACCGATATAATCGGGCTACTAAACAGGTAGAGCTTTTTGATTCACCAAAATCTAATTCTACTAATAATCCTAAATCACAGGACATAGGTTTATAGTTAAGTTCAGTTAATTTAGCACCATACGTGTTAACAGACATCTAGTAAAATTAAATACAGGTGACATGAAACCCTTGTAGAGACGTTCCATGGAACGTCTCTACATTGATTTTCACCAGATGTGTAATGTAAATTCTTTTAAAATACCTGATTGTTTATAAGTATGTCAGTCTCTATTACTATTTCTCAACTGCTTAAAGTTCTTATAGCTGAACCTGTGAATGTATCTAAATTAGCTCAGTTGGGCAGTAAGATCCAAACAGATACCCGAATTTTGCAACCTGGTGAAGTCTTTTTGGCTTTGCGAGGAGAAAAGTTTGATGGACATGATTTTGTGCCGACAGCGATCGCTCAAGGGGCTATAGTTGCCATAGTTGATTATGCTTATGAAAATCCTGGCTTTCCGGTTTTGCGGGTAAAAGATACATTAAAGGCATATCAGCAAATCGCTCAATGGTGGCGTGAAAGCTTTGATATTCCTGTAATTGGCATCACTGGTTCGGTGGGTAAAACTACCACTAAAGAACTAATTTCGGCAGTTTTAGCCACCAAGGGAAAAGTTCATAAAACCTACGGGAATTTTAATAATGAAATAGGTGTTCCCAAAACCCTTTTAGAATTGGCTAGAGAGGACAACTTTGCTGTTATAGAAATGGCTATGCGAGGCAGGGGACAAATTGCCGAACTGACAGAAATTGCGAGGCCGACAATTGGGGTAATTACCAATGTGGGAACGGCACATATTGAATTACTGGGTTCAGAGGAAGCGATCGCCGAAGCTAAGTGTGAATTATTAGCGACAATGCCAAATGACAGTATCGCCATCCTTAATCATGATAATCGCCTATTAATGGACACAGCCGCGAAATTTTGGCAAGGGAAAGTGATTAGTTATGGTTTTAATGGTGGCGATATCCAAGGAAAATTAACTGATCATGAAACTGTAGAAGTGGAGGGAATGCGTCTACCTTTACCTTTACCCGGTCGTCATAATGCTACTAATTTTTTAGCAGCTTTAGCAGTAGCTAAGGTATTAGAAATTGATTGGCAATTATTGCAATCAGGTATCATTGTGAATATGCCTACAGGTAGAAGTCAACGCTTCACTTTAGCTAATGATGTAGTGATTTTAGATGAAACCTATAATGCAGCCCCAGAAGCCATGTTAGCCGCTTTACAGTTGTTAGCAGACACACCAGGAAAGCGGAAAATCGCGGTTTTAGGGGCAATGAAGGAATTGGGAGAAAGATCCGCAGAACTACATCAAAAAGTTGGAGAAATGGTCAAACATTTACATCTAGATGGGTTGTTGGTCTTAGTTGATGGTAAAGATGCGGAAATTATGGCTAATAGTGCCGATAATATATCTTGCGAATGTTTTACAAACCATGCTGATTTGGTAACAAGATTAAAAACATTTATGCAAACAGGCGATCGCTTATTATTCAAAGCAGCCCATTCTGTGGGATTAGATCGAGTTGTCAACCAATTACGGGCAGAATTTACTAATTAGGGTTTGCTGTTCGCGGAGCGTGCCGTTAGGCATATAAGTCTTTTCGTAAGGACTAGGAGTCAGGAGGAAGAAGCAAGAATAAGCAAGAATAAGCAA
>JAKOGY010000014.1 GCA_028658405.1 Dolichospermum sp. ST_sed8 | reverse complement strand
TGAAACTGGGATAACTGAGGGATATAGACTGAAACTCTCTATAGAATCTGCGTCTCTTTAGAGCGCAGAGTGTCAACTCACCTCTTTCAATTTGGGCAAGTCCTACGGCCAATTTTTTGCGTGTTTCTTGTTCCCATTCTTGATAGCTATTACTCATTAGTTGTACCATCACTCATTATCAATTACTTAGTAAAAAATAAAAGGTAAAAGGGTGAGTGTTTATTCCTCGTTCATCCTCTTACCTTTATTCATATACCTGATGCTTATTTCATATTAGCCCGTGCATCCTTAACTGCGGCAATAAAAAAGAATCCGGTGAGAGGAATGCTTAAAACTAGGATAATGGCAGTGGTAGGGACACCAAAATCTGGTTGTCCATAACTGAGTTCAAAAATCGAACCAACAGCCGCGATCGCTGCTACACAAGCACCACCTAAAAACAAACCGGTTTTTGGAGTTAAATACATTACTAGACCACCCTACGCTACTGGTTTTACTGCTTGATATGAAAAGCCATTTTTAGATAGCTCCTGGGCTAAATTCAAGGAATTTTCCACACGATCTACAAATACCACACCATTAAGGTGATCTAGTTCGTGAAGAATACAGCGAGCTAGGATATCATCAGCTTTTAATGTTTGGGGACGGCCATACTCGTCTTTGTAGGCGATTGTTACCACTTCTGGACGTTTGACATCAAGAAATACGTTGGGAATACTCAAACAGCCTTCCTGAGCCACACAGAGCTTAGTGCTAACTTGTTTAATGGTGGGGTTAATCAAGACTAATGGGAGATGATCTGGCTCATCTGGTTTGCAATCAATAACAATAAGTTGTTTATTAATACCAACTTGAGGTGCAGCCAAACCAATGCCATCTGAGCTATACATAGTTTGTAACATTTCGCGCACTAGTTGACGGAGTTCGTCATCTATTTTAGTCACACGCTTTGCAGCTTGACGCAAAACGCGATCGCCCAAATAGTGCATTTGTAAGGGTGGATTTTTTAACTTTTTCTTCTCGACAGCAATATCAGAGGGCATGGTTTTTGATGGCTTAATGATGAATAATCTAATTTAATTCTATCGTTAGTTGTCAGTTGTCAGTTGTCAGTTGTTAGTTGTCAGTTGTCAGTTGTCAGTTGTTAGTGGTCAGTGGTCAGTTGTGGGACAAGAATTTTTACCTATTACCTATTACCTATTACCTATTACCTATTACCTATTACCTATTACCTATTATTTTCAATGTTTAAATATTTCACGAAACTAGATTACCTCTTAAAAGAAACCTTCTTGGGGTTAAAACGAGGAGGATGGATGAATTGGGCTGCTATTAGTACAGTAACAGTGCTACTGTTTCTATTTGGCTTAAGTCTGCAAGTATCTTGGCAAGTAGAAACTCTGTTGAACCAATTTGGTAGTCAGTTGGAATTGTCAGTTTATTTAGAACCAGGTATACAAGCTTTTGATCTCGAAGTAGTCATGGCAAAAATGCCCGACGTTGCTACAGTGGAGGTAATTACTAAGGAAAAAGCTTGGACAAAATTAGTTAAAGAATTTGGTTTAACTGATATTGATGGTGCTACCCAACAGTTAGGAGGTAATCCTCTGGTTGATGAAATGAAGGTTAAAGCACTAAGTCCCCAAGTTGTCCAAAATCTAGCGACACAGTTGGCAAAATTACCGGGGGTGGAGGTGGTGCAATATGTTGATGAAGCTGTAAAACGGGTGGCACAGTTGCATCGAGGTTTAAACTGGATCACTTTAACAATTACAATTATTTTAACTTTAACGGCGATCGCTGTCACCACTACTACCATCCGCTTAATTGTCATGTCCCGTCGTCAAGAAATTGAAATTATGCAATTAGTAGGAGCAACTGCCACCTGGATTTATCTACCATTTATCATACAAGGAATTTCCTTTGGTTTATTGGGTGGTGCAATCGCTTGGAGTTTCATTTCTCTGACTCAACAATTTCTCAACCGCTTACTGGTTAATCAACCCGATTTTATCCAATTTCTCCGTCATGGTTTACAACTCACTACTTCCCAAACCTTACTTTTACCCCTAATTCTCTTAGGTTTCGGTTCAACAGTCGGATTAATGGGTAGTTTATTCGCTGTGCGTAGAGTTGCTAAATGATCAATTGACAATTATCAATTAAGTAGATGGTCCGAAATAAATATCAAAATAATATTGTTGATTAGGGCGGGCTAGAAGCCCACCCCACAAGAATATTATATTTATTGTGGGGTGGGCAACATGAGCGCCCATACTAATAATATTGTTGATTAGGGCGGGCTAGAAGCCCACCCCACAAGAATATTATATTTATTGTGGGGTGGGCAACATGAGCGCCCATACTATATTTAATTGTGCCTACCTACTTAAATCAACGCACAAGGAGTTAATAATGCTTTTTTTAATAAAACTTCATATTCTTCCCCATCAACGTGATACGCCCCAAATCTGGCTAAATGAGGATTCATCATTTGCGCGTCAAATAGTAAAAATTTCCGTTGACGCAATCTTTCTACCAATTTCACCATGGCCACTTTAGAACCTTCAGAAATATTAAAAAACATAGATTCACCAATAAAAGCGCCACCAATGACAATTCCTAAAATTCCCCCTGCGAGTTTGTCACCTTGCCAAGTTTCAAAACTATAAGCATAACCAGCTTGGTAAAGTAACCAATAAATCTTTTCTAATTCTGGAGAAATCCAAGTTATTTCGCGGTTAGCACAGCCAGCAACCACACCCAAAAAGTCCCGATTAACGGCTACTGTGAACCGTTCCTGGTTGAGAACGCGCTGTAATGACTGAGGATAGCGAAAACGTTCATCCAAGGGGATTAGAGTCCGTTCGTTACTTCCATACCATCCCAGGTTATTACTGTCATCAGCCATGAGAAAATAACCTTGGGTATAACCCTGAATAATAGCAGCAACATCATATTCCATAGTTTAGTGAATCATCAAACAACCTCTCAGATGTATTCGTCTGAGATTATATTGGTAAACAAAATCTATTTAAAATATACAAACATGACTCAAGCAATTCCACCCATTACCCTACCTCCTTCCGAAAATCCCCTGCAAGAAGGAGAATGGTTACAACAAAACTTGTTAAATTGGCTTGATAGAGAATTTATTCCCGAAGCAATTAATCAAAATATTGCCAAGCGGGCATCACAGATTTTTGTTAGACAACGCATGGAAGGAGAAAATGATTTAGGTTCTCTGGTAATTGCCATTGTCACAGAAATGCAATCATTCGATTTTTCTAAAAGCTTTTTTGGAGAGTTTGCGATCGCCAACGCCGTTAGCGATCTACTCTTAGATAGCCTGGGAATTGATCATTGTTGTGGTCAGTAGGGGCGCAGGGCCTGCGCCCAGTGGTCATTAGTTACTAGTCAGTAGCAAATAAAAACAACTGACAACTGACCATTGACAACTAACTACCAGCTAGACTTAACAACACCGGGTAAAAGACCCTCATGGGCCCATTCCCGGAGTACGTTCCGAGATAGTCCGAAATCACGGTAAAAGCCTCTAGGACGACCAGTTAACCAGCAACGGTTGTGCTTACGAGTAGGCGCACTGTTGCGAGGTAATTGTTGAATTTTACGGTGAACTTCTAACTTCAGCAACGGAGTTTCTGCTGCTTTGAACTCTTCTAGTAGTGCTTCGCGCTTATCAGCATACTTAGCTACCATTCTGGCGCGTTTCTTCTCGCGCTCAATCATACTCTTCTTCGCCATGAATTCTTTAATCTAATAAAAGACAGCATTTTTTATTGTACACCCTTCCTCGCAATTATCGAGAAATTATTGACATACTTCCCAGCCTAAAGGCATGGGGATTCTGGGATCAAACAGCAATTGCTGGCGTAGCCAGTCTAACATCACCTAAGCCAATGGTTGATGCCCCAACCATTTTAATATTTTTAGCAGCGTTTTCATCACGTCCATTAATTGATTGACAAGACGGACAACGCCACTCTCTTACCGATAAATCCAGTTTTTCTAAGACATGACCACAGCCAGAACAAGTTTTACTAGATGGATACCACTTATCTACAAAAATGACTTGTTTTTGTTCCTTTTTAGCTACCCATTCTACTATTTGTAGAAATTCACAAAAAGCTAAGTCTGATATTTTTCTACCCCAAAGACGTTGCATACCTTTAAGGTTTAAGGTTTCAAAACATAGTACATCAAACTTATCTGTCAATTGATGGGCTAATTTCCAAAACCAATCACGTCTTGTGTTGCAAATATCTTCATGTTTACGAACTAAATTCTTTCTAGCTCGTTCACGATTATTTGACCCTTTTAGTTTTTTAGAGTGGCTTCTATTAGCTTTTTTGATAGCATTCAGAGACTGTTTAAGAAACTGTGGAGAATCAATTAAAGTTCCATCAGAGCAAGTTAAAAATGTTTTAAGTCCAAAATCAAACCCCGCTATTTTACCAGTCGTTGATTTAATTTCTGGCTCTGACTCATCATCAACCACAACAACCATGAATAACTCACCCAATGCGGTGCGCTTAATCGTTAATGTTTTGATTTTTCCTTCTATTTCCCTAGATTTCCAAAATTGATAAACTCGATTTCCTAGCTTGACTCTGTTACCACATAAGAATTTATAACCTGCTTGTTTAAGGGTGAATGATTTGTATTTTTTAACCTTCTTGAAACCTGGTGGTCTAACTCCTTTCTTATTGTGTTTAAAAAATAATTGGTAGGCTTTCTCAATCCGTTGACAAATATCTTGCACTGCTTGAGAACCTATTGATTGCCAGAAAGAATTGCGTTTTCTTAATTTGGCAATATGAGACTGTAGTTTTGCACAGTTTAAGTGTTTACTCCAGATGCGGTAGTACCGTTTATGTAGAGCAATACAATGGTTATAGATCACCCCAGCAGCATTAATCATCCGTTTGAGGTATCTATTTCTTCTGTGTTCGTACAGCTTAAACTTCAGTGTTTTCATGCTAATATTATATCACAAAGCAACGGCAATATGATGGCGTGAAAAAATTAACAATTAGATGCACGAGATACTTGTGGAATATTGCACGGAAACAAGTCGTACTCAAAATGATGTACTTGTGAGAGTTGATCCGGAAGTTAAACAAAAGCCGTCCTAGAAGGACGGGGCTTTAAACCCAGTTTTTTGGTAAAAAACAGTTACCAAGAATGTAAAGCCCGTAGCTGAGGAGTTTTTTTGACTTGATGGGCTTGCATTCTGGTGAGGACATCATCTAAAATACCGATCGCTTCGATAATATAATCACCCTTATTGAGCATGACACATTCTGCTCGTTCTGACATAGCCGCATCGGTGATTTCTGCCCGTGACGGCATTCCATGTTTAACGAGATTTTCTAATACTTGAGTTGCCCAAATTACAGGTATATGGGCAGCTTCACATAACCATAATATTTCCTCTTGAATTTCTGCCAGACGTTGATAACCAATTTCCAGTGCCAAATCTCCTCTGGCAATCATAATCCCAAAGGGTTGTTTACCTGCGGCTTGAATAATTAATTCTGGCAGATTACTAACAGCTAGGGGTGTTTCTATTTTCGCAACTATGGCAGGTGTGGGAAAATTTTCTGGTAATTTTGTGGTTAATTCTTGTTGTAAAAGCTGAATATCTTGGGCAGTTTGTACATAAGAATAGCCAATAATATCAACTTGTTCTGCATGATTGATAATAAAGTCTAAATCCTGTTGATCTTTTGTAGTTAGGGAACTCAGATGTAAATCAGTGTCAGGAAAATTGATGCCTTTTTCTGGTAAGAGTTTTTCACCTTTAATCCGGGCATGGGTGATTTTCAACCACACTCCCTCCGATGTAATTGACTCAACACAAGCCCCAATTTTACCATCATCAATCCAAACTATTGTGCCAATTTTGAGTTTTGTTAATACTTCTGGAATTGTGCAACTGGCTTGGAAACATTCAGAATCAATATTCTGGGGTAAATCATGGGTAAGTAAGAGAGATTCACCTTTAAATATTCGTTGTTTGGAACTGGGAGTAAGCACAAATTTAATTCGGGTTTTTGGACCACTTAAATCCATAAGAATTTTGCAGGAAACTCCTAATTCTAATTCTGCTTGTTTAACATGATTAATCATTGCTAACCATTCAACAGCGGTATCATGGGCGCAATTAATTCTGACACAATTTGTCCCTTGCTGAATTATGTCTCGTAGAAATTCGTAATTAGTAGCGGCTTCATTTGGCAATGTTACCATAATTCTCACTCTCCGTTGATCAAGAGTGTTGCCAAATAAATCTTCGGTATTTTGTTTGAGGATGCGATCGCCTGCAAAAAATGCTTCTATTGGTGGATGGACAATGGTAGAATATTGTTCTGGGCGACAAACTGCTGTTAAAGTCGCAATCACTGCATCTAAAGTAGGTAAAACTTTAGCCTCTATTCTTCCTAATGACGATAAACCCCAAGGCATTAAAGCAGCCTGAAGTTCTCGTAAATCATGTCTTCTCAGTGCTAGATAATAGGCAAGATTGAGACTGCTATTAATAAAAGATTGACGGTGAATTTGTTTTTTCCACTGCTCAAATATTACCTTCCCTTCCTCATCAACAGATTGACGAAGCTGTTGTAATGTGGTAAGTAAAACATTAGAATCAGATAGATCCAATTCTGTATTTTTTGTCTCTACATTAGTAGATTGCATATTAGTAAATTCCAAATTAGATGCCGTAGGGTGCGTTAGGCAAAGCCGTAACGCACCATTAATTTTTACGGTGCGTTACGCTGTCGCTAACACACCCTACATATCTTTTCAAAATCAAATATTCGTTAGGCAAAGCCGTAACGTATCATCAATTTTTACGGTGCGTTACGCTGTCGCTAACACACCCTACATATCTTTTCAAAATCAAATATTAGTCCTATATTACCTATTCTCCTGTTTCTGCTGCGGCAATTTCTAACATTGTCTTGATGACAGAGTCAGGGTTGAGACTAATAGAATCTATGCCTTGTTCAACGAGGAAACGGGCAAATTCTGGATAATCGCTGGGTGCTTGTCCACAAATACCAATTTTACGACCATGTTGTTTGACAGTAGTTATGGCTTTGGCAATTGTTCGTTTTACAGCTTCATTGCGTTCATCAAATAAATGTGCCACTAATTCAGAATCTCGATCTAATCCTAACGTTAATTGGGTCAAATCATTAGAACCAATGGAAAAACCGTCAAAGATTTGGCTAAATTCATCAGCTAGTAAGACGTTACTGGGTAACTCGCACATTACATAAACTTCTAAGCCATTTTCACCCTTAACTAAGCCATTTTTTGCCATTTCTGCTAATACCCGTTTGCCTTCTTCGGGAGTGCGACAGAAGGGAACCATGAGAATCATATTAGTTAAACCCATTTCCTCCCGTACCCGTTTCATGGCCTGACATTCCAACGCAAAACCTTCCCGATAACGAGGATCATAATAACGAGAAGCACCACGCCAACCTATCATGGGATTCTCTTCTTTAGGTTCAAATTGTCTACCTCCTAAGAGGTTTGCATATTCATTAGATTTGAAATCTGACAACCGCACAATTACAGGTTTGGGATAAAAAGCTGCGGCAATTGTGCCAATACCTTGTGCTAATTTAGAGATGAAAAATTCGGACTTATCTTCATATTGTGCCGTTAATTCACTAATTTTATATTTAGCGAGTTCGTCTTCTAATTCATCAAAATGTAATAATGCTAAAGGATGTGCCTTAATATGATTAGCAATGATAAATTCCATTCTCGCTAAACCAACACCATCATTAGGAATTGCGGTTAAACCTAGTGCTTCTTCAGGATTACCCACATTCATCATGATTTTAGTGCGGGTACGAGGCAAGTTATCTAATGGTAATTCTTGAATTTCAAAGTTTAATAAACCTGAGTAAACTTGACCTGTTTCCCCTTCCGCACAGCTAACAGTAATTTCCTGTTCAGTTTCTAAAACTGTAGTTGCATTTCCACAACCAACTAATGCCGGAATTCCCATTTCTCTAGCGATAATTGCCGCGTGACAGTTACAAACAACTACAGGAGTATATTTACTCGTAAACACTAGATAATTATGATGATCTGCAACAGTAATGTTATAAACTTCAGAT
Source organism: Dolichospermum sp. ST_sed8 (assembly GCA_028658405.1). Classification (GTDB taxonomy): domain Bacteria; phylum Cyanobacteriota; class Cyanobacteriia; order Cyanobacteriales; family Nostocaceae; genus Dolichospermum. The sequence goes on along the minus strand of JAKOGY010000014.1, from coordinate 31,641 downwards.
TCTACTGCATCTGCAACTTTAAAAACTCGTTGCATCCGCAGATCACCTTTTAGAAGTTCCTCAAATTGATCTGTTTCCCGCAGTTGTTTATCGGAAATAAGTAAGTTTTTATCTTTTCTAAGTTTAATTTGACCGATTACATTGTCACCAAATAGTTGATTAGCAGCGAAAAACCGAGTTTGAATAGTTCTTGGAGTAACTTCTCCCTTAACTCGTTGGGTATATTGTAAAATTTGCTCTAATTTTTCGACAATTTGCACATTGTAGATATGACGATTTCTGGTAACTTGAGGAACTGTATTGATTTTCAAACAAGCAATAATCACAGCTTGTAGTAAGTTCTCTTCAGAGATATAGATATTAATGCGATTACTAGCATAGCAACCATCACCATCAATTACACCCCCTAAAAAGTGATAGGAAACTTCTGAAGTGTTTTCCAGGAGAATTTGGGTAATCTGTTGTTCTTTTTCTTTTAAGTCGTAAGCTATGGCTTTAGAATAAACACGATAAGCTGTAGCTTGTCCTTTTACCTGTTTTCCTCGGATATAACCTGAAGATACTGGTTTCTCACAAGCAGTAAAAGATTTACCATAAACAGCATTCATTTTGTCATTCATAGTAGTTATGAATGCTTGTTTTTCTGGTAAACATTTTTGGATAAACTGGACTTCCCCACGAGTTCGACTAGTGTAAATTGAACCGTCTGTGATGATTCCCCCAATTAGATAAGCTAAATCAGCTTCTTGATTTTTGTTGTCACCTAATGTGGGAATATTCTGAGATACAAGCACCATTTCCTGAGTATCTAACATTTCTTGAATCTCAGTTTTGGTATATTCACCATTCCGAAGGTTAACCATTTTATGATCAGGAGTTAATCGCAGAATATTATCTGTGACTTTCCCAGTTTGAGATACACTCACACCAATTGTTTTAGATGTCCGTTTCATGGCATCTGTAATGGGTTTCCATTCCATTTGATGGGTTTTGGTGTTCAGGGCTAAAGTTGATAATCCTTGATATCCTTGTTCATAAATCTGCTGAATGGTCATAAAACCTTGATTGGTGAGAATTTTTGTCTCTCCATCAAAACAAGTCCGTCCCCCAGAGTTAGTGACAATCGCACTAGCTTTTTTCATAATCGGTTCCCAGTCGGGGTCTGTGCGGTTAGTAACTAGCACTTCTCCAGCTTGAAAGAGATTAATTTCCGGTACATCTAGAATAACTCTAGCTTTACCTTGACCTATCATTTCGCCAACGCTACGACCTGTTAATAAAACTTTACTTTTTTCTTTGAGTTGATAAGTTTTGAGAACAGTTTTTGATTTTTGAGATTGAACAGTTTCTGGTCTAGCTTGGACAATAAATAATTCACCAGTTATCCCATCTTTTGCCCATTCAATATCCATTGGTGTGTCCATTCCTCGGACTTGGGAATAATGATCTTCGATAATACAAGTCCATTGGGCTAGTTGTAATATTTCCTGATCATCCAGGGCAAATTGATGACGTTCAAGTTGAGGAACAGAGATATTTTTGGTTAGTTTTGATCCACCCAAATCATAAACCATTTTAATTTCTTTTGTTCCCAAACGTTTTTGGAGAATGGGTTTATATCCTTGTTTTAAGGTGGGTTTAAATACTAAATATTCATCTGGATTAACTGCACCTTGAACAATGTTTTCTCCTAAACCATAAGCAGCAGTAATTAAGGCTGCATTTTTAAAGCCTGTTTCTGTGTCAATGGAAAACATGACTCCAGAGGATGCTAAATCAGACCGTACCATTTTTTGGACACCGACTGATAATGCGACTTCAAAATGATCAAAACCTCTCATTTGTCTGTAGGAAATAGCGCGGTCTGTGAAGATAGAAGCAAAGCATTTATGGCAAGATTCTAATACACTTTTGAGTCCATGGACATTCAGGTAAGTTTCTTGTTGTCCCGCAAAACTAGCATCTGGTAAATCTTCGGCTGTGGCACTAGAACGAACAGCTACATCAGTATTAATACCGTATTCTTGACATAAACTTTGATATGATTTAGCGATCGCTTGTTGTAATTGTAGCGGAAATGGAGTTTCTAACATTAATGATCTGGCTTTTTTTCCACATTCCCGCAGATTATCCAAATCTTCAACATCTAACTCTGCAAAAATCTTTCTCAGTTTTGCTTCTAAACCAGCCGCAGTAATAAAGTATCTATAAGCATAAGCAGTAGTCGCAAATCCCGTGGGAACTTTCACCCCTTGGGAACTAAGTTTTTGAATCATTTCTCCTAAAGAGGCGTTTTTACCACCTACCAAGGGAATATCTGCAATTCCAACGGAGTTAAAGGGTAATACTAAAGATTCTTCGGTAATTTGGCTATTTTCTTGGTTGCGTTTAATGTCTAGCATATTCTGAAATTCCTTAAATATCTACTGTTATTTAATTCAGAAGCTTTTCATGGATTTCTCTTTTTTAACCTATTTTTTGGAAAAAAGCAGACTTTGTGAAGATATATATCGAGAAATCAGGAACAATATTTTTTTAACTCTGATACCGTCTTTAATTTTTGAATTTTGAATTGTTGAAAATTGTGCAAAAAAATGTAGAGGTAAGATAGCGAAATATTACATAATATATTTTCCTGTAAGTGTCTTCACAACTTCTTTATATTTGGGAGTTAAACTTAAAAAATATATATAACAAATTTTAATTGCTCTCAATTCATTACATGAGCCAACCATTTTTAATAAAAGGATTGAAACTATTATGCCTCAGTGTCCTTGCTGTTCTGACTCGCTTTTGCACCATATCCGTGGTGCTGAGAATTACTGGTTTTGCCGGAGTTGTTGGCAAGAAATGCCAGTATTAACGCAACATCGTATTGCTGCTGTACCAGAGCCTATTTTAGCAAACCTGGCTAAAAAAATCGCTTTACCAGAACATCGTTTTAATCTTTCTAACTTACAAAAGCCCAATCCTTTACAAGCTAAACTAGAGATGAAGTGCAATAGAGACGTTTTATTAACGTCTCCACTAATTCTACAGCACTTCCCGGTGTTATGAGTCCCACTTTTTTAAAGGCAAAGCTGATAAGTCAGATAGCCAGAAAATTGGACTGTACCTCATAACCCCAGAAAATCGCTGTAATTTGCGCTTAAAACTCCCCAGCTAAAGCAGGAATACAACGCTCACACAACAATGGATGTTCTGCTGATTCACCAACATGGGTAGAATAATTCCAACAGCGATCGCATTTGGTGTAAGATTTCCCATCATGGGTTTGCTCTGCTGCATTAACTACACCAATATCCCAATTATCTTCACCTTGAACCCGCAAAGTTTTTAATCCTTTTAATGAATCGGGATTATCTAATAATTCCACTTCAGAAGTTAGGAATAAATAGCGTAATTCATTAATCCCATTCCCGTTAACATTCAATAATTCAATCGCAGCGCGTAATTTTTCATCACTGAGATAAATTAAAGCGATAGCTTCTAAGGAAGAACCAATCAGTTTTTCTGTCCGCGCTTGTTCTAAAACCTTATTAACATCACCGCGAATCCGTCGCAGTGTTTTCCAAAATTCTGCTAATTCGGGATTATCCCATTTATCCTCAAGTTGCACCCAACCAGCTTGAAAAACTGATTTATGAGCCGTTTCGTAGGGGATAAATTGCCAGATATCTTCCGCAGTATGACACAAAACTGGGGCGATCGCTCTGGCTAAATTTTCCAAAGCAATTTGCAAAACAGTTTGACAACTACGACGACGGAAACTATCAGCCGAACTGATATACAATCTATCTTTGGCTACGTCTAAATAAAAGTTCGACAAATCCACCACACAGAAATTCTGCACAGTTTGGAAAAAGCGGAAAAACTGGAAACTATCAAAAGCTTCCGTCACTTCATTAAACACCTCACGAATGCGGTGCAGCATATACTTATCCAAATCTGGCAAATCATCAAAAGCTACAGCATCCTTGAGAGGATCAAAATCATGCAAACTACCCAATAAAAACCGTGCTGTGTTGCGAATCTTATTTCTTACATCAGCTAATTGCTTGATGATGTTACCACCTAACCGGACATCACCAGAATAATCAACCGAAGAAACCCACAACCGCAAAACATCAGCACCATAAGCAGGTTGTTGTTTTTGGTTAGTCCCACCTTGAATCATCAATTGAGGATCTACCACATTCCCCACCGACTTACTCATTTTGCGGCCATTTTCATCCAAGACGAAACCATGAGTTAGTACAGTTTTATAAGGGGCAATACCATTAACCGCCACACTTGTCAACAAAGAAGATTGAAACCAGCCGCGATGTTGATCAGAACCTTCCAAATACATATCAGCAGGATAGCATAACTCTGGTCTTTGCTTGGCTACCGCTGCCCAAGAAGAACCAGAATCAAACCACACATCCATTGTATCTGTACCCCGGCGGTAAGTCTTGCCATTATTGCGGTAAGCTTCCGGTAACAACTCCGCAACCGACAATTCCCACCAAGCATCAGAACCCTTTTCGGCAATAATAGCTTGAACGTGGTGAATAATGTCCGCATTCAGCAAAACTTCCCCAGTTGCTTCATCATAAAACACAGGAATAGGCACACCCCAAGAACGCTGACGAGAAATACACCAATCGGATCTTTCTGATACCATTGGTGTAATGCGGTTTTCACCTTGTGCAGGAATCCAACGCACAGATGAAATAGCCTTTAAAGCCTCATCTCTAAAACCTGCTACAGAAGCAAACCATTGTTCAGTAGCGCGGAAAATCGTCGGTTTCTTCGTTCTCCAATCATAAGGATACTTGTGAGGATAAGCTTCCTCCTTCAACAGAGAACCAGCTTCATGCAAAGCGTCAATAATCGCTTGATTCCCATCACCCAAAACATTCAAGCCAGAAAACTTACCAGCCTCATCCGTAAAATTCCCACTATCATCAACAGGGGCAAGAATCGGCAAACCGTAACGCTGACCGACAATATAATCTTCTTGACCATGACCAGGAGCAGTATGCACCAACCCAGTCCCCGAATCAGTAGTGATATAATCACCACCAATAACCACCGGACTTTCACGGTCAAAAAGAGGATGACGGTAAGTAGTATGTTCTAAATCCTGACCAGGAAATTTGGCTTTCACGGTTAAATCGCAATTCAAAATTCCAGCCAACCGTGCCACCAACTCAGCCGCAACAATCAGATACTTACATCCTCTCTGTGCCTCTGCGTCTGGGCGTGAGACTTCCACAACCGCATACTCCAACGCACCATTCACAGCTACAGCCAAATTACCGGGAATAGTCCAGGGAGTAGTAGTCCACACAGCTACGCCCAAATCAGGCAAGAAGCCATCCAAACTAGCTTTTAACCCTTCAGCAACCTTGACAACCGGAAAAGTGGCGTAAATACTGCGAGAAACGTGACCTTCAGGATATTCTAACTCTGCTTCTGCTAAAGCTGTTTTAGAACTAGGACTCCAATGCACTGGCTTTAAACCGCGATAAATATAACCTTTGAGGAACATTTCCCCAAATACGCCAATTTGAGCGGCTTCATATTCTGGTTTAAGGGTTAAATAAGGATTTTCCCAATCACCCCAAACACCATAGCGTTTAAAGCTTTCTCGTTGTTCGTCTACGGTTTTTAGTGCGAACTCTTTCGCTTTTTGACGCAATTGCAAAGGTGTGAGATTTTGCCGTTCTGCTTGTTTCATGTTTTGCAGAACTTTCAACTCAATGGGTAATCCGTGACAATCCCAGCCTGGAACGTAATGAACTTTACGACCTTTTAGCAATTGGTAGCGGTTAATAATATCTTTGAGAATCTTATTTAAGGCATGACCAATATGCAACTGACCGTTAGCATAGGGGGGTCCATCGTGCAGTATAAATAATTCGCCGGGGTTGTTTTCAGCCAATTGAGAATAAATGTGGTTTTCTGCCCAGAATTGTTGGATTTCGGGTTCGCGCTTGATTGCGTTTGCCCGCATATCGAAGTTAGTCTTGGGTAAGTTGACGGTATCTTTGTATTTTCCAGTTTCGGTCACAGTCTCATGCCTAAATGTAGGTGTGCAGGTTATCCGATCAATTATAAATCGTAGGTTGGGTTGAGGAACGAAACCCAACAACGCTTATTGGTATTTTGGAGTTAATTTTTTGTTTTTGCAGGTTTACAATATATAAAGTCACCCACAATAGACTTATGACACTAACCCTCAGCTTACCACCAGAATTAGAACAGTATTTAGCACAGGAAGCACAACAGCAAGGACTTTCTGTGGAAATATATACATTGGATCTTATCCAAAAATCTATTCTACAAAAAGAAAAACAATTGAAAATAGTTAATGTACTTCAGTCTTGGATAGATGAAAGTGATGAACAGGAACAGCAGGAAACAGGGGAATATTTAATTAATGCTTTAGATGAAAATCGTTTATCCAATCGTCAATTATTCCCAGTTGAATTAAAAGGTATAACTTGGTAAATCGAGTTGTTTTATTAGATGCTGGACCAATAGGTTTAGTCACAAATCCAAAATTATCAGATGAAAGCCTTGCTTGTGCTAAATGGCTACAAATGCTAATTTTTTCAGGTAGTAGAGTTATCATTCCTGAAATTGCTGATTATGAAGTGCGACGAGAATTATTAAGAGCAAATAAATTTAAAGGTATTGCCCGTTTAGATGAATTAACTCAACTAGTAGAATATCTACCAATTACAACAAATGCAATGCGTCAAGCTGCTTTATTTTGGGCGCAAGCTCGACAACAAGGACAACCAACAGCAGGTGATAAAACAATAGATGGAGATATAATTTTAGTTGCTCAAGCTGTAACTTTAAATGTTGCAGATGTTGCGATCGCCACAACTAATGTTGGTCATTTGTCAAGGTTTGTTACTGCTGATTTATGGCAAAATATTCAAATAAACTGAATAACATTGTCAAATATTTTTGTCAAATCTTAGTTAAGAAACCTTTAAATCATCCCTCAGAATCAAGGCTGGATAAGCTGTCCTGGTTTGTTCATTGCAATGCCATACATTCCTGTACAGCCAAACCCAGGGAAGGTGCCCAGGTGGTGCGCTAATGTCATTCATTTTATTCAACCCAACCTACTCGTTGCCAATATTATCATCTAATACAGGAATGGTATGATTATCGTCTTAGGTTGAGAAAGGAAAGCGAACACCAGTTATCAGTGTTTTAAGGAAATGATGTTTTTTAATTAGTTTTTATACAGATTTCAGAATCGTGAGATATCGGGATTGTTGTTGTCTTTTTTCTTCTTTCCAAGGCATCATTTTTACTTTTGGATACGAGAAACCTAATATTCTCTTAGAACGAGTAACAGCAACAAATATATTATGCTTTTCATCTTCTAAAGCAGCATCATTTTTAGCACGGTAATCAGGAAATGTTCCCTCTGTCATACCCATAACAATAACTACATCAAACTCTAAACCTTTAGCTTTTCCAATCGTTAATAATGAGATACCTTCATGATTTGCTGGTTGAGTAGTGCCTAAAGCAATATGATTAAGAAATGATGAAAGACTAGGATTACCACCAGGTTTTGAACGTAAAAAAATGTTCCAATGGTTTCGCCATACTTCAGTATCTTTAATAATTAAAGCACGTTCTTCTTCTGAATTTTCTAGCGTATTGGCAAATTCTTTTAAGCTATTCATTGCCTTAATAAAATCGAAACTTTGTCCAGTCCAATTCATTACTTCTACAGCTTTTAACACTGCTTTTTGTTTTTCGTCAGAGATTTTTTTAGATATTGACTGCAAAATCTCTAAACCATTATTGAAATTCTTATAAGATGCAAATTGTTCATCTATATTCCAACGGTTGATTAGTTTTCCAATATGAAGATGAGAGCGAGGATTAGCTATGATTCGCATACATAGGTCAAAATCTTTTAGTAGATCAGATTCACTTTCATCTTGCGGTGAAATTTCTTTGTAGTAAGGATATCCTCTATTAATTAATTCATTTTCTACAGAAGAAAGTACATATCGAGTCCGACCTATTAATGCACAACTTCCCCAAGTTATAGGGTTTTCAACGTCTGGATGTCCCTTATCAATTAGATTTTTAATATAATCTAATACTAAAATTGCCTCATCTTTTTCATTCTCGCCTCCTATGAATTTTAATTCTCCAATAATAGGCAATTTTCCTTCTGCTTGATATTTTGAATCTAAGGACTTAGCTGCATTAACAACTGTTTGAGATGAACGAAAATTTTCTAGCATTTCAATTTTCTGTGCTTTAAAATCTTCTTCAAAGTTATCCAGATATTGAGGATTTGCTCCATTCCAACCGAATATTGCCTGTTTAGGATCTCCAACCATCATTACATTTCGATATTCAATACCACAAAGTGCAAGAAGTACCTTATATTGAACTTCATTTAAATCTTGTGCTTCATCAATACAAATATATCTGTATAACCGACGGTAAAAATCAGCGATTTTGGGACGTTCTGTAAATAGTTGGTATGTCAATAATAATAGATCATCAAAATCTACTGCATTAGATGTACGGAGAACTTCATTATAAGCTTCATATACTTTTCTTTCGATTGGATTAGTTAGCATTTCAGGAAATTGTAAATTCCTTTTAGCTTTCTCAATTATCTCAAACCAATTTGTGAGCAGCTTATTCTGCTGTTTTGGTTCACCAGCATTTTTTAATTCATATTTTAGTTCTGGATCATCCATGACTGCTTGTAATAATATTTGTTTACGATCTTGGTTAGATTCGAGAATATTAGGACGACCTTCAATTCCTACAGCTTTACCTCTATTTGCTAATACTTCTAAACAAAAACTATGTAATGTACCAATAAAAGCACGTTGATTTATATTTGGAAACTCTCGCAAACGTTCTTTCATCTCGTTGGCTGCTTTGTTAGTAAAGGTTAAAGCTAGGATGCGAAAATGTCCTTGATCTTCAGTGAGTAAACGTCTAACTCTTTCTGTTAAAACACGAGTTTTACCTGTACCCGGTCCTGCAATAACTAACAATGCTCCATTACCATGTTGAACAATTTTTTGTTGTGTTTCCGAAAGATGAATTGTCATATAATATTACCTTTTATCTCTTTTGTAGACCAATATCATCAGATATTTTTTCAAATAATTGGCGGATCTTTTTTGGAAATCTACGCTCTTGATCCTGTAAATCAGTTATTGATTCTGCAATTGGTAGTCCATATTGAGTTTTACCCTCTGTGAGTACATCTTGAGTGTTGTTACTCATCTCTATTTATGGTAAAATTTTACACTAATGCAGATTATAGCATAGTCTTTAATTAGTATGCGTATCGTGTACAAAATTGAGTAATTCACAGTTAATCATGACTATTTCCTTAGACAAAACCACCTACAGTCAACTCTTGGTGGAATATCAACCCCAAGTTATTACAACAGAAGCAGAATATGATGCCTGCGGCGAGCGAAGCTATCGTGCTTTAGAAACTGTTGAGAAATTAATGGCTTGTAAAGAACGGACACCAGAACAAACTGCTATACTACAATTATTAGTTACACTCATTGAAGAATTTGAAAATAAACACTATCCTATTGAACCATCATCACCCCATGCAATGCTAGAACATTTAATGGATGCTAAAGGAATTAAACAATCTGATTTAGTCGGAATTATTGGTTCTAAAGGTGTGGTTTCCGATAGCGTAGCGTGGCGTTAGCCATGGTTGTGAATAGGAAAAGAGCAATTAGTAAAGCTCAAGGAAAAGCATTAGGAGAATTTTTTAATGTTTCTCCAGCATTGTTTATTTAATAATGGTACTGTTAATGTCTAACAAACTCAATCATTGTATCAGTATTATACCATTAATACTGAGTTCTATTTCATGCCCTACGGAAAGCAAGCTACAACCCAACCCAAGAAATAGTTGATTTCTCCAGTTTAAAAATATTTAGATAATCCAGCTTGTTTCAAAACTATATTAGCAGTATGCCGGGACTTGATACAACTATCAACGACAAACCGACGTTCTGTAATTGGACTATACCAAATTTCATGATCTCCTTTACCTTGCCTTTCAAAATAGCAATTTGCGTCTGAAAGCAGTTTTTTTAATTCAGGTGTAAATGATGTACTCATCTATTACGCTACCTGAATCAATTCTTGACGATGACTTATTAACTCAAAGTTAATCGTACCAGAATAATTATTAGGTACAATTTGATTCAATACTAATAATTCTGGAATCATTAATCTTAGTTTTTCTGTTAAAAGATCAATTGTAGAAGTTTCTGTTACCAAACCTGGGATATCTTCGCTCGTTGCCACCCAAACTTCTGCTTCTCCATCCCAAAAGGCTTCAACTTTATATGTAATTTGTGTCATTATCAAAAGTTTTGGTAAATTGATAAAACTGGATTTATTATATCACAAATATGGCAATTTTCACAATTAAAACCGCCACCTCACACTAATTGAATTCAGTGTTGAAGGAATGGCGGATTTGCAGATGGAATTTGATGCAATGCTACTACAAACCACAAATCTTAGAGTTTGGCTGGCTGCTTCTTTTCTGTAGTTGGGGAATGACTGCTATTGTTAACAGTTTTTGGTCTAACAGCTTTACCTGTAATCAATCGAGAACGACGATTACGAGTAGTATAATTCCACGCCCATTGAATTACTACTAATAATTTAGTGTCAAACTCAATTAAGAAGTAGATATGAATTATTAACCAAAATATCCAAGCTAGGAAACCTGTAAGTTTAATAAAACCTAAATCTACAACAGCTAAATTTTGCCCAATCATCGCCAAACTACCCACGTCGGTATAACGAAAGTCTGGCAAAGTATGACCTTTAAGCCGTCGTTTAATGAGTTTACCTACATACTCTCCTTGTTGTTTGGCGACAGGTGCAACACCAGGTAAGGGTTTGTCATTTTGATGGGAGAAATTGGCTAGATCTCCAATTACAAAAATGTTTTTATAACCCTTGATACTCAAGTCAGGTTCTACAATTACTCTGGCAGAGAAATCACATTCTACGTCTGTCCGTTCTGCGAGAATTTTCCCCAAAGCCGAACCTTGTACACCTGCTGCCCACAAGATAGTTTTTGAGGGAATTTCTGTCAATTCATTGTTTTGCTTGAAAGTAACGATGTCATTTTCAATATTTGTGACTCTGGTTTGAGTGTGAATAACCACACCCAATTTTTGTAAAGATTCTATTGCTACTTTCGATAATACTGGCGCAATGTGTGGGAGAATGCGATCGCCCCCTTGCAATAGGATAATTTTCGCTTCTGAAGTGTCGATGTTGCGGAAATCTTCCTTGAGAGTTTGGTATGCTAATTCAGCGATCGCTCCTGATAATTCTACACCAGTCGGACCTCCCCCCACAATCACAAAAGTTAAGAAAGCCCGGCGTTTTTCAGGATCAGTTTCCTTTTCTGCGGATTCAAATGCCGAAAATATCCGCCGACGCATTTCTAGAGCATCTTCCACAGTTTTTAAACCAGGAGCAAATTCTTTCCAGTTATCCTTACCAAAATAGGAATGCTTCGCACCTGTGGCCACAATCAAGGTATCATAAGGTATTATTTCATCACCCAAAATAACTTGTTGTGCCTTGGGATCAATATTCTTTACTTCTCCCAATAACACTTTTGTATTTTTGCTTTTGCTGAATACAGATCGCAATGGTGCGGAAATATCAGAAGGTGATAACGTACCTGTGGCAACTTGATATAAAAGTGGCTGAAATAGGTGAAAATTACGTTTATCAATGAGAGTAACATTTACATTTGTTTTACCAAGAGCCTTTGCTGCATACAGTCCACCAAAGCCACCACCAATGATGACAACCTCATGTGGTGCATTTTTCTCACTGGGAACAACCATAAAAAATATTTCCTTTTGTTAAGAGTCGTGTAACCTTTCTTAACAAATATGTAACAAAATTATGATAGGTTTTGCCGTTTATTTGGAACTCTTTAAAAAATACTAAAAGTAGTCAAAGTTACTAATAAGTTATTATTAAAAATGAATAGGAAAAAGAGGTAAAAAAAGTTCTTAATGATGCAATATCTCAGTTGATTTAAAGTTAATCGTCTCAGAATAATTATTATGTAAAATTTGATTCAAAACTAACAAATTCAAAATAGAGCTTACTGCTCCCGTCAGAAATACAAAATTTAGAAATTTGATTAAGTAAGTAGATGAGAACCAAATAAATATCAAAATAATATTGTTGACTCTTGGTGGTCTAAAATCCCACCCCATAAGAATATTATACTTATTGTGGGGTGGGCATCCTGCCTGCCCATATTATATTTAATTGTTCCGCTGCGCTCTACTAGTTGTATTTTAAAAAAATTGATATAGATGGGGATCACTACTGATATAATACTTATGTACACGATAAAAGCTCAAAAAAATAAATGGAAATACTTAGAAGTAACTCCACAAAAAAAATCACTTATTACCCTTTACTAGCTTCATTAGTTGTAGTGTTATTACCACATTCTACTATTGATCAGGGTTTTACAAATCCGAGTCACAAGACATTTGCTCCTGCTCAATTTCTAGCTCAAGCAAATAACACCAACTTTCTACAAAGTTCTGAATTAGATGCAAAAAAAGCTCTAGATTTAGTCCAAAATTTACCACAAGTGCAACGAAAAGCGCGGGAGATTAAAAGACTATCCAGAGGAACCATCAGGGTTTCCTCGGTGGTTGAGAGTTATCCTACTGCGGATACAGCTTATTATATAATTAGAGTGTTTGAGAATCACTCTGATAAAAGTACCAGTCCAATTTACTGGTTTCGTGTATTGAGTCCTAGTGGTGTCATTGAAGCTTTGGATTTAATTCAAAATCAATATATACCTCTAAATAAGTGGAATCCTGACGGTAGGTAAACCCGCGATAAATTATTGTTTCAACTTCTTGCTTTCTTTCTACTCCTGCATTCATAAACATAATTTTTTAAACACAAAGATGTCTGAACAACAAACAATTAGTCCTTGGGAGTTCAAACCTTGGTGGTGTCAGCCTTGGTCAATTATTCTCACCACTGTCACATTAATTACTGGTAGTTGGTTGATATTTAAAATTATTTGGCTGACAATTTTAGTTGCTATTCCTCTATCAATTTGGATGGGATTTTTTATATTCATTTGGCCACAAATGATGGTTCGTAGTGGTGTTTTAGATAATATCGAAAAACATCCTTAATCACTATGATGGCAGAAATTACAAATCACAATATTAACAACGGTTTAATTTCTATTATTATTCCCACGCTCAATGAAGCGGGTAATATTAAAGAAACAATTATTAGCAGTCAATTTAGTAATAATGTAGAAATAATTGTAGTTGATGGTGGTTCACAAGATGAAACATTATTCATAGCTAAATCCTTAAATGTTAAAGTGATTATTTCTCCTGCTGGACGTGCTAATCAAATGAATGCGGGTGCTATGGCTGCTAGTGGGGAAATTCTGCTGTTTCTTCATGCAGATACTCGTTTACCGACAAATTTTGAGGAAATGATGCGGACAACCTTAGCAAAACCAGGAATTGTGGCTGGTGCATTTGCTTTACGGATAAATGCCCCGAATTTGGGGTTACGTTTGGTCGAATTTGGAGTAAAATGGCGATCGCATCTATGGCAAATGCCCTATGGTGATCAAGGTATTTTCCTAACTAAAGATGTATTTCAGCAAGTTGGTAATTTTCCGCAAATGCCAATTATGGAAGACTTTGAACTGATCAGAAAATTAAAAACTATGGGGAAAATTTATCTATTACAAACACCTGTAATTACTTCACCTCGCAGATGGTTAAAAAAAGGAATTATCCAAACCACCATTTTGAATCAAATTATTGTCATTGCTTATTTACTCGGTGTTTCCCCCCAGCAAATTCGTAATTGGTATTCCTCCACAAAATTGTAGATAATTTTTATGATGGTTGTATTTTTGTCAGAAATAGATGTTACTGTAGCACAAGAATTTATTCACATATCTTCTCTCAATCTTCAAGAATTTTCACAAAATACTTTACAGTGGATTAATAGCCTAGGTGCTGTAGGAGGAATAGTATTTATTGGTATCTATATTATAGCTACTTTAGCTTTTTTACCAGCATCAATTCTCACCTTGGGGGCTGGGATAATTTTTAGTATAACGTGGGGTTCTTTATATGTCTTTATTGGGGCTACATTGGGAGCTACAGCAGCATTTTTAGTAGGACGTTATTTAGCTAAAGGTTGGGTAAAAGAAAAAATATCGAGTTACAAAAAATTTGCAACTATTGATCAAGCCGTAAGTAAAAAAGGGTTAAAAATTGTCTTATTAATGCGACTTTCTCCCCTCTTTCCCTTTAACTTATTAAACTATGCTTTAGGGATTACTAGTGTTTCTTTCTCAGACTATTTTCTAGGTTCAGTGGGGATGATTCCTGGAACAATTATGTATGTTTATCTTGGATCTTTAGCCGGAGATATAGCCTTAATTGGTAGTAAAAATCAACCTAGGAATATGATCCTACACTGGGTAATTCAAATTATTGGATTGATAGCGACAATTGCTGTCACAGTTTATGTCACTAAAATAGCCAAGAAAGCTTTAGAAGAAGAAGTTTAAAAATTCTGGATTTTAAGGGAGTTTTATCTGTGTAGTTGCCAGGTAGGTAATATAATAAGAGTAAATTTGTTAAATGTAAAACTGACAAATTTTTGATCCTCTCTTCCCAGTATAAGATTACCTATCTACTTCCTTCTTCCTTCTTCCTTCTTCCTTCGTGTCCTTCGTCCCTTCGTGGTTCATTTAATCCATATTCTTCTAGTAGGAAGGGAGTAATAATATATTTACAAGTAAAGATTACATAATCACAAATATACTTTGATAATCCAGAGGTAATACTAATGTCAACATCAGAATTTAACAGAGTTACAATCCGGCCAATGGATGAGTATAATCAAAAACTACTTAAAAATGTGCATCCAGATAATTGGGTAAATCCCCAACCCGCTGATTATTATGATTTAGTAGTAATTGGTGGGGGAACTGCGGGATTAGTTATAGCTGCGGGGGCTGCGGGTTTAGATTTAGGTTTGAAAGTAGCATTAATTGAAAAAAATCTCATGGGAGGAGATTGTTTAAACTTTGGTTGTATCCCTTCTAAATGTTTAATTCGTTCTTCTCGTGTAGTAGAAGAAATCAAAAAAGCTAAGGATTTAGGTATTAATATTTCCCAGCAATTTGATGTGGATTTTGCCACAGTTATGCAAAGAATGCGGCGGATTCGGGCGAGTATTAGTCATCATGATTCTGTGGCAAGATTTAAAAATTTAGGAATTGATGTTTTTTTAGGTGATGGAAAATTTACAAGTAATAATACTATAGAAGTTGCTAATACAAACCTAAAGTTTAAAAAAGCTGTAATTGCGACTGGTGCGCGGGCTGTTAAACCGAAAATTCGCGGAATTGAAGAAACCGGATATTTAACTAATGAAACTGTTTTTTCCCTAACTCAAAAACCAGAAAAATTAGCAATAATTGGTGGTGGTCCTGTCGGTTGTGAATTAGCACAAACATTCCAACGTTTGGGTTGTGAAGTGACATTATTTCATAGAGGTTCACATATTTTAAATCAGGAAGATCCAGAAGCAGCAGAAATTTTGCAAAAAGTTTTAATTGATGAAGGTATTCGTTTAGTATTAAATTGTCAGTTAGAAGAAGTGGTGACTGTGACGGAAGGAAAACGATTATATTTTTCTGTGCATAGTGAACGAGATTCGGTGACAGTTGATGAAATATTAGTTGGGGTGGGACGTGCGCCCAATGTGGAAAATTTGAATTTAGCCGCAGTGGGTGTAGAATACGATCAGAGCTTGGGTGTAAAAGTGAATGATTATTTACAAACCACAAATTCCAAAATATACGCCGCTGGTGATATCTGCATGAATTGGAAATTCACTCATGCGGCAGATGCTGCGGCGCGGATTGTGATTAAAAATACTCTATTTTCGCCTTTTAGTTGGGGACGATCTAAACTCAGTAGTTTGGTAATGCCTTGGGTAACATATACCAGCCCAGAAATTGCTCATGTGGGAATGTATGCAAATGAGGTGAAAAAATTGGGTATAGAGATAGAAACTATTAAGATTCCTTTTATTAGTGTAGATCGAGCGATCGCCGATCATGAAGAATCTGGTTTTTTGAAGATTCATCACAAAAAAGGATCAGATCAAATCCTGGGTGCAACAATTGTTGCTAATCATGCAGGGGAGATGATTTCGGAAATTACCACAGCTATTGTCAATAATATTGGTTTAAGTAAACTTAGTAGTGTAATTCATCCTTACCCCACCCAAGCAGAAGCAATTAAAAAAGCCGCAGACGCTTATCGCAAGACTCTACTCACACCAAAAACTAAGCGATTATTAAGTTTTTTAACAAAGTTTTCCTAAGTTAGGGATTGGATGAATAAATTAAGTTTATCAGAGTTAATTAATTAGTATCTCCAACAAGGCGTTAGAATTATTAAATGCCGAGGAAATAACTATCTATGCCAGAATTATCAGGACATAAAAAAAATGGAATATAAATCTCTGGCTATTGTCAGCAGTATTGTTACATTTGGAATACTGGAAACCTTAGTTCCCTTTTTTCAATATCGTCAAAATCCCATTAAAAGATTTATTCACAATTTAATTTTGGGTTTAATTAATTCTCTAGTCATTAATGTCACTGTTATTTTAATATTAAATTTATTCTGGAAACCAACTTTATCCCAGGGATTTTTTTATAATCTGAACTTACCTTGGTTGCACTTTATCCTCTCTTTTTTATTGCTTGATTTGTATATGTATACGTGGCATAGATTAATCCACAATTGGGGTTTTGCTTGGCGGTTTCATAAAGTTCATCATACAGACAGATGGATGAATATATCCACAGCTTACCGCTTTCATACAGTAGAAGTATTTTTTTCCAATATTCCCAAAATTGGCTTAATTTATCTATTGGGAATTACACCAAATGCTTGGATATTATATGAATCTTTATTTGCTGTATCATTAGTTTTTCATCACAGTAATTTTGCTCTACCTTTCAAAATAGATAAATTCTTGAGTTACTTCATTGTCACACCTAATTATCATCGCGCTCATCATTGCCAATTAATCAAATATCTCAATAGTAATTATACCAGTTTGTTAACTATCTGGGATCTAATATTTCAATCTCGTTATTATCCACCACAACCAGAAACTATCCAATTCGGTGTACCAGAAGAAACCAGAGATTTTAATGTTATCGGTTTATTAAAATTACCCTTTGTATCTGTTCATAAATAGGATAATTTACGGTACTATAGAAATGTTTCGGCAACCGACTCTTTTTTCCTAAATTAAAATTAATTATTCAATTTGGAGTTATTTTTCCCGTGCTGAGTTCACCTTTACCCACTATCAACGCCCTCAAACAACCTACTAGTGATGCTTGGGTAGAGCAAGCGATCGCTAACCTGGATATTATATTATTAGATCACTCCCACTGTGAAAAAAAAGCCGCCGGAGTCGCGTTAAACATGATGTTTCGCTATCCTTCTAATACTAAAATGGTGAGAGAATTAACAGCGATCGCTAGAGAAGAATTAGAACACTTAGAACAAGTTAACCAGTGGTTAGAAAAACGGAATATTCCCCTCAAACCATTAGCTCCACCACCCTACGGTGCTGGTTTAAAAGCCCAAGTCTGTAACCAAGAACCCCACCGTTTTTTAGATTCTCTGCTAGTTACAGGCTTAATAGAAGCCCGCAGCCATGAACGTTTAGGGTTATTAGCTGCTAACTGTCCAGAACCAGAATTAGCCGGATTTTATCGCAGTTTAATGGCATCGGAAGCCCGACATTTTGGCATTTACTGGGTATTAGCAGATACCTATTTTGACAGAAAAATAGTCATGGATAGACTAGATGAATTAGCTGAAGTGGAAAGTCAATTATTATCAACCTTACACCCTGAACCAAGAATTCATAGTTAGTCAGTTATTAGTGCTATAGCAAATTGGTTATGCTTTTGACACTCTCACCGGCTAAAGCCGCTGAGATTCTTTAATCAACGATATAACTTGCTCAGACAGAATTTCTCCAACCTGAGTAGAGGTCTTATCTCCTAAAGCGTTGCTTGCGTCTAGCGCAAAAGTTCCCGTATGCCCTACGGTACTCAACCCTCGACTAAGGATATTTCTAGCGGCGTTTTCGTCTCTATCCATCACGCAACCACACTTACAAATATGCGTTCTGGTAGATAGAGATTTTTTAACAATTTCACCACAGCTAGAGCATTCTTGGCTCGTGTATTGCGGATTAACCGCTACCGTGACTCTCTTGAATACTTTTCCAAAATATTCAAGCCAGACACGAAACTGATACCAAGATGCGTCGTTGATAGACTTAGCTAAACAATGATTTTTCACCAAATTCTTAATTCTCAAATCTTCGTAGGATATCAAGTCGTTAGACTGAACTACGCACCGTGCTAATTTCACAGCATGGTCTTTACGTTTCCTACTTATTTTGAGATGGTGTTTCCCTAAAATCCGTCTAGCTTTGCCTCGATTTTTTGAACCTTTAACTTTTCTAGAAACGCGACGTTGTGAACGTTTAAGAATCTTTTCCGCTTCACGAAGAAACTTAGGATTCTGAATCATTACGCCATTGGAATCGGTGTAGTATTCTTTTAATCCTACATCCAATCCAATTGTATTTCCTGATGGTTCTATATTCTCTTGACGGTTGACATCAATACAAAATTGACAATAATAACCATCAGCCCGTTTTACCAATCTTACCCGTTTAATTTGGTTAATTTGGTAGAAGTGGAGGTCACGAGTCCCTTTGATTTTTAATCTACCAATACCTTTTTTGTCAGTAAAAGTAATGGATTTACAATCCGAAGCAAGCTTCCATCCTGATGTTTTGTATTCAACTCCAACGACAATCTTTTTGGAATTGAGGATATCCCTTTAAACCAGGAATATTCTTCTTGCAATTATCATAAAACCGAGAGATAGAAGCCCATGCTCTTTCTGCACTAGCTTGTCTAGCCATTGAATTGAGTTCATTAGCAAATGGAAAATTAGCTGCTAAAACAGCACAATATTTCTGCAAGTCGTTTTTACCTATATCTAAAACATCCATCCATAGCCGAACACAGCTATTCCGAATGAATTGTGCAGTCCGAATTGCATCATCTATTGCTGTTAGCTGAACTGATTTACCGTAAATCTTAAACTCAAAAACTAGCATCGCTTTCACCTCCAATCTTATACTACTGTTTCGGGCGTAAGATTGTCAAGGTATTCAGTAGTGCATGACTGAAATAGGTTAAAACCTATCGTGTCGCTTATATCTCAGGTCTAAAGACACTGAGCTTTACGCTTACCGGATATTGCTGTAAACATAACAGAAATTTCAGCACGTTTAAAGATTTCATTCTCTCATGAGATAATTGTAAAATAGAAAAAAATCCCGGAGGTAGAATTACGGTTTACGCACGCCCCTTAGCTCGATTAATTGAGCAATTGCAACGGCTCCCTGGAGTTGGTCCCAAAAGCGCCCAACGATTAGCTTTGCACATCTTAAAAAGACCAGAAGCAGAGGTAGAAGCCTTAGCCCAAGCACTTGTTGACGCAAAAAAACAGGTAGGTTTGTGTAAAGTTTGCTTTCACCTTTCCTCAGATCCAGTATGTGAAATTTGTCGTCACCCTCAGCGAGATAATACAACTATTTGCGTAGTTGCAGATTCCCGTGATGTGATTGCTTTAGAAAAAACCCGTGAATATAAAGGTAAATATCATGTTTTATGCGGCGTAATTTCCCCAATGGATGGTATCGGACCTGAACAGCTAACTATTCAAGCTTTAGTGAAACGGGTAAGCGAACAAAAGCCTCAAGAAGTTATTTTAGCCATTAGTCCCAGTATCGAAGGAGAAACCACAACATTATATATAGGTCAATTACTAAAACCATTTACAAAAGTAACCCGCATTGCCTTTGGTTTACCAGTAGGTGGTGATTTAGAATATGCTGATGAACTCACCTTAGCCAGAGCATTAGAAGGACGGAGAGAGCTAGATTAAAATTAGCAAATTTCATTACCAAAATGTTTTTTACCAATTCCCTAGAAAATCAACTTCAAGATTGTAACAATACCATTATTAATCAGCCAAATAACGTTAATGCCTATGTTCGTCGAGGTATGGTTTATTTTAAATTAGGGAAAATTACCGAATCAATTCAAGATTTTGATCATGCAGAAAAGTTAGATTTTCAAATTACTCCTTATCTTTGGCAAAGGGGATTATCTTATTATTATGCAGAACGATTTGCTGAAGGTGCAAAACAGTTTGAAATAGATTTAACTGTTAATGCTCAAGATGTGGAAGAAACTGTCTGGAGATATCTTTGCATAGCCAAATTATCAGGTGTTGCAGAAGCCCGCAATTGTTTATTACCCGTGAAAAATGATCCTCGAAAAATAATGAAGTCTGTATATGATTTATTTGCAGGTAATTGCACAAAAGATGATGTTTTGAATGTGGGAAAATTGGCAGGATTAAAAGGTAAGTTTTACAGTCATCTATATTTGGGTTTATATTATGAAGTTGAGAATAATGAAGCGTTAGCGCAGGAATATATAGTTAAAGCTGCTGATGATTATAAAATTGATGATTATATGTGGTATTTAGCCGTAGTACATAAGCAGTTACGCAAATGGGAGTAATATATGAAATACAGTAGGGCTGATTCCTAGTAAAGATAGAATTTTCGCTATTGGTTGTATGAATGAATTGGGCGAGTATTTTGTATTTATGATCGCCTATGGTAATGGAAAGGGCGATCGCCTATAATTTTTGTATCCATACCTCTTACTCTTACATCTATTTCTTCTTTGGCGTTGCTTAATGAGGCTATTAAACCTGGATTTCGTTTACTACACGGGTGAAAGGTTTTATACTTTTTTCAGTATTTACACTATTTGACAAACTGAGTTAATCAGGCAACACTACATATAGTGTAAAACCAAAAGGATACAAATATGCCTGAAGAGTTACTAACAGTAATTGCTACAGCAGTGATAACTGGCGCTGCTACAAGAATTGGCGAACGTGTGGGTGATGACGCAATGGACGCTGTTGACAAAGAGTGTGAAGCTGGTTGG
Source organism: Dolichospermum sp. ST_sed8 (assembly GCA_028658405.1). Classification (GTDB taxonomy): domain Bacteria; phylum Cyanobacteriota; class Cyanobacteriia; order Cyanobacteriales; family Nostocaceae; genus Dolichospermum. Next base: position 10,391 of record JAKOGY010000014.1, on the reverse strand, counting down.
AAAAGAGATAAAGAAGCTGGTGGATTTTCTTCCTGGGAAGATGATGATGATTATGACATTTTACAATCTACACCTTTGTGCCGTTTTGTTGAATGACTGCTTTTCGATGCAGACAAAATCATAAGACCTCGCGGTATGCGGGAAACTCAGTCCCTTTAGGGCTGAGAGGGAAGCGACACGGGCGGTTTTAACCGCTTTGAATCTTTTTCATTACCGCCTTGGAGTTGGGAAATTCGGGGTACTTTTGTGATGTACTTTCAACGGGACAATTACCGATTCAAATTTCTCAACTCTGTACGCATAATGTTTTGCTCACTCATAGCCTCCCATTTCTGGGGTGATGTTAGCTTTGACCTGTTATAAGAGCTTGAAAGAAAAAGCAACACTGTTCCAGTGACCTTAGAACTGTTTAATCACAAGCGACAGAGCAGGGAACTAGCTTCGCATTCCGGGGTGTCGTGACTCAAATAACGGCTACCATGAGAGTAAACTCAGGGTGGTCTGGTCAGCACGGCTTGCTTGATTACTCTTGCAAGCCCAGTCCCTTTAGGGCTGGGTTACTGACACTAAGTTTAGAGCGATCGCTCATGTACGACAATTGTATTGCCGTACTACCAGGTGAAAACGTCAAGCATTAGAATTTGTTGAACGCCTAATTAACTGTAACGAACCAGCTTTAAAAATTACTGCTATATAAATCGTGAATCAGCTTTTAGAAATTAATCCGGCGATAAACTTCACCAAGGGGGACTTCTATATTTAAACTATGTACTAATATAGACTGATCAAGATGATCATAAACTTGCCATTGCCAGCGAACTGCTTGCAGCATCGCTTCGCTATCGCTACTATCATTAAGTTTGTGATACTGTTCAATATAGGGTTCAGTTTGGCTAACTAGTAGATATTCGCAAAAGCTAGGAAGTGAGCGATATTTTCTAAATTTTTCGCCTCTGTCATAACCTTCAGTAGAGGGTGATAAAACTTCCACAATTACCAAAGGATTGACAATTTCGTCAGTGCGCTCACCATTAAACTCCGGTTCACCATTAATTACAAGAACATCGGCATAAGTACCATGATTAAACTCAGAAATCCAGATTCTTAAGTCCCCATTATAAGTTTGAAAATTAGTATCTCTGAGAGCTACATTAAGTAAAGTAGTAATATTGACGGTAAGACGGCTATGAACTTCTGAACCTCCAGCCATAGCGATAATTTCTCCGTTATGATATTCATGTTTTTCTGCGGCGGTTTCCTCTATTACCCGATATTCTTCAGGGGTGAAGTGAGTTGTTGTTATATCCTGGGTAATACTGGGGGGACTGGTTTGAGTAATAACCACGATCAAACCTCACGAATAATTATTTTTATTTCAAGATAGTTCTTCCTTGTCAATTTAATGATAACAAATTTTAAATCAATTGTCAAGACCCAAATACAGTTTTTCGCGCTCGACAAAATGGATATTTATCGAGAAGAAAGAGTTTGGGCGCGATCGCCATTTCTGGGTAAAGGAAAAATTCATCCTTAAGATTCTTTGCTCTTGTCTTTATCAGTTGCTACATACAGTCCTAAACTGTAGATGAGAGTTGAAAGGTAGTTGGGAGAAAATTTGTGAAAAAAGTTTTAGCAATTATTCTGGGTGGGGGTGCGGGTACTCGGCTTTATCCGTTAACTAAACTCCGCGCTAAACCAGCAGTACCAGTGGCTGGGAAGTATCGCTTAATAGATATTCCTGTTAGCAACTGCATCAATTCCGAAATATTCAAAATCTACGTCCTTACTCAATTTAACTCAGCCTCTCTGAATCGTCACATTGCTCGTGCTTACAACTTTAGTGGGTTTAGCGATGGGTTTGTAGAAGTGTTAGCAGCACAACAAACCCCAGAAAACCCCAACTGGTTCCAAGGTACGGCTGATGCTGTGCGTCAGTACATCTGGATGTTACAAGATTGGGATGTAGAGGAATTTCTGATTCTTTCTGGTGATCACCTCTACCGCATGGATTACCGTCAGTTTATCCAGCGTCACAGAGACACAAATGCGGATATTACACTTTCCGTAATTCCCATGGATGATCGTCGAGCCTCGGATTTTGGCTTGATGAAAATCAATGAATCCGGTAGAGTCATTGACTTTAGCGAAAAACCCAAAGGTGAAGCTTTAGCGCAGATGCGTGTTGATACCACCATCTTGGGATTGACAAAAGAACAAGCCGAATTACAGCCATATATCGCCTCAATGGGGATTTATGTCTTTAAAAAAGATGTTTTAATCAAGTTGCTGAAACAATCTTTAGAACAAACTGATTTTGGCAAAGAGATTATTCCCGAAGCTGCTAAAGACCACAACGTTCAAGCCTTCTTGTTTGATGACTACTGGGAAGATATTGGGACAATTGAATCTTTTTATGAAGCCAATTTAGCCCTAACAAAGCAACCGCTTCCTCCCTTTAGCTTCTACGATGAAGCAGCACCAATTTATACTCGCGCTCGTTACTTACCCCCCTCTAAACTGTTGAATTGCCAAATCACAGAATCTATGATTGGTGACGGTTGTATCTTGAAAGATTGCCGGATTCAACATTCAGTTTTGGGAGTGCGATCGCGGATAGAATCAGGATCTGTAATTGAAGAAACCCTGATCATGGGTGCTGACTATTACCAACCATCCGTTGAAAGACAATGCAGCTTAGAACAAAATGATATCCCCGTTGGTATTGGGACAGACACCATTATCCGCCGTGCCATCATTGATAAAAATGCCCGCATTGGTAACAATGTGAAAATCATCAATAAGGAAAACATCCAAGAAGCAGAACGCGAAAAGCAAGGCTTCTACATCCGTAGTGGCATTGTTGTCGTCCTCAAAAATGCTGCAATTCCTCACGGAACAATTATCTAGTCATTGGTCATTGGTCATTGGTCATTGTTCCTTTGTTAATTAGCGACTAATAACTAATAACTAATAACTAATAACTAATAACTAATGACTAATGACTAATGACTAATGACTAAATTAATTTTGCTAATTGGTCTTCCTGGTAGTGGTAAATCAACTTTAGCAAAACAACTACTGACAGAATGCCCCCAGATGCGGCTAATTTCCACAGATGTCATCCGGGGGCAACTTTTTGGTTCAGAAGCAATTCAAGGACCTTGGCTGCTAATTTGGCGCGAACTGGAACGACAATTACAGCAAGCCATAACCGCAAATCAAGGGGTAATTCTCGATGCTACCCACGCCCAAAGGAAAAATCGCCGAGAAGTGATTACCCTCGCCCGTGATTGTGGCTTTAGTTATATTATGGGCGTTTGGGTGAAAACTCCAGTTTGGCTGTGTTTGGCACGAAATCAAAAACGGATTCGCCAAGTTCCCGAAGATATAATTCTCCGAATGCACCGCCAAATCCGGGATGCTCCCCCCAGCTTAGAAGAAGGAATAGACGAGCTTATATCCTTTTAATAATGGTAAGAGTACGGGAATTGCGCTGGTACCTTCAGCAAGAACCACACTTGATTTTGGGGATTGTTTGTTAGTTTAATATCAGAATCCTTTGCCTGCCATAAGATCAAAAGAAAGGGAACAGGGTTTTCGCTCTTATGAGGTACATCTTAGCCCCCTCCCCGCAAGCGATGAGTGGGTTGGGGGTGGGGTTCTTGTACCTCATAACACCGGGAAGCGCTGTATCTTAGAAAAAAACATAACCTAAATTTCTACAGGAGGCTAGTAGATGGCTGCAACCGACTTTAAAGACTATTATGCAATGTTAGGAATTAGTAAAATTGCCACTTCAGAAGAAATTAAACAAGCTTTTCGGAAACTAGCCCGTAAATATCATCCTGATGTTAACCCCAATAACAAACAGGCTGAAGCCAAGTTTAAGGAAGTTAATGAAGCATACGAGGTATTATCTGACCCAGATAAACGCAAAAAATACGATCAATTTGGTCAATATTGGAAACAAGCGGGTACTGGTTTCCCCAGTGGTGGTTCTGGTGTAGATATGGGCGGGGTTGATTTTGGTCAATACGGCAGTTTTAATGACTTTTTAACTGAATTATTTGGTGGTACAGGACCCCGCAGCGGGCGACAAAGTTACTCTTATCGGACTTCCACTGCTAGAGCAGGTAGCGGTTTTAACGATTTTGGTTTGCAAGATGGCTCTGCTGGTAGCACACAAGATACAGAAGCTGTAATTACTTTAACTTTCGCAGAAGCATTTTCTGGTGTTCAAAAACGGTTTAGTTTAGGAAACGAAACTATTGATGTCCGTATTCCTGGTGGTGCTAAAACTGGTACTCGTTTACGGGTGAAGGGTAAAGGCCAAATTAACCCCATGAATCAACAACGCGGAGATTTATACTTAAAAGTAGGATTACAACCCCATACTTTTTTCCAAATAGAAGGGGATAATCTTGTTTGCGAAGTATTAATTACACCAGATGAAGCCACATTAGGCGCGGCGATAGATGTACCTACACCAGATGGTAATGTTAATGTTAAGCTACCGGCGGGAGTGCGTTCTGGTCAATCCCTGCGCTTACGTGGTAAAGGTTGGCCGTTAGCTAAAAGTGGACGGGGTGATCAATTGGTAAAAGTAGTAATTGCTCCTCCAAAAGACCTCACCCCTCAAGAACGAGAATGCTATGAAAAAATCAGAGCCATTCGTACTTACAATCCCCGCAGTCATTTGGCACAAGTTAAATTGTAAAGATTCTTAAGAGTATTTCCCTAGAGAACTATCCAGAATTGTGATTGTGTATTCCTTAGAGGATCGTTAGCCATAGCAAATACAGTGTGGGAAAAACTCTCCAAGATACCTCACCGTAAATACTCTGGTATTTTACCATAGTATCAAAGAAAATTGTATTTATTAAAACATCCTTGATTATTTATAAAAAATATTTACTTATGTAAATGTTGCCTTTAAAGTTACATTTACTATACAATAATAGAAAATGTGTGGTTAGGTTCTTGTCTATTTATATGCAAAATAGTTATTGTACCTGAATGTTAATTCAGTCGGGTTCAAAGATAATATTGTATATTTATATACTTACCTACGGATTTTTGCCACTGCATAATATCTTGTGAGGAGCGATATTTTGAAAATAAAAAAACATTCTATTCTACTATTCAATCATTGTAAACGTCTTATCTACTTGGGTTTATCGCTAACCTTACCAAGCTTTTTACTAACCACAGCCATCTCAGTTAATGTCGCATTTGCAGAAGATGAAATGGTAGCTGAAAATCAAAACAGTGAATTAATCACAGATAAAAGGGCAAAAGCGACTTCTTCAGCCGAGATAAAACTAGTAGTCAAAGTCGCGGAATTAATACCAAAGGTTGAATCTATTCCTGGGCAAAAACCAGCACAAGTAATTGCCCAAAATGCGGACAATGACACTGATGAAGTTAACAAAATCAGCCAAGAGCTATTAGTTGAACCCCTGCTCAAAGTTAAGATACCCAAATCCAAGCCAACTTACCCACCCGGACTTAGTTTTGCTGGTCAGAGTGCCTTCGGTGCTAACATGGGTGACGCTTTTGTAGGCGCATCAGCAGCAACCGCCGGTAATAGAGGTGACAGGCTAGAAGACATAGACGGAAGCATCAGCCTCGGTGTTGGTTTAGGAAATTCCCAAAAAACAGTTGGTCTAGAATTATCCTTCAACAACGGTAGTATCAAAAACTTTGGTAGTAATGGCACCTTTGACCTTAAAGCTCACCGCACTGTCTACGCTAAAGGAACCAATCAAATTGCTGTAGCTGCTGGCTGGAAAACCTTTGCCCAGTATAAGACCGCAGCTAGTAATGAAGAAATTAGACCTTCCAGTGCCTATGGCGTGGTCACAACTTACTCCCTTTTAAAGCCCAATGATCCTGTTAATAAAATGCCCATCTCCTTTTCACTAGGGGCTGGGGGCGGCGACTTCCGACAAGGTGATGCCAGTACGGGTGTATTTGCTGGAGTCGGTGTACAAGTTCATCCCCAAGTAGGTGTCGGTCTAGGTTGGAGTGGAGTTGGTTTAAATATTGGGGCTTCATACGTTCCTGTACCTACCCTACCATTAACAATTACAGCCCAAGTTGCGGATCTGACTCATAACAGCGTCGGTGGCACAGTATTTGGGTTGAGCGTAGGTTATGGTTTCAATTTCTTGCCCAAATAAACACTGCAATATTTAAAGAATCATCATGTTGAAAATTAGAAATCTCCTTTTTGCCCTCAGTCTTGGTTCTGCACTATCCCTTATTTGGCAATTACCAAACCAAGCCCAAGCCCAAAGTAATAGTCCCAGTCCAGGTACAGCAGGCACTGACAGCGGTGCTGCTACTGGTGCTTCACAAACTAGCGTTGTTTCTCTACCCCCAACAGGAACAACATCAACGGTAACAACATCAACAGGAACTTCCATCACTATCCCTATAATACCCGGTGTTTCAGCCACCATTACTACTGGGGTTTCCACAACAGGTACTCTGACAGTAGGTGGTGCGGGAAATGACGCAAATACGGCAACAGTTACAGTTACAGCAGCAAACACAGAATCAACCTCATCTAACATTACTGTGACAGATGGTGCAGGAGGCGGCACTGTTGTGCTCACTCTTTCACCAGAAGCCCAGGTTAGTGTGAATCAATTGGCTACTGCTATTGTTCAAGGTCTTAGCAATGCACCTGGTGGTAGTGCAGCCGCTATTTCTTCCCTGTTGACAAGTGGTACTGGATCACAGACAGCAGCGGCTTCCCTGATCAGCAATCTAACTACTGCGGGTATTTCCCCAGAACAAGCACAAGACCTAGTCACGGCTCTGACTGGTTTGTTTGCTTCCCCTCAAGCTTCTTTACCCAATTTGCCTGTAGCTCAAACAACATCAGGACAGTTAGTAGCCAGCAATAAAATTTTAAAACCTATTTCGCTCATTGCTCAAGCTGATGCAGCACCCAGTGTCAATGTTAATAGACTGAATAATGCTATTGTTACCTACAACGGGATTATCCTGCAAAGCAAACCGGACACTCTGAAAAAGCTATATCGTGATGAGGATTTCGTCACTATTAGTAAAATACTCCAAGAATTAAGACGCGCGATTCCATAGTAACTGTAATCCTGTAAGTGCTGCTTCCGTGTATCTGTTTTAGACTGGAGGCAGTGCTTACACTGTTGGTTTCACAATTAATAGTAAGTAGATGCAGTAAGTGTTGATTAAATATGTATAAATTTTATTTGTCTTTCAGAAAAATTTATGGTTTAATTTATATTAGGTAGGGATACACGCATTAAATCAAGGATTTATTTATGAGCAGTCGGTTTAAATTAAAAACCTCTGTTTTATTGATGAACTTAGCTATATCTAGTTCCTTAATCGGCACATTTCCCGTACAGGCACAATTGCCTCCGACTGCATCAGTAATTTATGTTAACCCAGTTACTGGTACAAATACGGCTGAAGCTGGCACATCTGCAATAAGCCCTTACAAAACCATTACTTTTGCGCTGAGTCAGACTAAACCGGGTACAACTATTCAGTTAGCTCCTGGCAACTATAACAGCGAATCATTCCCTATATTACTCAAACCAGGAATAACATTACGGGGTGACGAATCAAGTAAAGGTAGGACAGTGGTTATTGAAGGTGGTGGTATTTATATCAGTCGCTTTTTCGCTAAACAAAATATTACCATTCTGGCAGATCAGGATACTACAATTGTTGGTATCACAGTTACTAATACCAATCAAAGGGGTACAGGTATATGGGTAGAATCAACTAATCCTAAAATTACAAACAATACATTCACCAAAAACTTCAGAGAAGGTGTATTTGTCACAGGTACGGGAAATCCTCAAGTTGAAAATAACCAATTTGTGCAAAATACTGCCAACGGTATTTCTCTGACTAAATCCAGCCAGGGAGAAATTCGGAATAATCTGTTTCAGAATAATGGCTTTGGTTTAGCTATTGGTGATACTTCCACAGCCGTAGTTACAGAAAACCAAATCGTCCAAAACAAAGATGGTATGGTCATCTCTGAATCAGCCAAACCTTTAGTCCGTAAAAATGTAATTCAGAATAATATCCGAGATGGTATTGTCCTCATCCTGAATGCTGCACCTGACCTGGGTACTAACGACAATCCTGGTAGCAATACAATCAATAATAATGGTCGTTATAACCTTTACAATGCTACTAAAAATAACACCATTTCTGCTGTTGGTAACAATATTGATACCTCACGCATTTCTGGTTCAGTGAGTACAGGTAATGTCCAAAGATCCACGATGAATACTTTACAAAACGACGATTCATCATCTAGCAATTTTAACATGGCCTTGTTAAAAAAATGGGACTTAACACCTATTTCCTGTACATCTGGCAGCCCAGTAGTTACTATTGTTATTGGTAGCATACAATACTGTGTTGCACCCCACCCTGACTTAACAGCTAATAGCTATGAATACAATCAGGCTACTGGCAAACTTAGAGCCTTAGCAAATTCTCCTGTTCGCGCTTATTCTCCAAAGAAAGGCGGGCTATAGGATCTCTACTACATATATAGCAGCGGACAGGAGTGTTAGCACATCAATTTGCCATAAAACACCGCCCCTGGTTTGACTCCTAACTTCTGACTCCTGCCATATCTTTCCGTATTTAGAATTTCTACCTTGTTAAACTCTTGTTTACTGTGAATATTTCCGAGGTTTTATGAAACATCAATTAAAAACAGCAATTTTAACTGCCACCTTAGCAATATCCAGTCTTTTACCTTTAGGAACTAAGGTTCAAGCCTTACCACTAGTGGATACTACAGTTGAAAATAGTGACAGTAGCACAATGGCAGATACAGACTTATCCGAGGAAGCTGACACAGGAACTAAATTTATCTGCGTTCCCCAGGGTGATGGTAACGTAGCTACAGTTGGTCAGCGACCGGGTGGAGAGCCAATTCCTGTAATTGTCTGGACTGAGGCATCTGCAAAGTATTTTGGTGAGAAATTTACTCCTCAAGGCCGTTGCCAAATCGTCACCCAGAGATTAACAGATGCCATAGTTGAAAGTGGTGGTAGCCTCAAAGATGTTGTGTTGATGAATGGTAAAGTCGGAAATAAAACTGTCATTTGTGTAGTTTCTATCAATGACACTGGTTGTGATGGTAGTAATACTCTGTTTACCTTAAACCCAAAAAATGCCGAGAAGGCAGACGACGTTCTTGCCCAAATTGTGCAAATCAGTCGTGAAGGTTCTAGTGCCGGCGTAATCCGGGAAACAAGAGGCCGTGTGCAGGTTAGATTAAAAGATTTACTCAGCCGGAAAGCCAATCGTCCACTTAGGCAAACCAGAAAAAAACCTGCTATTCAAACTAACTCTGGTGGTTTGTAATCATTAATATCCTCAGCCAGAAAACTGAATAATCTCAACTCTTTTTACTTTGAACATTTAGGAGGTCTTATGAAACATCAATTGAAAACAGCGATTTTAACTGCCACCTTGTCTCTATCTAGTATTTTGGCTTTAGACATTACGGCTCAAGCCTTGCCACCAGTGGATACTACAGTTGAAAATAGTAACAGTAGCACAGTGCCACCAGTGGAGAATAGTGATAGTAGCACTATGCCATCGGCAGAGGAAGCCAATGCAGGGACTCAATTTACCTGCGTCCCCCAGAATGATGGTAGCGTGGCTACAGTTGGTCAGCGACCCGGTGGACAGGCAATCCCTTTAATTATCTGGACAGCAGCATCTTCAAAGTATTTTGGTGAGAAATTTACTCCTCAAGGCCGTTGCCAAATCGTGACACCGAAATTAAATCAAGCTGTAGCTGAAAGTGGTGGTCGTCTTAAAGATGTTGTGTTAATGACAGGACGATTCAAGAAGAATACTGTTATTTGTGTAGTTTCAGCAAAAGACACTGGTTGTAATGGACGCAATACTCTGTTTACCTTGAAACCAGAAAATGCCAAGCAAGCTGACAAAATTCTTGCCCAAATTATGCAAATTAGTCGTGAAGGTTCTGGCGCTGGTGTAATTCGGGAAACCCAAGGTCGTGTGCAGATTAAATTGACCGATTTGCTGAAAAATAATGTTAATGGCTTAGTTCAACAACCCATAAGAAAACCTGCTGTGCAAAATCAATCTGGTGGTTTGTAATTATACTCAAATTCCCATGGGACTAATATTTGATACTTACGTAGGGTGGGCATTGCCCACCAAAACCCCCTACAGATAACAAGGGTAAGTATTTTACATTGTCTTGAGGAAAAGACTTAGGGGACGAGGGAGGAAAACCGGACAAAGAAATGTTTGACACTCTCAGCCCTAAAGGGACTGAGATTCTGCGGACAGAGTAAACTTAGGTAACGCCCAAAGTCTAATTCTCG
>JAKOGY010000149.1 GCA_028658405.1 Dolichospermum sp. ST_sed8 | reverse complement strand
ATTTGTTTGATTTATGTGATTTTTATGACCAATGACCAATGACTAATCAAGTCTGAACTATGATTTGTTTGATTTATGTGATTTTTATGACCAATGACCAATGACTAATCAAGTCTGAACTATGATTTGTTTGATTTATGTGATTTTTATGACCAATGACCAATGACTAATCAAGTCTGAACTATGATTTGTTTGATTTATATGATTTTTATGACCAATGACTAATGACCAATGACTAATGACTAATGACTAATGACCAATCTCTCTGATTTTGTTAAGCTATCTGATAGCGTGAAGTTAGCTATAAGATTTTAATATTCAGACTAGGAAGTAGTAGTGTGTCAAAACATATTCAGTTAATTTCCCTTTTAGTTGCCTGTAGTTTATGGAGTTTGCCGAAACCTGCTCAGGCACAGGCATTTATCCCGCATACCGTACAAATTGATAATGCTCAGTTAGAGAAACAGGGATTGGGTTTAGCACAGGAAGCGGCTCAGTTAGCTCAGTTTCAACAGGTTGAACCAGCTTTAATCAGAGCGCGGTTAGCGAGCAAACTAGCCCCGCAGAATGATAAAGTCTGGTGGCTGCTGGGGAGTTTACATTTACAAAATCAAGAATTTGATCAGGCTGTTACCTCCTTGAGCAAAGCCCAAACCCTCAATCCTAAAAATCCTGAAGTGCAGTTTGCGTTGGGTTCAGCTAAGTTTCAAAAAAAAGATTACCAAGGAGCTATCACCCATTATCAAGCGGGTTTGAAATTAAAACCTAATTATTCTGGAGGGTTCTTTGATTTGGGTAATGCTTACTATATGCTAAATAAATTCCCAGATGCGATCGCTCAATTCAATTTAGCAATCAATAAAGATAAAAAGTTTTGGCCAGCAATTAATAATATTGGCTTGATTAAGTACGAAGAAGGTGATGTTCCCGGCGCAATCCAACAATGGCAAACAGCGGTTAGTATTGATAAAAAAGCCGCAGAACCTTTATTAGCTCTAGCCGTAGCTTCCTATAATCAGGGTGATAAACAAAAAAGTTTACAAATGGGAGTATCTGCACTCCGCATAGATTCCCGTTATGCTGATTTAAATTTTCTCAAAGAAAACCTTTGGGGGGAACGCCTACTTTCAGAGACCAAAAAATTCTTAGCATTACCGGAAATTAAATCAGCCTCACAGCCACAGGAAGAAACACCAACACGATAAAAGGGTTCTTTTTAGGAACTACGGTCAGAAACGGTAAGTTCTACCGAGATTGTCTGTGGAGCGGGCAAACAAGATTAGAAGTCATTCTAAGACCGCGATGAAGCAGGAAATAAACACTAAGATTATCGCTGTCCAGATGTGTCTAGACTTTGGTAATTTTGGGTAAGTTTTATAGAACGGCATGGGAAAATTGATAATTATCAATACCCAACCCAACTATGCTGGCGGTAAAAGTGCCATAATTTGGTCAATAAACAGTTGGTGATCAATTACAGGCTTAGAAATATAACTATCAGCACCACTTTGGTTTAAAAAGTTCTCCCGATCACCTTCCATAGCGTGTGCTGTCACTAAAATAATCGGTAAGTTAGCTGTTTGTGGGTCAGATTTTAACATTTGTGTAATTTTGATACCATCAACAGATTTCCCTTGGTATACACTATGTGACAGAGACACATCCATTAAAATCAAGTCTATTTCACCAGCTTGGGCAATTTTCATGACCTCTTCTACATTTTCCGTATGTTTTACCCCTAAACCCCCGCGTTTACTCAGAATTTTAGCAAAAACGCGAGCATTAATTAAATCATCTTCCACAATTAGAACAGTTTTCATGAGAGTTTATACTAAATAGGGCTAACATTTAATCAATATCTATTGTATTTTTAATAGTCTATAGAAAGATGTTTGATAGCTTGCGTGGCATTAGCCATAAAGTCCTCTTGTCGGTATCAAAAGTTTTAGATCCCTCTAAATCCACGCCAGTTGCTCATGGGGGAAACCCCCAAGACCGCCCTGGCTTCCCTTAAAAAGGGAGACTTTGATGACCGTTACCCCTTTTTTAAGGGGGGTTAGGGGGGATCTAAAAGTGCCTAAAGTCACAGTGAAACACTTTTCAAACAACCTCTAAGCATAGATCACATCCAAGATAATACTACCGCTTTTTCTCTCCATGAGTATCAAGATTGTGTGAGTATTTCTATGTTATCAGTTATGCTGTGATTTCAGAACGTGTTATCTTCTAGCGGCTGTTGTGTAGTGAAAATTCAGGGAAAAACCTCATGGCAAAACAGTTAAACCTTCTCTCCAAGGGACAGGTCATCACCACCGCCCTGCACACCGAAATGCAACGGTCATACCTAGAATATGCCATGAGTGTGATTGTGGGGCGAGCCTTACCAGATGTCAGAGATGGGTTAAAACCAGTACATCGGCGCATTTTATATGCCATGCACGAACTCGGTTTAACACCAGATCGACCTTACCGAAAATGCGCCCGTGTGGTGGGAGATGTTCTTGGTAAATATCATCCTCACGGTGATCAATCAGTTTATGATGCCTTAGTTCGCTTAGTTCAAGACTTTTCTAGCCGTTATCCCTTACTAGGGGGACATGGTAACTTTGGTAGCGTTGATAATGACCCCCCGGCAGCAATGCGTTACACAGAAACCCGTCTCGCACCTGTGGGACATGAGGGAATGTTGGCGGAAATTGCCGAAGAAACTGTGGATTTTACGGGAAATTTCGACAATTCCCAACAAGAACCAACAGTGCTACCTGCTCAATTACCATTTTTGTTACTGAATGGTTGTGCAGGAATTGCCGTAGGTATGGCTACAAATGTTCCCCCCCATAATTTGGGAGAAATCGTAGATGGATTAATTGCCTTAATTGACAACCCAGATTTAAGCGATGAAAAATTATTTCAAATAATTCCCGGTCCAGACTTTCCCACAGGTGGAGAAATTATTGATCATGGTGGCATTAGGGAAGCCTATACCACTGGCAAAGGCAGTATCATCATGCGTGGTATTGTCACAATGGAAGAAATTCCTGCCACCAGGGGAACTAAGCGCCGGACAGCATTAATCGTCACCGAACTGCCCTTTCAAGTTAATAAAGCTGGTTGGATTGAAAAAATCGCCGATTTGGTCAATCAAGGTCGTTTAGTGGGCATTTCTGACATTCGAGATGAGAGCGATCGGGACGGTATGCGCGTAGTTATTGAACTCAAACGCGATACCAATCCCCAAGAACTGCTCCAGCATTTGTATCACCAAACCGCTTTACAAACAACATTTGGGGCGATTCTCTTAGCTATAGTTGATAGACAACCCCGCCAATTAAGCTTACGGCAATTATTAGAGGAATTTCTCAAGTTTAGAGAACAAACCCTCAACCGTCGCTACAATTACGAATTAGAGAAAGCAGAAAATCGGGTAAATATCCTGGCAGGATTGCTGAAAGCCTTATCAAATCTAGATGATGTCATTACTATATTACGGCAAGCTCCCGATGGCAGTACAGCCAAGATGACACTTTGTAGCCAGTTAGATTTAACTGAGGTCCAAGCAGATGCAATTTTGTCTATGCCCTTACGTCGTCTCACCAGTTTAGAACAGCAAAACTTACAACAGGAATTTGATCAACTCAGCCAGGAAATTACCCTATTGCGGACATTGCTGGAAGATAGACGGGAATTACTCAAAGCCTTGAAAAAAGATTTACGCACGCTCAAACGTAAATATAATGACCCCCGCCGCACCAAAATAGTCCCCACTCAAGAAAAACCAGTCTCAGAAGAGAAAGGTAAAGCTAAACAACCAGCAATAGTACCCGAAGATAATTCTCCAGCGAAAATTCCCAATCCTAAACCGGAACAACCCGCAGAAGAAACCATTTTAGAAGTTACTCAACGGGGTTACGTGCGGCGCATTTCCCCCAACAGCAAAAAAACAAAAGGGGAAAACGGACTACTGGATCATGATTTCTTGATCCAAACTGCATTAACTAATACCCACAAAGACCTGTTAATTCTCACTAGCGGTGGTAAAGTCTACCCCATTACCGTGGGAGATATTCCCCTCACTACTGGACGTTCAGCGCGGGGAACGCCATTGATTACCATGCTTACCAGCACCGCCCAAGGTAACACTGAAGGTATTATTACCCGTTTCTTGCTTCCCGAAAAACCCGAAACATCGGAAATGGTGCTGTTAACTAAGGAAGGACGGATTAAACGCCTATCTTTATCGGAATTTGTGAATTTCTCACGGCGAGGAATTACAATTTTGAAACTTAAAGATCATGATGAATTAGCTTTTACCCAATTCATGAGCAGCGGACAACATCTAGTTTTAGCTAGTTCTAGCGGTCGTCTATTAAGGTTTCCGGTTAATGATGAACAATTACCGATTATGGGTCGGGCTGCAATGGGGTTACAAGCTTTTCGCCTTTTGAAAAATCAGCAAATGGTTGGCTGTGTCAATGTCAGCCAAGATGACCAATTATTGCTAGTGACGGAAGAAGGATCTGCCAAAATCATGGCTGCAAATCAGTTGAGGGCGGCTAGTCGGGGGGATTTAGGGGTACAACTTGTAAAGTTTAATAATAAAACGGACAATTTAGCGGCTATGGTAGCAGCAAAACCAGGTTCGGAGGTCGCATTACTGACCAATAAGGAGCGAGTTATTCGCGTATCGGTAGATGCAGTTCCTAATCTCAGTAAGGATAGTAAGGGTGAAAGTATCTGTCAACTCAACAGAGATGAGAGGATTATCAGTGTGGTGGAAGTAGAATAGGGTTTCTGATACTCCCCGTGTCTTTAGACCGGGGATTCTGAAAAAACAAACTACTTGACGTTAACTCATGAATACTATAGTATTCAATAATGAACAACAAAACTATTGATTTATTTTCTGGTGCAGGTGGCTTAACTACAGGCTTTCATTTGGCTGGCTTTGAAACCTTATGTGCCATTGATTCAAATAAAAAAGCCTTAGCGACTTATCAACATAACTACCCAAATACTAAAGTTATACATCAAGATATTCGTGAAGTTAATCCCTCAGAACTTCGTCACAATTTAGGACTAGAGAGAGAACAATTAAAAGCAATAATTGGTGGTCCTCCCTGTCAAGGTTTTTCCAGAAATATACCTGCTGAATATCGCTATATAGATGATCCGCAGAATCAGTTATATAAAAGTTTTTTAGACTTTGTAAAAGAGTTTAAACCTCTTTACGTGATTATGGAAAATGTTCCGGAAATTTTGACAGCATATAAAGGTTTATTCAAATATCAAATTACAAATCAACTAGAATCACTTGGATATAAAGTTATATCATCATCTTTAAATGCTGCTAAATATGGAGTACCACAAACAAGAAGTAGAGCTTTTTTTATTGCTAGTTTAGAGCGTTTAATTGTCTTACCCAATCCTACACATAATGATGATGATATAAAAGTTAAATCTAAAAATAAAGAATTATACTATCAAACAAACCTACTAAAATCCAATTCTTCTCCAATCGTCACAGTTAAAGATGCAATCGGAGATTTACCAGAATTAAATGCTGGACAAAAATATGATGAAGATAGATATCCCTCAGATCCTCAAACAAGTTATCAAACTTTAATTAGACATAACAGTAGTAAAATTACAAACCATATTGCACGGGCGTTAAGTTCAATTCAAATGTCAAGAGTAAAGCTGTTAAAAGAAGGACAAGATGCTAGAAATTTACCACCAGAGTTAGCACCTAAAAAACATTATAGTGGTGCATATGGAAGGCTTTATTGGGATCAACCAGCGAAGACAATTACAAGATGGGTTTTTCATCCTGGTTCTGGTAGATTTTTCCATCCCACGCAAGACAGAACTATTACAATCCGTGAAGCTGCAAGACTTCATTCTTATCCAGATACTTTCCATTTTTTAGGAACATATACAGAAATGGCTTCTCAAATTGGTGAATCTGTACCTCCACTATTAGCTAAAACTATCGCTGAATGTATTATCTAAAATTGAGATTAAGAGTTTTGTGCTTGTAAAGCTGCAAGAATTGTCTTGACATAAATTTCAGGGTTAAGACGAGTTCTTTCAATATTTATCCTCACCGCTTCTGGGGGAATAATTCTAGCTTTAAAAAGTTGTTTTTGATTTTTATACCAAACTAACTCGACTTTATCTCCTACACTACCTTGTAAACCCGCACCACTTTTACTAGTTTTCTTATTTACTGTCCAAGCCCAATTAAAAGTAGTAGGATTAAGTGGATACAAAGGATATTCACAATAAATATATTCATTACCTTTTATTGTTTTTAATAGTATACTTTCATAACTATTTTCAACTCCTTGTAAAGACTGATTTGTGATTAATTTCTCATTCCAATGTTGAATAATAGCCGCACCTAATTCTTGTGGTGGAGATAGTTCAGTCAAACCAGGAAAACCAAGTTGATCAGCTTTACTAATAATATCTGCTCTTTGAATCACAAAGAAAAATGTATTTCCAACTTTTAAATTATTCAGTTGAAGAGATTTTAATGACCAACCAGTTTGAGTTACAATATTAACGGCATCATAAAGTAGTTTACTACGTCCTAAAGCTGGATCTGTTAGAGAAATATCTTTAACATAATGAAAAATAGCTTCCCAAGCATAATCTTCTATTGACCCAATAACTGGCGATGCAACAGTAGCAATAATAGCTTGTTTTAGCCTCTCAATCTCGTTTTCTGTCAACACTTAAAGATTCCTCTACAGATTGCAAAAAATTACTCATGGTTACAGTTAAAGCGTTCGTTATATGACTCAGAACCCTTACAGATGGGCTTTTTAATCCTCGTTCTAGTTGGCTAATATAAGTTCTATGCAGACCTGTAATTTCTGCTAGATACTCTTGGGAAAAGCCTTTTTCTAGACGACGACGTTGTATTTCTAGCCCTACATTTTGGTCTAGTTTACTTCTTTCCATAGAAAGAGATTAAGCTATTGAATACAAAAGTTCTACAGACTAAAGTATTCAATTATTTTAATTGACCAATATTTTCTAAAGAATAAGCAGTATAATAATCAAAGATGTTCAGGAGTTTGCAGAGAAAATGCCAACTATGAAACAAAAATTTACTGTCATTATTGAAAGAGAAGATAATGGGTATGTTTCGCTTTGTCCAGAATTAGATATTGCTAGTTAAGAAGATAGTATCACTTGCTAATCAGTGAAAATAATCCGTTCTTTGCTCCCAACTCATCACTATGACACACGACCACCATCATCACCACGGACATGAACACCATAGTTACGCCCCTACTACATTTAATCGTGCTTTTGCCATTGGTACTACACTAAATCTAGGATTTGTGATAGTTGAAGCAACCTATGGCTATTTAGCCCACTCTCTGGCTTTGTTTGCTGATGCTGGTCACAACTTGAGTGATGTATTGGGACTTCTCCTAGCATGGGGGGCAAGTTCCCTTGCTCGTCGTCCTCCCAGCCACCGCTATACTTATGGGTTGCGGGCTTCTTCCATTTTGGCGGCTTTAATAAATGCTGTGGTTTTGCTTTTGTCTATGGGTGCTATTGCCTGGGAAGCTATCCGCCGCTTTCAGGATTCTACTCCAGTATCAGGAGAAACTATTATTGGTGTTGCCCTGGTGGGAATTATCATTAATACTGTTACCGCCCTTATGTTTATGTCAGGACGCAAAAGCGACTTGAATATTCGGGGAGCATTTTTACACATGGCTGCTGATGCTGTAGTATCTTTGGGTGTTGTGGTAGCGGGAATTGCTATTTTATTTACCCGTTGGCTGTGGCTTGACCCATTGGTTAGCTTAGTGCTGGTGGCAGTTGTCGTGGTTGGCACGTGGCATTTACTCAGAGACTCTGTAAATTTGGCACTTGATGGAGTACCAGCAGGAATTGAGCCGCGGGCTGTGAAAAATTACTTAACTGAATGTCCTGGTGTGTCGAAAATTCATGATCTGCATATCTGGGCTATGAGTACGACGGAAACGGCACTCACGGTTCATTTAGTCATGCCTGGAGGCTATCCTGGTGATGGTTTTTTATGGGAAGTTGCTCAGGAATTAGAACACCATTTCGGTATCAAACATTCTACTCTTCAGGTAGAAATGGGCGATTCTGCTTATCCTTGCGCTTTAGAGCCAGATCACGTTGTTTGAATTATGTTTCTTACTTTAATTCAACAACACCCATTTTTTTATTAACGTCAGTGAAACTGTCTGAAATGGCTAACGCTGCGCTATTAGGATTGTCAGAATTAATAGCATTAAAACTAGGATTGGGATCTTATTACCCATTACCAGAAGAAACAAGATGTACAAACTCTTGATTGGCTGCGTATTTATTAAGGAAAATATCTGTAAATTTCTTTGCGGTGTAAAATTCTTACTAATGTTACTAAATCATTATTAATAGATAGCCCGATTCGATAATTACCAACTCGAATACGATAATAATTATTTGCTGTTTTCATCATTTTAAAGTTATTAATTTCTTGTAAATCAACAGCATTTTCTATTTCTTCTATTACTAATTTAACTCTCTCAAGTAAATTTGAATCTTTGATATTTTTGAGGTCTTTTTCAAAACTTTTTCTAAATTCTGTTTTCATTGTTCTTGATTTAAAATTCCAAAAATCGTTCCTCTATCTGTTAATTCTGTTTGTTCGCCTTCTTCAATAGCTTTTGATAAAGCAATATCTTCAATTATTTCTGTAAGTAAAGCTGAAAATTCTTCTTTATTTTCATAAAAAAGCTCTATCATTGCTTCTTTAAGGGTTTGTTTAAGTTGATTTTGTTCTAAGGATAGGTTAGACATAATGACCTCCATAACATATATAAAATTATAACAGCTTTTAGTTTTGAGCTTCAAATAAATTTCAAGCTTTACTATTTATTGCTTTCACTTTTAATACTCGCTCGATTTGCTTGGGTGCGTCAATTTGTTCAGCCTTCTACTTTATATTTTACTCTTTTCTTAAGTGATAAAAGAGGGTTTATAGGACTAATATGTGATATTTAAAATATAGGTAGGGTGGGCAATGCCCACCAAAACCCTCTACGGTGGGCATTGCCCACCCTACAATACTTAAAATTTTTCAAATATCATTTATCTTTTTGTTTACCATTCTCTTGCACTAGAGGAGAATCAGAATCAGATGATAGGGATAAGGTAGAAGGTTTTTTGCTATCTTCGTCTATCACTTTCTCCTCTGTTGGAATCAAAAATGATATGACAACTCCTATAACGCCTAAAATAAACGCCAATGTAGTATTATTTAGCTCTTTCTTTTGATGTAGTGATAAAACAAGCAGCATTAGCACAAATTTCAGTATTTGCTACTTTTGCAACGAAAAATGCAACTACTTTCATCAGTGAGGTTACAAAAATTCTAGAACTTGTAATCTTATCCATTAAATGAGCGATTTGTCAAAAAGAAAGCATAAATTGAGTAAAAAACTTAACTTATAGTTAAAGTCACAAAAATGCTGCCGCTGCAAAGCTTTACTAATATTTTTAAGAGTTCTAATATTTTAATAAATACATAGCAACGAAAATATAAATAAATGTTGTTTTTTTTGCAAAAAAATGTTATATTTATTTATATAAAGCAACAAAGCTTAATAAATCCCAATTTGGAGTGCGAACCATGACTAATGCAACAAAAACATCTACTACCTCTGTAACAACTGATCGCAATGCGTGGCAATGGGGTTTTACACAAGGAGCAGAAATTTGGAATGGCCGTTTAGCAATGTTTGGTTTTTTAGCAGCAGCTTTAATTGAAATATTTTCTGGTCAAGGTTTTCTCCACTTCTGGGGAATTCTGTAATTTTTCCGTAACGTGATTTTGGATTAATTAATGGCCTGGTAGTTGATGATAACTGCCAGGTTATTTGTTTGGGAATATTAAGATATACTTGTGCCAGTCCCCATAATCTCCAATAAATAAGGAATCTCATCCCCTATAAATAAAATTCCCAATATCAAACAACGGTTTTAGGTAACATTTTTCTAATTATTTTAAAAATATTTAATGCCATGAATAATCAACTTCTGAAAGAAAAATTACAAGCAACAATCAAAAAAAATCAATCTAAAAATGATGGTTCTCCTATTACTAATTTAAAGCTTGATCAAACTTTAGTTGCAGAAATTGAACAATTGACAAGGGAACTAGAAAGTCTTAATCCTCATCCTCAACCTCTCCTCTATGCTACAGCTTTGTTAGAGGGGGCTTGGCAATTACAATACTCTACAGCTAGAGAAATTCGCTCTTTAGATTCTCTACCATTGGGATTACAAATAGGTAAGGTTTATCAAGTAATTAATATTGCCGATAAACTATTTTTTAATGTGGCTCAAGTTCAACATCCTCTGGGTTTAATATCAGGATATGTGAAAGTAACAGCTAGTTTTGAACCTGCTATAGACACATCAAACCTAGCAGATAAGCGTATCAATGTTTATTTTGATAAACGGTATTTAGCCATTGAAAAAATTGTAGGTATTAACACTCCTAAATTAAATCCATTTAAAGTTATAGTCGCTAATAATCCTCAAGGGAGAATTGCCACTCTCGATATTACTTATTTAGATGAAACTTTAAGAATTGGCCGTGGGGGAGATGAAAGTTTATTTATTCTCAATAAAGTCAATGATTTACCTAACTTAGCCTGTTAAATTCACGTTCTGACTTCAAAAAGATATAGCTACAGTTTTTCCCTTGCGGGGTATCTCTACTCCATTTAGGTAAGTTTTCTTTGACTTATCTATGGTGTTAATCTTCTGATTGCTATACTTATTATCTGCACCTTTGGTTGGTTTTTTGGACTGATTCATAATCTCAGCAATATCGTTCGTGTAAGTATCTGGATAACCCTGTAATGATGGGCAATAACCACCAAATAAAGTCTCTGCCTGTATGGGAGTTATCTCTTGCAAAAATAAGCTGATATCAATCTGATGACTATTGGAATCTATTATTTTATCCATTGTTTTAATGAAAATGATAAATATGTCTATAGGACTAATATTTGATCTTTGAAGTAGGGTGGGCATTGCCCACCAAAACAACCCATGGTGGGCAATGCCCACCCTACTTAAATTTATGATTCCTATAGGTTCCATATTGGCAAAAATTCTGATAATTTTAATCTATCTATAGAACTAATATTTGATCTATACCTAGGGTGGATATTGTTTACCAGAGAAGGGTTTTGGTGGGCATTGCCCACCCTACTTAAAATTTTTCAAATATCATTTAGAGGACTCCACAAAAAAGATGATTCAATCTTGTGGGATATTTTTTTATTTGCGAATAGATAAACTACTTGATGATTGCGTTCGCATTTTTCTAGTTTCTTCTAGAATTTTGTCTATATCATCTTGAGATAAACGTTGAATGTAGTTAATTTTGACTTCTTCTAAAAAGTCATTTAGCAAACTTTGAATTTCTGCCAACACTTGTTTTTGCTGAATTTCTGAAGTTAATGAAGTTGTAAATTTTTCTATTAGCTGAGTGGAAAGTTTTGCCGCAACAGGATCTTTAATGGTACTAGCTAAAGCAGCGTAAATATTATTAGTAATTTGGGTGGCTAGTTGTTCACTAATTTGTGTTTGGGCTTTACCTAATCCTGGTAGCATAAGAATGTTATTATAGCCTGGTAACTGCTGACAAGCCATTTCAATACTGTGGCACAAAATCGCATTTACTTCTGGTTGAATTTTTGGTAATACTTGATTAACAAGGGTTTTAATTAACAATCCAGTAATTGCTTCTATTTCATTGATATTATTAATATCTATATAAGAACGCACATTGTCTGACTGTAATAACCAACGGGTCATCTCACCTCGTTGAATTGAACCTTGAATTTGGTTGATTACTTGTATTATGACAATTTCTGTAATTTCTTCCGCAAAATTGGCAAGAAGACCTTGATGAATTTGCCGTCTAATTACATAAAAATCAATTAATTTTGCTTGATCTAGTCGCACTGTCACTGGAATGACTCGTAACCATTGCCAAATTGGTATTAGCAATAATAGATCATACCATCGCCAGAGAACAGCTTCTAACCAACTTAAATGGCTATATCTACGTTTGATTAAGAAAGTCCGTCCTAATAATTCTGTAGCAAATAGAATTACAAATGGTAAATCAATTATCCAAAAATTATTGAGAAATCCCCCATTTTCATCAATTTTACGATAATAGTTGATGGCAATTCCAGGGCGAATTTTTTGGTTAAAAAAATCTATTTCTTGATTCCAACCATTTTTAGATAAATACTCCTGACTCCAAAAAGTATTAAATGCAGCTTTGGCAGATTTTTGTCTGACGTGTTCCCGCATTCGGTTTTTGATTTTTTCCAGAGTTCCACTCTTTCCCGCACTTGCAAAAGGATTAGTTTCAATCATTTCTTGGCTAAGAAAACGAATGTCTGCCAATTTAGCTTTGACTTGAGGTGAAACTAAGCCAGTTTGAATTACCTGTTTTTCTAATCCAGCTACTGCTTCTAAATACTTTTTTGTGTCCCGATGAGGTTCAATACCTTTGGTTGAATCGTACAAGCGAGTTATTGCCGGAACTCTACGGAAGTAAAAATCTCGCCAAGGTACATAACTTAAATCAAAGAAAACTAACACTAGGTTGACAGTGGCGGTAATTGCCATTATCCTTTCAAACCATAGTTTTTTTTGCTGGGAAATTTTTAATTTACTCATGATTCTTTATATATAGTAAAGCGCGGGTTTATGAACTACAGTAGCATTAGTTTAAAAGCCAGTTTCATAGATATTAGAGATTGACTAAACATTGCTAATTTTTCGGATAAAGATCAAGGTAAATTTGATAAGATGTGCCTGATAAATATCATGAGTACACTAATTTTAGACCCGTAGATGTATTACATTAGCGTGAATCGCAAAATCCACCGCGCTTATAATCGTGTACGAGAAGGTAATTTTTCTCTGAATGGGCTTTTAGGATTTAACTTGTATCAACGGACAGTGGGCATTATTGGTACGGGTAAAATTGGGCTAATTTTAGGACAGATAATGAAAGGCTTTGGCTGTAATCTTCTGGCCTATGATGTTTATCGCCATCCAGAATTAGAAGCTTTAGTTGACACTCCCCGGTCTAAAGACACGGGGATTCTTAATCGAATAGTTGTAAAGACAACTGCTCGAATAATATCCGCT
>JAKOGY010000148.1 GCA_028658405.1 Dolichospermum sp. ST_sed8 | reverse complement strand
ATGTTTTTAAACATGAGTTTTTCCTGTTCCGGTGTGCCTATTCCCTGTTCCCTCTGAATAATTTTTCAGCCAGCTATCCGTAGGGTGTGTTAGCGACAGCGTAACGCACCAAACTATGGGAAAAAATGCAGTATTCCCTGTTCAGCGTCCAATGTTGCCATAACTCCCACGGGTAAAGCAGCATTAGGGCTATCATGACCAAAGGGTAAATCTGAAACAATAGGAATATCCAAATCACCAAGGCGTTCTCTTAATACTTCTTCTACAGTAAAACTAGGGATATGAGGTGGGGCTTCACACTGTGTAAACCCTCCCAAAGCAATACCACGAACTTTGGATAAAACCCCACTAGCACGCCATTGAGTTAACATCCTATCAATACGATAAGGTGTTTCTGTCACATCCTCCCAGGCTAAAATAACACCATCAAGGTTAGGCAAAATCGGTGTTCCTAAAAGATGAGTAGCAACTGTTAAATTACCAGGAAGCAACAACCCTGTCACCTTACCACCATCCCAACCACGACCCTTTAAAGGTGCGAGGGGACGACCTTCTACTATGTCAAATAGCCTCTGGATTGACCATTCTGGCTCATTACCTAGGGTAGTCATGACTGAACCATGGACACCGACAATCCCGGCATTATGAAGACTCCAAAGCAGGGCTGTGATGTCAGAAAAGCCGATTAACCATTTAGGTGTAATTTCATTTTCTTGCCAAGTCCAATTTTCTAAAATGCGGGTGCTACCAAAACCACCTCTCGCACAGAGAATACCTTGACATTCAGGATCTTGCCATGCTGTGGCTAATTGCTGACGACGGTGGGCATCTGTACCAGCTAGATAACCATGTCTATTATCTATATTATCACTGATTTCAATGCGGTAGCCGTGCGATCGCCAAATTTCCACACCCTGATTAAACGCCTCAAATTCTCGTAATGCACCACTAGGAGCAATGACGCGCAGTAAATCACCTGGTTTGAGGGCTGGGGGTAAGATTGGGAGTGACATTAGCAAAAAATGTAAGTAATTTGACATTGAAAATAACACCCCACCCCTAGCCCCTCCCCGCAAGCGAGGAGGGGAATAAGAGTGACTTCTAGTCGCCCTTTTTGGCTAAAGTTAATGATTGTTCTGTGGTAGTTGTTTCCGAGATAGTCATTGTCTGATTTATTCCCCCGATATTTTCTCGCTGGTTAATTAAATAAATACTGATTAAGGTGAGAAAAACTCCTAACCATTGGATAGTTGTGAGGATTTCTGAAAGAAAAATATAACCGAATATTAAAGCGAAAATGGGTGTAAGAAAAGTCAGAGAACTTAAACTGGTGAGATTTCCACTAGAAGCAAAATAGAAAAATAAACCATAAGCGATCGCACTGCCAAAAACAGTAGCATAACTTAACGCTATCCAATCCAATGGAACAAGATTTTGCCACTGTTGGGATTCTAATACTGAAGAAATTCCCCACAAAGGCAGTCCACCGATGATCATATGCCATCCTGTAGCTGTTACTGGATCTGCATATCGGCAGACAAATCGAATCATCACTGTTCCCACAGCCATTGATAAAGCAGCCAGTAACATTAACCACTCACCACTATTAAATAACTGTTGCCAATTATCTGTGGAGATTGTGATTCCTGAGTCCAGAAGATGAAAAATCCACTCTTGGGGTAAACCAATTAGACTAATCCCAGTGATTCCTAAAGCTAACCCCAACCATCCCCATACACCAATATGTTCTTGAAATAGCCACAGAGAAAGTAAAGCTACTGCTAGAGGTTGGGAGTCTATCATTACCGAACCTAATCCGGCATTGGTTCTGACTAAACCTTCTGCTAAAAAGCCTTGAAATAAAGTGCCATCAACTAAAGCAAATATAATAATCCACAACCATGCTAACCAACTTTTTGGTTGAGGTTTACCCATAAATGCAGCCACCATGAGAATTAATACCCCCGCAGGTATTAACCTGACTCCGGCCATAAATAGGGGTGTGGTGTGGGGAATTACTCCTTTCATGGCTACCATTGCTGTACCCCAAAGGAAAAAAGGAGCAATTAATAGTAGGGAAGTTATGGTAGATTTAGATCCTCTCAGTTCTAATAGCATGGATAAATAGTAAAGTTTTGTAAACAGACCGTAGAAATAGTTTAACTGAAATTTAACCAAAATATAGAATTTTATGTTATGGCATCGTTACGCAAGAGGACAAGTAATATTTAGATGTAATTTAATTAACATTTCACTGACAATTAGTAAATTATAAGTTTTTTAAGATGGAATTATAGCCAGATGATAATTAAAAATGAGCCTTATTACCAAACAAAATTAGGTGCTGCTTACTTAGGAAATAGTTTAGAATTAATGGCAAATATTCCTGACGAAAGTATAGATTTAATTTGTACATCTCCACCTTTTGCTTTAGTTCGTAAAAAAGAATATGGCAATGTTGATGCAGACCAATATGTTGAATGGTTCAAAGATTTTGCTATTCATTTTCATCGTATTCTCAAACCTACAGGTTCATTAGTCATTGATATTGGAGGTAGTTGGATTAAAGGAAAACCTGTACGTTCACTTTATCATTTTGAATTAGTTATAGCCTTGTGTAAAGCTCAAAAAAAAGGTGGATTAGGATTTTATTTAGCACAAGAATTATACTGGTATAATCCAGCAAAACTACCTACTCCAGCCGAATGGGTAACGGTTCGCAGAGAAAGAGTTAAAGATGCAGTTAATACAATATGGTGGTTGTCAAAAGATCCCCATCCTAAAGCCAACAATAGAAGAGTTTTAAAACCTTATAGTCAAGCAATGAAAAACTTACTTAAAAATGGTTATAAACCGAAACTAAGACCATCAGGACATGATATTTCTCATAAATTTGGTAATGATAGAGGAGGTGCTATTCCACCTAACATTATTGACGGGCGTAATCATCAAGAAAAAGAAGAAATGGGACAGCCTACTATGATAACAGCAATATCTGATGATGATTTAATCCAGTCTGTAAACTTAATTTCTGCCTCTAATACTGCTTCCAATGACTATTACCAAAAACGCTGCAAAGAAGAGGGTTTTAAACCCCATCCAGCTAGGTTTCCTCAAGCTTTACCGGAATTTATAATTAATCTTTGTACAGAAGTAGGGGATATAGTTCTAGATCCTTTCGCTGGTTCTAATATGACAGGTAGAATTGCAGAAACTTTACAAAGACGTTGGTTAGCTTTTGAAATGGATATAGATTATCTAAAAAGTTCACAATTGAGATTTGAAGAAAATGCTCCTTTAATTGTTGAACCTCCATCAGATTTACCAGTTATTCACTCAGAAGATATTAATAGTAATCAACAGGCATTACAATTGGGTCTATTTGGAACAAATTAAAACAAGTACCCTGGCTAATATATTTCATTTAATCAAGGATATTTTTCATGGAATCAACGAACACAGTACCCACAAAAAACAAATTAAAAAGATTTACCTATGGACATCAATTTGAACCAGCCAAATTTACTTTAGTGGAAATTTTACAGCTATGTAAAGAATGCCAACCAAATAGAAATACACTAGAAACTCATATTTCTCAACGTTATTTTTCACAACATTCTCAACAGGCTGATTCTCAATTAGCTGTAGAAAATATTAGTAAATTAGCAATGAATTGTTTTTTATCATTACGTGCTTATCAATTAATTGATAATTTAGAACAACCCCGGCAATATAAACTTACTGATATTGCTGAAGAAATATTATCTCATGGTAATAATAATTTATTGGTTAATAAAATATTTACATCTCATATATTAAATCAGCTTTCAGGTATGGCTTTATTAAAAGCTATTGATGCAATTAATTCTAGAGGAGAAGAACCCCAATTAGAGTCTATAGCCTATGAATTACAGGAAAGAGGATATGCAATATCTCCTAATGCTATCTACACAAGCACTATGAGAAATTGGTTAGCATTAGCAGGGGTTTTTGAAAGGGAATATGAGATTAATTGGGATGTTGTTTCTGATATTTTAGGTATTAATAAAGATTGTATTGATGAGCTTTATACACTAACTCCAGGACAAAAGCATTTTTTGCTCAGTTTACTGAATCTTCATGTTAAAGTATTTACACCAGCAAATAAAATTGCCGAACATACGAGAAGTATTTACAAATTAAGACTTACAAGCAAAAACTTGGTTAAGGATATAATTCAACCTTTAGTAAACCTTGGTTTAATAGAAACGGAAAAAACTACAGGTGGTAGAGGCGCTAAATCAAATAATGTTAAGTTAACAACTAAAGCGGAATTTGAAGTATTAGCACCTTTACTAAAATCTATTGCTAATGAAACTAGACTTTCGGAAATTGAACTAAATCGCACTTTTGAAGATGTTGTCAATGATTTGAATCATCCAGATAAACATATTAAAGGAAAAGCTTTAGAACTTTTAGCTATTTGGATGATTCGTTTGACAAGTTTACGTTTTACTAAATGGCGTAGTCGAGAAAAGGGCAAAGGAGAAGTTGATGTTTTAGCTGCTTCAGACAGATTTGTTTATAGTCGCTGGCAAATTCAGTGTAAAAATACAAATAAAGTTGATATTGATGTTTTAGCTAAAGAAATTGGGTTAACATTTGTAACAGGAGCAGATGTGGTAATGGTGGTAACGACTGGTGAATTTACAAGGGAGGCTTATCAATATGCTTACAGAATGATGGAAGTATCTCGTTATTATATGATTTTATTGCAAAAAGATGATATTGAAAGAATTAAACAAGATAAAACCAATATTGTCGAAATTTTGGATAAAAAAGCCAGACGAGTTTTTTCCAAAAAAGAACTAGATGTTTCAGATGAGGAGTTAAATGAAATTGAAACTGAAGAGAATTTCAATCACGTTAATACCGAATTAGGTTAAATTGGGTG
This sequence comes from Dolichospermum sp. ST_sed8, assembly GCA_028658405.1. Classification (GTDB taxonomy): domain Bacteria; phylum Cyanobacteriota; class Cyanobacteriia; order Cyanobacteriales; family Nostocaceae; genus Dolichospermum. Next base: position 8,304 of record JAKOGY010000148.1, on the reverse strand, counting down.
TATTAATGAATAACTTAAAATATCTTATTAAAAATGATCACTACTAAATCTCCTATTCCCCTGAAACCAAGAATTGAAGATAGCTTTGGGGTTACATTAGCACCATTGTCTATAGAAGAAATCTACAATAAGGCAGATAATCCGGCTAATGGTGCTGTAGTAGTGATGAGTGGCATGGTTCGTAATCAAACCGATGGTAAGCCTGTAGTAGCATTGGAATATCAAGCTTATGAACCGATGGCGTTACAGGTATTTTATCAAATTGCTAATGATATTCGTGATCAATGGCCGATTGTGAGTCGGGTAGTGATATATCACCGCATTGGCAGATTATCTGTTGGGGAAATTAGTGTAGTTGTGGCTGTAGGTTGTCCCCACCGTGGTGAAGCTTTTGCAGCTTGTGAGTATGCTATTAATACCTTAAAACACAATGCGCCGATTTGGAAAAAGGAACATTGGCAAAATGGTTCTACTAGTTGGGTAAGTATTGGTATATGTGAAGAAAGTTGTTGAGGGATTTCGGTTTGTAACTATTTTGGACAACTCTCTGGCATATTCCTTTAGACTAGCCATAGAAATATCAGAACATAGAAATATCCAACATTGAAAATGGAGACCTTGGACAAATGCCTACGGTAAATTTGTGTTGTCATGAGTTTGTAGTTGCTATTTCTTCAATTGCTTGTATTCTTGGTCTATGGTTGCTAAGGGATTGCAATCAAGGAATAGATGATTTTCAAGAAACAGAAGAAAATCTCTTGAGAATGAGCTTTGCTTACTGGTTAGTTTATTGCATTGCCTTTGGCATTGATAAAGTATTTTTATTGGACTCGAACGTTATCATTGTCAGCTTGAGAATTACTATAGCTTTGTCATATCTCTTAACATTTTTTTGTATTCTCAGTTTGCCGTTACATAAATTTGCAGTGCATAAAATTGAAGAATAATCAAAAGTCAAGGTTAGAACTAAATTCAGTTCCAACCTTGCTATTTGTAAATTCATAATTTAGACAATTCTCATAGCAATGGAGATCGCACCTTCGAGTTCATCCTGTAGTAAAGTTGTGAGGATAAACACTTCTTGCACCGTCTTACCTTGACGAGCAATGATTTTATAACCACCGCGAATGGGTACAGATATACGCAACTGCATTTTTGGTGCATGACCTCTGGCTCTACCAATCACCGCAGGTGTGACAGTCCCAATCCCATCCTGTCTGCACAAACGTTCTAAAATGGGAATTAGGCCAGGAATATGGGTAGAATGATTCCAAACTAGCCTACCATCAGTGGATTTAGACATAATGGTTAAGCTGCTTCCAGAGGAGCCATTGTCAACCCAGCCCGACGTAGTTGTTGATGGTATAATTCCGCTTGTTCTTGAGGTCCAGTCCAGACAATAGCTTGTCCTTCATAGTGTACCTGATTTGTGAGATCCCAAGCGCGATCGCCCGACATCCCCGGAATATACTTCATCAAACACTCAGACACGTGTTGAAAAGTATTGAAATCATCATTCAATACAATCACCTTATAATTAGGATAGGTTTTCCGAGTCACTTGATTAACTCGGTCAGGTGTCACAGTTGGTGCTGAAGCCATACTGTACATATCTGCAATTCTTGTCACCATAGGAAAATAAGTCAAAAACGACGTTGTACAAACTGACGCTACAAATAACTAGTTTAATCTATTGCTGGCTGGGTTAGTAGTCAGACTGAAGTTCAACATAACTAAACTACCAGGCTATAATTTATAAACACATCAAATGTAATTAATACTTTATCTTTTCAGGACTTTATTGATAAGATCTAGAATACAATTGAACGAAGAATATATAAACTTAATAACAGGTGTGATAATGAACATTTTTCCCCTCTATCCAAATGACTTCCACGGGTGGACTCAAGAACAGGTTAATTTACTCAAAACTGAATAAGTTTTATCTATACCGGGAACAATCCATTTTTGAGTAATTGCTAAATTAAAAATCGGGCTATTTTTATCTATTTTAATACCTTTTTCAAAATAAGCATGAACCTGCATACCCTGTTTATGTGCCTCATCAATCAGCCAATCTAGCCATTGATCTTGAAATAGATTTGGACAACTTTTATAACCTAGAGTTTGTTATATCAGCAAACTTTGGGAGTCAACAATTTTAATAGAACTGTGTCTTTATCGAGAGAATTATACGGCTGCATTTATCCAATTTACACAGCTTTTAGAACGATTATTATATATCCAATCAACTGCACAAAATTGGACTACTAAGGGTTGGGCATTAAATAAAAATAATGACCCCTCATTAGCAGAATTAATGCAAAGTTGGTGTTTATACAAGAAATTTAATCAGGATAGTAAATGGTCTAAACTTTTGTATAAGATTCGACAAAACCGCAATCAAATAATTCATAAAGGTGAATCTATCACAACCAAAAAAATTCGTGCTATCTGGGCTGTTAATGATTTTCCAGGGAAATATACAGAAACCCCAGTAATCATTAAAAATCTGATGATGGATGTACTCAAAGAAATTAGTACACCTCTCAATTTGAATAATTTACTCATAGACCTGATAGTTTTGCTACTTTCCGTCAAGTTAGAGAAATTGCTTGGAAAGCAGGTTTTGATGTAGGTTGGGAACCCCAAACGCTAGAGACTCCAATTATCTTCGGTTCTGGAGGACGAAATGTAGGTGTACAGTAGCACTTTTATTAAGAGACTGCCAATTTAAAAAATATCCCAAAATTTCTTGTAGTGCGGGCATCTGGTCCCCTAATAATACAAGGACGGGTAAGATACGATTGGATCATTTTTTTTGTGGAGTTCTCTAAGTCTAATTTTGAAGATACTTAGGCGATCGCAATTTGGGGTAAAGTTAGATTAAATTGGTATTACACCGTAAACTCCAAGAGAACTACACAAAAAAGATGATCCATTGTGGGATGGGCATCTGGTTCCCTCCTTGTATTATTAGCAGGGCCAGATGCCTGCACCACAAGAGAATTTGGGATATTTTTTTATTTGGAAGTCTCCAAACATATTAAACCTACCGCCAATCGTCCCAACTTTCATTAAAAATAGAAGTATTAGGAAAAGCCGTAGGATTACCATTTGCTTCTAACAGCTTTCTTAAATTTTGTAATTGCGGTTCTTGTTTAGGTAAATCATCAATTAATTGATAGGGGTCAATTCCCTGTTTGAGTGCAAAACTAGCCACAGTTCCCGCAGCAGCACCAGAAGACCATTCAAAAGAATGAACTCGATAAGCAGCAGCAGCTATATGGCTGGTAGCAATACTTTTTCCCCCAACCAATAAATTATCTATTTTTTGAGGAATCATGGCTCTGAGGGCAATTTGGAAAGGATAAGATTGACCAGCACCCCGTCTTTCTCCAGCGCGTTCCTTATTACCAGGTGCTTCCACTGGGCTTTTTGCCATGCAAGGATGAAAATCTATAGCATAATGACCAATACCCACAGCATCAGGGTAAATTGTCGAACGACTTCTGCGGATAGCTTTTTCTGGAGGAATTTCCCCCCTAATTACAGAAGTCGCTTCAAAACCAGCCACTGTTGCTTTTAAATTGCGATACATATTTGCTGGTAGAGTTTTCCGATAATATTCATCATTATAATTACGTCGAGAAATATCAACTTCCCAAATGCCAAAACCATCTGGTTGTCCCCAACTCGGACGGCCAATAATCCGTCTTCCTTCCCTCATATAAGGGTATTTAGATAAACCATGAACTGTCCCCATTGGTGAATCTAAACCTGTTAAGAAACGGATATTTGTTTGCGGTTTTTTAACACCATCACCTAACTGAGAATCTGTAGTTCCTCCATATAACCAATAAAAAAAAGAAAATGCCTTTTCCTCAGCTTTGCGAAGAGTTTCTGTACGTAGTCCTCCTTGCCAACCTCCTGGTTGTAACTGTCCAGAATTTTCCAATTGTTGACGAGTATAAACTAAATTATCTGCGGCTGTTCCTGGACGGTAATCATTGCCCCAAGTCCAGTTTTGCATAGAGATATCCCCTGGTGTGGGTGCGGTAAACTTAACACCATTGAAATTAGTTAATTGTCCTTTTTGGGGACTCCAAATCCGCCGATATGTAAAAACTAAATCAAAATTTGCTAATCGTTTTAATTCATAACTAAAATATGGTGCATATTGTAAATAAAATGGTGGCATTACTAAACTTTGATGTTCTTTAGTAGCTTCCATTGCAAAAGTATAAGTGAAACCTTGAGTACAATAAGGATCATTTGTAGTGCTAGAAGATGAAGGCTCAAGATAAGAACGGGCATCAATTCCCAAACGATAAGGAACATCGGCTAAAGCTATAATTTCTCCAGTTTCACTTGCATCTACAACATACCATTTTCCTAAATTGTTTTGTTCAGGTTTTGGCAGAAAACGAATAATAGTTTTATTTAAAAAAGATGAATTTTTATAACTATAAGCATCTTCTATTGTTTGCGATAAAGTATTAGTATTTAGAGGTGGTTTATTTTCTGCTGGTTGATGTTGAATCGCTATGGCGTTATTAATAATTTTGCCATCTTGACTAATTTCTAAATCTTTAATTACTGTATTGGGAAACCATTGTAACTTTCCTTTTCCCTTTTTTTCGGCATCCTTGAGCATTTGTGTCATGATATCGTGAGCATCATGGGGAAGAAAACAAGAGTCACTTACCCAACAATCACCAGGATTTAGTTTGCCATATTTCCGTTCAATGCGATTTCTTAATTCCAAATATCCGCGAGAATAAAATTGTTTAGCTTTTTGAGTTGGTCTTTCATCTAATGCAGATGTCCCTTGAGAAGAGATTTGTCCCCCCAACCAGTCGGTTATTTCTGTTAAACAAACGGTGCGTCCTGCAAGTAATCCTTCATAAGCTGTCGCAACTCCTGAGAGTCCACCACCCACAACGAGAATCTCACAGTTGACAGTTTTATCGAGGGTGCTTGGGGGAGTAGCACTGACCGCGTAGGGGGTGAGGAAGGTGGTAAATAAGCTGAAGCTAATGAATGACTGGAAGCCTTTTTTATATCTATGGTTCATGGTTTCTGCACTCTGTACAACTACTACGTCAAATTATAGACGTTAGCATTGAGGAAATGTTCTTTGCAAGGTTATTTTAGGCTGTTTTGGCTTGAAATTGGAAAGTTTGAGGTAGGTGTATCACCATTCATGGGCGATCGCAGTTATTATGTATAAGTAGCAAATTAGGCTATTTATTAGGCATAAATTCTTAAAGCACTTAATCATGAAATATAAACAAGAGATTATAAAAGATTTAATTGAGCAATTATCTAATACAGAGAAAGAGTCTTATCACACAAAATTACAACATTTTGAAGCTCTAAATTCAATCTAACCCGTGATACAAAAAACAATTTGCGTAAGTTAAAAGAAATAGGAGATAAATCAGCACACAATCGCTACTTTACAGCTAGTCGTAATGACATTGATAAATTAGCTCAAGATATCCGAGTCATTATTCCATAATTAGTTGAAAAAAGTGATGCACTAAAAATAACTTTTAATTCATAACCTTTAGGTTGCTTCAATCAAGTATTCTAAATTATTCCAGCCTTAACAACAACCTGACGCTAAGATTTTTCCTTTTTCTTGCTGCTACGAGTAAGAGCTAATTTAATTTCTACTAACGCTGCTTCCTCTGGGGTTAGTTCCAGAAATTCTGCGACTGTTCCAACTTTCCAACCTTTAGCTTCTAGAAGTTCTTTCTTTATTTTCTCCATAATTCTATCCTCGAATAGCGATCGCTCTCCACAAATCTGTTAATATCAAAAAAAACCCTAACAGTCCAGTAACCCTATACCAATCATTTATGATAGATGGCATAGAAGCACGTTGCTGCAAAAACTAACCACCAGATAGGGAAGTCATGAACAACAAAAACCCCATATTCTCAGATCTAGCTTTAAAAAGTGCCATTTTCTTGTCACCCTTACTACTATCAACAGCCTTTATCAGTAGCTATCCTGTACCATTTGCTACGGCTCAGATACTATCAAATCAGGAACGAGAAGAATTAGCGCGACTGCGACAGGAAACCAAAACTCAAAAACAAGTCCAATCAGATTTTGAACGGGCTTTTACTCGCACGAATACCTTGCTAAATATCTGGTTAACTATTTTAAGTTTATTTCCTGTAGCTTTAATTGCCATATTATGGTTTTTTCGTCGCGCAGTAATTCGGGAAATTGTAGAACGAGCAATGGAGCAAATTCAAGGTATTGAAAATTTGCAAACTCAATTAACTACAGTTCAATCAGAAGCAAAACAACTAATTAAAGCATCTAAACATACTACTCAAGAATTAGCACAGGAAGTTAATACTCTTAAACAAAAAATTCAAGGGGAGGAACAAAATTTATCTATTCTTTTATCTGATTTACCCAAATCAAAACAAGAGTTTTTAACAGCTTTGGAACTTGAAGTTAAATCTGCTCAAGAAAATATTAGTGCTTTAGAGTTTAGATTAAATACTCAACTAGAACAATTAAATTTATCTGCTCAACAGCAAAGAATTACAATTGACAATATCAAAAAGTTAGAAATTGAGTTATTTTCTCAATTTACCCAACTTAAATCAGAAGTAGAAACCCAAAAAGATATTGCTGTTAATAGTATTGAAAAATCTCGCGCTGATTTGATATCTCAGTCTCAGGGATTAGTTCAGAGTTTGGAGTCAGAGACTCAAGAACAAAAATATCATGCTTTGGAGAGTTTAGCAAAATTACAATCAGAATTTACTCATGAATTATCACAATTTCAATTAGATGTTAAAAATCAAAAAGATATAGTTACAGAAAATATCGAAAACCTTAATAATATATTTAAGTCAGACATTACTGAATTAAAAACTGATACTCAAGTTCAAAAATATCAATTGCTTGATGATTTAGCTAAAATGCAAGACGAATTTTCTCATCAAGTTGGAGAATTACAAAATACAGCTATTCAACGACAACAGCAAATTATTGAGAATTTAGAAAAATCTGGAGGAGAATTTACATCTCAGTTTTCAGATTTACAAACTGACGTGCAAAAACAGCAAACTACTGTTTTGGAAAATTTGCAAAAGTTAGAAGCTGAATTTTCTGATCAAGTTGGAGAATTACAAAATACAGCTATTCAACGACAACAGCAGATTATTGAGAATTTAGAAAAATCTGGAGGAGAATTTACATCTCAATTCTCAGACTTACAAACTGACGTGCAAAAACAGCAAACTACTATTCTAGAAAATTTGCAAAAGTTAGAAATTGATGCCCAACAACGTAAAGAGATAATTCTCAAAGAGTTAGCAGAAATTACCCCAACTCCAGCACCAGAAAAAGCACCAGCAGCATTACAACCACAAGTTTCTACTGATGATTATATCAAACAAGCAGAAATGCTATTTTTAGAAAAACGTCATGAAGATGCTTTAGCTATTTATGAACAACTTATTAAAATTCAACCAGAAAATCCAGAAAATTGGCTAAAACGTGGTATAATACTCAATCGTCTCAAACGCTATAAAGATGCTATAGCTTCCTACAATCAAGCTATCAAAATCAATCCTGAATATCATCAAGCTTGGTGTGATATTGGTGTAGCTTGTGGGAATTTAGGCAAACATCAAGAGGCTTTTAACTGTTTTGATAAAGCCACTAAAATTAAACCTGATGATGGAGTTGCTTGGGTAAATCGTGGTTTATCTTTAATAGAATTAGAACGTTATGAAGATGCAGTTGCTTCTTTTGATAAAGCTTTAGAATTTCAACCCAATTCTCCTAAAGTATGGGATAAACGGGGTTACACATTGGTAATGTTGGGAGAAGACGATCAAGCAATTACCAGCTTTGACAAAGCACTAGAAATTAAATTTGATTATTCTAGTGCCTATTATAACAAAGCTGCCTGTTATGCACTACAAAGAAAGGTGGAATTAGCTTTAGAAAATCTGCAAAAAGCCATTGAATTTAATCCTAGTTATCGAGAAGATGCTGCAAGTGATATTGATTTTGATGAGATTAAAAATGAGCCGGGTTTTCAAACATTAATTCAGAGTTGATTTGACAAAACCTGAATTTAGAACTTACGCATTGACAAAAGAATATTTAGTTTCTGGTTGTTGGATTAGTTCTTGCAGTTTGACTGGTATTTTCATAATTCGTAACTGTCTGAATCAGGATGTCCAGGATTTAAGGATTTACAGGATGTGGTTTGATGTTTTTTGTAGTAATTTGAGAGTTAAGTTTTTGATGGTTAAATGA
>JAKOGY010000147.1 GCA_028658405.1 Dolichospermum sp. ST_sed8 | reverse complement strand
AGTACATCACAAAAGTACCCCGAATTTCCCAACTCCAAGGCGGTAATGAAACAAGATTCAATGCCTTTATTACCGCCCGTGTCGCTTCCCTCTCAGGTCTAAAGACACGCTCGTTTCCCGCATACCGCGAGGTCTTATGAAATATGACTACTTATTATTGATTCAGATATTCAGATCCCTGACTTCTTAAAGAAGTCGGGGATCTTGTTATTTATTATTATCTCATCGTCACAAATTCCTCTGCGGCCGAGGGATGAATACCTACGGTTGCATCAAAGTCAGCTTTAGTTGCGCCCATTTTTACCGCAATAGCCACACCTTGAATTATCTCTGCGGCACTATCTCCCACCATGTGAGCGCCCAAAATCTTATCAGTGTTAATATCTACTATTAACTTCATCATAGTTTTTTCTTGTTTACCTGGCAAAGTGTAGTACATAGGACGGAAGCTAGTCCGATAAATTTTGATACTATTATCACCGAATGTTGCTCTAGCTTGGGTTTCGGTTAAGCCAACTGTAGCCGCTTCTGGGGTAGTAAAGATGGCTGTAGCCACGGTTTCGTGACTAAATTCACGGCGATTGTTACCAAATTCACTGTCAGCAAATGCCCGTCCTTCTCCAATAGCTACTGGCGTTAAATTCAACCTATCAGTAACATCACCAACGGCAAAAATATGGGGTTGGCAAGTTTGACTATATTCATTGACGGCTATAGCATTTGAGGTACTATACCCTGGTTCTTCTTCCGAACTGGGAACACAATCAAGTTGGGCATTTTCTAAGCCTAGTTCTTCAATGTTAGGACTGCGACCGGTGGCTACCAAAAATACATCAGCAATGATTGGTTCTTGATTGTCTCCAGATAAAGTTAATTTCAGTCCTTCGGTAACTTTTTCTATGGCTGTCACTTCAGTATTTTGAATAATGCGAATACCATGATTGGTCATGCCTTCTTGGATACTGGTGCAGATATCTTGGTCAAAACCACTGAGAATTTGCTCTTTGCGGATAATTTGCGTAACTTCACAACCCAAACCACCCATGATACAGGCAAATTCACTCCCAATATAACCAGAACCAATAATAGCGATATGTTTGGGTTGGGTTTTTAGGTGGAAAATTTCATTGGAGGTAATACCGTGTTCTATTCCGGGTATGTCTGGTTTAACGGGACGGCCACCCACAGCAATTAAAATTTTCTCGGCTGTATATTTTTTGCCATCAACTTCTACGGTGTGGGGGTCTATAAAAGTGGCACGACCAGAAATTAGTGCGACTCCGGCTTTTTCTAAGAAACTGATATGTAATGCTGATAGTCTGCGGACTTCATTGTCTATAGACGTAATGAAATGTTCCCAGTCAAATTTTACATCTCCTACTGTCCAACCATAACCTGCGGCTTCTTGAAATTGGGCCCGAAAGTGAGAACCATAAACCATGAGTTTTTTAGGTACACAACCGCGAATTACGCAAGTACCACCTACTAAATCATATTCGGCGATCGCCACTTTTGCACCATAACTAGCCGCCCGTTTAGAAGCAGCCAAACCCCCAGAACCAGCACCAATCACAAACAGGTCGTAATCAAAAGTCATAAATTTCTACTTTTTAACTAAAAATAGGCTGTTGAACTATAGAAATCCTAAATGATTTTTGATAGCTTGCGTGGCGTAGCCATACAATATTAAGTAGGGTGGGCATTGCTGACCAAAAACCTTCTCCGGTGGGCAATGCCCACCCTACATATATTTTCAAAATCAAATATTATTCCTATATATAGTCAAATTGCCTAGATTTAATCTAGCGTAATTGATTAATAACTAATCCAATCACTCCAACTACCGGCATAAAGTTTAGCGGTGGGGATTCCAGCTATGGCTAAAGAAAGTAAATTTACACAAGCTGTCACACCAGAACCACAATAAACTAAAATTTCTTTATTTGTGTCTATATTTTGCCAATGTTGAGATTGTTCTAACTGGGAAAGTACATAACCAGAAGCGTCAGTTACTTCTTGCCAAGGATAATTAACAGCACCGGGAATATGTCCAGCAATTTGATCAATTGGTTCTTTTTCTCCCCGATAGCGTTCTCCTTCCCTAGAGTCTACCAAAACTACATTTGGACTATCTTTATGATTTTTTACATAAGTAAAATCTACAACTTTATCCTCTTGTAATTGGGGAATAAATATTCCTTTTTCAGTAGTAGGAATTATATCTGTAGTAGCATAACCTGCTTTTTGCCAACCTGAAAAACCACCGTCTAAAACAGCGACTTGTTCATGTCCTAAATACCGCAGTAACCACCATAAACGAGATGCAAAAGCCAAGCGGGAATCATCATAGGCTACTACTAAAGTTTTTGGGGAATTTACCCCAATCGCTGATAACTTTTCGGCTAATTTTGTAGTATTTGGTAAAGGATGTCTGCCTCCATGTTCTTCTACAGGACTAGATAAATCTTGATTTAAGTCTAAATAATAAGAGCCGGGGATATGATTAGTTTGATACTGTTGTTTTCCTAATTGAACATCAGCTAAAGAAAACCGACAATCAACAATCACAACTTGAGGATTATTGAGGTTTTCAAACAGCCATTCTAGAGAAACAATAAATTGATTATTCATAATTAATTGGTAATTGGTAATTGGTAATTGGTAATTGGTAATTGGTAATTGGTAATTGGTAATTGGTAATTTGTAATTGGTAATTGGTAATTGGTAATTGGTAATTGGTAATTGGTAATTGGTAATTGGAAAAGCCTCATACATCCAGCATTTTTTTTGCTGTGTAAATAACCACGAATAGATGCAATCGTCACGTCTTCATCCACTATTACAAGATTACCCGGTAAGCGTAAAGCTCAGTGTCTTTAGATCTGAGATATAAGCGATACGGGCGAATTTAACCGCCGTCAATCTTTTGATTGCTGTCCACATTACTGGATTAGCTGTGGCAATACTAGCTCATTCATCTGAATCCAGCAATTCGGGCGATCGCTCGCGCTAGTACGGAAGAAGCGGTACAAAAATTACAACGTGGTGGCGCAGATGCCGTAATTTCACCGTATATCACCGGCGGCAAACGCATGGCAGCAGCAGCCCTCAGACCGCAGATTTTGGACTTTGTGGATGGGATTCTCTCTGGTGCAGACCGTCAATTATACATGAAAGAATTTTTACTGGATCAGGATAGATGTCCCTGCGTGGCGTAAGCCATATTCCCAGTCTAATAGCAAAAGTTGTCTTTTGATGACTAAACTTTTGGAAACTTCCTTAGTCTACTTCAGTCGCACCAAAACCTTGATAATGGTGCGTTACGAACTCTGTTCTCACACACCCTACAATACTTCATCTGCGTTTAATTATTCTTGATATTTTATATAAGGACAAAGAAAATGACAAAAAAACGGATTTTAGTCATAGATGATGAAGTTAATCTTGGCTTTGTAATTTCAACCTGTTTAGAAGAATTTGGAAATTGGGAAGCCTTGACAACTGATAATCCCAATGAAGGATTGAGTTTAGCACAAACAGAAAAACCAGATGCGATACTTTTAGAGAAATGGATAGTCTAATGTTTTTAGAAGAACTGAGAAAAAGTCCAGAAGGTCATTCTTTGCCAGTAGTTTTATTAACAGGAAGTAGTAATTTAACTGAATCTATTCCTTCCTTATATGCAAATGTGGTAGGAACAATTCTTAAACCCTTTGACCCCATTCTATTTTCTGAACAAATCACTGAATTTATCGCTTCACGTAATTAGCTACTATTCCACTAAACCATGCTTCATAGCAAACCTGACTAATTCTGCCCGGTTGCTGGTTTCAGTTTTCCGCAATAAACTACTCACATATTTCTCCACTGTGCGCGGACTCAAATGTAAATGATTACCAATTTCCCCATTGGAAAAACCATGAGTTAAGAGGTCTAAAACTTCCTGTTCCCTAACAGTTAGCGGTGTCAATATTTGAGATTTCTGAACCTGAGTAGATACAGAAAGATGACCGTTTTTTTCTTTTGTATAAGTAGCAATATTTGTTTCTTCTTGATATAAAAAGCGACATTCTGATTGGATAATTTGCGATCGCTCTAATAAATTGCGAATAGCAGCGGCTACTTCTTCTAATTCAAAAGGCTTAGACAAATACAGATCACAGCCTGACTGATACCCCAAAATTCGTTCTTGGGTTTTAGTTCTCGCTGTTAACAAAATCACAGGCAGTAATCGAAACACTGATTGCTGACGAATACGACGCACCAATTCATAACCATTCATCTGTGGCATGATAATATCTGTCACCATCAAATCAGGATGGTACTTTTCAACCATAGCCAAAGCATCAACACCATTATTAGCAGTTATGACAGTATACCCACATAGATCAAGATAATCACTAATAGATAAGCGCGTGCCTAAATCGTCATCTGCGACAAGAATCGTCAAGGGCATGGATCATACACCCCTATAATCTTTTGGTTGAGTAATTTACTGTTATCAACAATATAAATAGACATAATCAAGAATACTAATTCTATCTTTAATGCTATGACAAGATTACTTACTCATGATGACATCATCAGTCATTTATAAAGAAAATATTAAATTTTTGGAAATTATTTACAAAACTTAATGTAATTGAGAGCAAAAGGCCAGAATTTTTCCCATTTGTGTAGTTCCCATCACCAATTACCAGTTCCCAGTCCGTTTGGATTACAATTGAAGAAAAAGCCAGTCTAAAGAAATTTTTAGGCGTATTAATTAAAAATTAAGAAGATTTTAGATGAGTGATAAACAGAGTGACGGTTACAAAGTTATTTGTGATAATCGGCAAGCACGGTTTTTATATGAAATCATAGAAACCTATGAAGTGGGAATTCAGTTGACAGGAACTGAAGTAAAATCAATTCGTGCCGGTAAAGCCAATTTGCAAGATGGTTATGCGTTGCTTCGTGACGGTGAAGCATGGTTAATCAACGTCCATATTTCTCCTTATGCCTCTAGTGGTGCATATTTTAATCACGAACCAAGAAGAACCCGCAAATTATTACTTCATAAACAAGAACTGCGGAAACTGATTGGTAGGGTACAACAGGAAGGTTTAACTCTAGTCCCCTTAAAAATGTATCTAAAACGGGGTTGGGTAAAAATAGTCATTGCCCTTGGTAAAGGTAAAAAACTCCACGACAAACGCGAAAGCCTCAAACGTCGTGATGATCAACGAGATATGCAAAGGGCAATGAAGAGATTTTAGTTGTTAGTTGTCAGTTGTCAGTTGTCAGTTGTTAGTTGTTAGTTGTTAATAAAGAATAATCAATGACCAATCTTAATAAAGAATAACTAATGACCACTGACCACTGACAACTGACAACTGACCACTGACCACTGACCACTGACTACTGACTTTTAGCCAAAGGTTGCCAATAGCTGGCAACTAAAGCCACCATTAACCACCAGAGGGTATTAACTTCAGGGCGATAGAAGACTGTATCAAATAGACCCTGAGCAAGTAGACTTAGTATACTAGCGATCGCCCCAATTAACCACAAGCCCTCGATATTTTTAGTTTCTTGTAATCGTCGCAGTTGCAAAAATCCTGTATTAAAGGTGACGACTATTAACCACATAAAACAGGTAAAACCCAAAAAGCCAGTTTCTACAATTGTTTCTAGAAATACAGAATAGGCGCTCAAAGCTGTAAACCGAGGACGTTGGTAAAGAGGATAGACATGATTAAAAGAAGCGTGACCAGGACCAATACCAGTAATTGGGCGATCGCGGATCATCTGAAACACAGATTCCCAGACATTTTTTCTAAAATTATTACTGCTATCTTGGCGGTCAGCAAATATACTGACAACCCGCACCCGGAAAGGTTCTACAAATAACACTCCGATTACCAATAAACCCACCACACCTCCTAACAGAATTGGTAAAGACCAAGTCCGCCAAAATGGGGGCATATCTATACTCCACCAGTAAATTAGCAATACTGCCACAGTAAACAATCCCACCAATAAAGCAATCCAGCCACCGCGACTAAAGGTCAGAATTAAGGTTGCAGTATTAACAATAAACATTGTTAGTGCTAAAGCTTTTTTTATCCAACCTTGCCAAACTACAATAGCCACCAAGCTTAAAACTACAGCAGGTAAAAGATAACCTGCCAGTAAATTGGGATTGCCTAAATAACTGTAAACCCTAGTAGTTTTCGCTAAAGGTGATTCGGGGTCAACCCAAGTAGCTAAAGCTTTCGCGCCAAAAAACCATTGTCGCAACCCATAGACGCTGACAATCAGGGATATATGCAAATAAAGAGTAATTAGCCAAGACCGAAACCGAGGGAATCTCAGCACCCTAGCACAGAGGGCAAACAGCAACAAATAAAGAGTTAATGTTTGTAAATCACCCAAAGCGGCTTTTTTAACTGGTGATAAAGCTGTTGATATGGCCGCAATACCCCAATACAGCAACACCAATAAGTGAATAGGGGTAACAGAAGCAGCATTAGCTGGTTTACTGTCATCAGATAAAGTCAACAGCAACCAAAAGCCGACACAAGCCACCAACAATAAACCAATTAAAGTAGTAGAAACAAAAGGCGCAAGAGCATAAATAAGACTCAGTAGGCATACGGCGATCAGATCACCTGACTGCATTAAAATACTACTTTGTCGCCAAGGTAGTAAAAGCCCCACCAAAAACCGATGTAGGTAACTACCAGACAAATATTCTTTGAGTGGCAAAGAAGATAAAGTCAATCTTTCCCAGACTAAATTCATGAAGAAGTACAGAAGACAGGAGCTATGTAGTATAGCTTACGCGAGGTCTGGCTGTGAAAATTAATATTCCTTTCCTAGAAAGCTATTCTCAAGTTTTTATGACTTCAAATGCGCCAAAAGCCACCCATCTAAATCGGATATTTCTGTAAAATCTAACAAAGACTCCCCTAAACTCTCCAACTGCTCTATATTCAAACCTCTTATTTGCTCTTGTTGGGCTAGAGACATCAATCCATACCGCTTAGTCAAAATACGTAGCACTAAATCCGTTTCCCCTTCTTGTCGCCCTTCTTGTCGCCCTGCTTGTTGTCCTGCTTGCTGTCCTTCTTGAAACACTTCCTGATAAAACCGTGTTTGGGTGACATCTGCTGTTTTCAGGTTTAGCATTTTCAAAATCTCCTTTGTGCTGAGTTGTGGGAATTTATTCACAAGTATAGCTTCTACCAAATCTAAGCGTCGGCGCAGTTCTTCTTCTGTTTCCGCACTATTAATAATCGCCTGTGCCAAGGGGGCTGTATCTTGTTCATTGACTACCAGCAATTTCAATAATGACAGATTGGGACTCAAATCTGTTAACGGTAACAAATCTTCTAGATATAGGCGTTTGACTTGATTTGTTAACAACGATTGGTAGGGAATATCTGAGCCTAAATCTTCCTGTCGGTTGGGTAAAATTAATAATCCGTACCAAGGTTGTTTGATGTTGTACTGATATAGGTACATAAAAATCTCTGCAAAATACCGCCCATAAAATTTGGGATCTCTCTGCATCTGTGCCTCTAAAAATACCAAAGGTAAATTTAGATCCTTGGCAATTGGTGTTAAGAGTCCATCTAGTTCAAATCCTTTTTCTTTGACTCCGGGCGCACTATAGGTAAATTCGCAATCTTTGGGAATTTCTGGGATTAACTCGGTAATCAATCCTGGCTGAGATAAAAATAGTCGGTAAAACAGTTTGTCAGTTTTCATAATTACCTATCGCTCTCCTTAATCTCCTCAGCCAAAAATTCTATTTTTCTACAAATGCGCCAAAAGCCACCCATATAAATCGGATATTTCTGTAAAATCTAATAAGGACTGCTCTATATTCAAACCTCTTATTTGCTCTTGTTGGGCTAGAGACGAGGTGATACTATCTTTTTTTAGGAATATGCGGAGGGCGTTGTTGGGGATTATCTCCACCCTTCGAGGCGCTACCCGAATGTAATTGTTTGCGACCATTAGTAATAATTTTTAACATTTCTTGAATATCCTGTTCAATATTACCCAGAACATTATCAGCGTATTTATCAGCACCATCTTCAATTTCTTCCGCTTGAGAAATTGCAGTTTGCCGCATTTCCTCTAATTCTTGCTGACAAGCTCGACGCTTGCGGTCAATTTCTGCTAAGGTTTCCTCCATCATAGCTTCACAATCTTGCTGGACTTGTCGCCGCAGTTGGTCAGCTTCCCGCTGTGCTTGCCTGACAATATCACTTTCCGCCAAAATTTGCGCTCTTTTGGCTTGGGCTACATCTACAACCTGTTGTCCATATTCTTCCGCTTCTAGGAGAATTTCATTCTTTTGTGCCAAAATTTCTAGTGCTTCTTGAAACACGGTTGGCAAAGAAAGGCGGACAAAATCAAGTTGTTCGAGTAATTTATCTTCATCTATTAAAGTCCGTCCCGTCAGTGGAATCCTCAAACTAGAAAGAATTATTTCCTCTATATGGTTGAGTTCCTGTTGAATATCTACCCCTGGAGTTGGTGCTGGATTCCCATTTGGGGGGATGCCATTCACATGGTCTCGTGGGGTAGGATTGTTGCCGTTGTGGATGGATTTGAGGCTAGAGATTTTTGGTTGTAGCATTGGTATATATCTAGGGCAATGTGTGGGGGAACAAGATGATCAACAGAGCCACCAAACCTGGCAATCTCTTTTACCACACTACTACTTAAAAAACTATACTCATTTGATGTTGCCAGAAAAACTGTCTCGATCTGAGTAGACAATGTTTTATTAGTGTGAGCCATTTGTAGCTCAATCTCAAAGTCAGAAACCGCTCTTAACCCCCGTAACAAAACTTGCGCTTGTTGCATTTGGGCATATTTTACGGTCAAACCGTCAAAACTGTCTACTCCCACATTTGGTAAATGTTTTGTAGCTAGACGAATTTGTTCTAATCTTTGCTCTACTGTAAACAATGGCATTTTATTGGGATTTCGCAGGACGGCAACTATCACCTGTTCAAACAGACGACTACTTCGCTGAATGAGGTCTAGGTGTCCCAAGGTGATGGGATCAAAACTACCAGGATAAATAGCAATCACAATTTTATTTTAAGTGATTATATTGACGGATTTTCCAGAGAACTTCCTTAATTTAACATCTTATTGTCAGTTGTCAGTGGTCAGTTGTCAGTGGTCAGTTGTCAGTTGTCAGTGGTCAGTGGTCAGTTGTCAGTGGTCAGTTGTTGGTTGTTGGTTGTTGGAGAGGAAGAAGGAAAAGTCTTGCCGTAAATATTGGATCTCATTTTCAGTGCATACAGCTATAGTGACTAGGGCATAATATATTATTGTTTTTTGATCCCATAGATTTCATGATCTTATAGGTAATTTTGTATGGTAGTGGATTTTTCGGTTTTACCCTTGGGGTTTCTATTTACTTCTCCTGGTCCGATTGTGGTCAAACTAGGACCAATAGTTATTCGCTGGTATGGGTTGTTAATTGCCTCTGCTGTACTAATTGGTGTTAGTCTTTCTGGGTACTTAGCCAAACGTCGTCATGTTAATCCCGATTTAATCAGTGATTTATCAATTTGGTTGGTGATTGGAGCTATTCCTGCCGCTAGGTTGTATTATGTTTTGTTTCAATGGTCAGAATATTCTCAGCACCCCGAACGGATAATTGCTATTTGGCAAGGGGGTATTGCGATTCATGGGGCAATTATTGGCGGTGCGATCGCGGCGTTGATTTTTGCTAAATTGAATAAAATATCTTTTTGGCAATTGACTGATTTGGTTGCTCCTTCATTAATATTAGGGCAAGCAATTGGTAGGTGGGGAAATTTTTTCAACTCAGAAGCGTTTGGAGATCCGACTAATTTACCTTGGAAGTTATATATTCCCCTAGATCGTCGTCCTGTGGATTTAGTGAATTTTGAATATTTTCATCCCACTTTTTTATATGAATCACTGTGGAATTTAATGGTGTTTGCAGTATTAATAACTTTGTTTTTTAGAGCTTTATCTAAAAAACCCCGGTTGCAAGTAGGGACGTTATTTTTAGTTTACTGGATACTCTATAGCTTAGGGCGGGTTTGGATTGAAGGTTTACGCACAGATAGCTTAATGCTGGGACCTTTACGGATAGCACAAATGGTAAGTTTAGGAGGAATGACTTTAGGATTAGTTGGTTTAGGTTGGCTGTATGTCCTCAAGCGTCCTTTACCTGATGTTGTTTCTTCGACAAATGGAGAAAAAAATGCCCCAGAGTAATTAATCTCTAGGGCTTAACCAGGGTGCATCTACCATCTATTTCTACTAGCCAAAGGGGCTGAATCCGGATAGTGCTAAGGAAATTGCTAAAAGTTTTTTTGCTGGGTTTTGAAGGGAAAAATTAATGAGTGAATATACTAATAATTTGAGTTTTTTGAAGTATCCAATTTCTTTAAAACCTGGGGTTTATATTGTGGGTGCCGGACCAGGAGATCCTGATTTATTAACGGTGAGAGCGCAAAAATTGTTGGCTACGGCTGATGTAATTTTATTTGCAGATTCCTTAATTCCCGAACAAATATTAGATGTTTGTCGTGCAGATGCGGAAATTATCAAAACAGCAAATCGGACTTTGGAAGAAATTTTACCACTGATGATTAATGCCGTGCGATCGCATAAATCTGTGGTCAGACTACATTCTGGTGATCCTAGTCTCTATAGCGCTATTCATGAACAAATGCAGCTATTAGCCGATGCTAATATCCCTTTTGAAGTCACACCTGGTATCAGTGCTTTTCAAGCTGCTGCCGCTAAACTGAAGATAGAGTTAACTGTTCCTGGTTTGGTGCAGACTATTATTCTGACTCGCATTAGTGGCCGCACCCACGTACCTGATACTGAAGAATTGACAGCTTTAGCGGCACATCAAGCCAGTTTATGTTTATATCTAAGTGTGACCCATATCACTGAAGCCCAAACCAAATTGTTAGAACATTATAAAGGGGATACTCCGGTAGCCATTTGCTATCGCTTAGGCTGGCCAGATGAAAAAATCCGGGTTGTTAGTTTAGCACAAATGGCAGATTGTACTCATGAAGAAAAATTACGACGAACTACACTTTATGTAATTAGTCCCGCACTATTACCACTAAGTGGACGTTCTCGTTTATATCATCCTGAACATAATCATTTATTCCGTTCATCACATTCAGATAAGTAGGAGTCAGTAGGGGCAAACCCCCCGTGGTTGCCCCTCTTGTGGAGTAGGGGCAAACCCCCCGTGGTTGCCCCTCTTGTGGAGTCAGGAATGAAAGCCGCTTGATGTTTGATAGCGCAGCGTGTCATGTTTTAATTTTCAGTTTATACCTTATTCACTTGCAATCTGCTGTCAATAAAAATTTATTCAGAGGGAACAGGGAACGGGCAACTTTCTAACAGGAAAAACTCATGTTTAAAAACATGAGATTGAAATAATGACGCTGTTTTTTTTCGGGCTACGCATCTTAAAAAACATCTTTTTTTTGACTGAAGCTCTAAACTGGTGCAAATGAGTGTTTCTTATTTCCAGTTAAGAGTTCCCTTCTTTTGTAATTTAAAATCCAAATTATGCCATTAATTCAAGTTAAAACTTCCGTTTCTACTCCCGAAAAATCTCAAGTTGAATCTCTACTCAAAGTTCTATCAGCTAAGTTGGCTAAACATACTGGTAAGCCTGAATCCTATGTTATGACAGCTTTTGAAGCAGAAGTTCCTATGACTTTTGCTGGTACGACAGAGCCGGTTTGCTATATAGAAATTAAGAGTGTGGGAACAATGAAATCAGAGCAAACACAGGCAATGAGTCAGGATTTTTGTGAGGAAATTAATCAATTTTTAAATGTACCTAAAAATCGAATTTATCTAGAATTTGCAGATGCCAAAGGCTCAATGTGGGGTTGGGATAGTAGCACATTTGGTTAAATTTTTTCAATATTGACTAAATTAATTAATCCTAGGTTCATTTTTTCTGTTACTTCTTAATTGTCACATAGATTTGACATTGAGAAGGATGAATGTTGGTAATTCTGTGCTTATTTCTTAATTATTAATCCTTATGAACAAAAATAATATTTATCCGGTTACTATTCCTGGTTATACAATTACTGAACTTATCTATGCTAGTGAAAAAACTACGGTTTATCGTGGTCAGCAACAAACAACACAAATTTCAGTTATTATCAAAATCCTCAATTCAGAATATCCTCGCTTGCAGGATTTAATTGCTTTTAAAAATCAATTTGCTATTAGTCAAATAATAGACCATCCAAATATTATTAAATGCTGTGGATTAGAAAAATATGGTAATAGTTATGCTCTGATTTTAGAAGATTTTAGCGGTATATCTTTGAGTGAATATACCAAGTCTCAAAAATTAGATTTAAACTCTTTTTTGCCTATTGCAATTGCAATTACTAAAGCCTTAGAGTTTCTGTATACAAAGAGAATTATTCATCAAGATATTAAACCAAGAAATATTCTGATTAATCCCCAAACTCAGGAAATCAAACTGATAGATTTTAGTATTTCCTCTTTATTACCTAAAGAAACTGCGGATATCCAAAGCCTAAATGTATTAGCAGGGACACTTGTATATATGTCTCCCGAACAAACGGGAAGAATGAATAGAGGTATAGATTACCGGACTGATTTTTATTCTTTAGGGGTGACTTTTTATGAATTACTCACAGGACAATTACCTTT
This sequence comes from Dolichospermum sp. ST_sed8, assembly GCA_028658405.1. GTDB lineage: Bacteria > Cyanobacteriota > Cyanobacteriia > Cyanobacteriales > Nostocaceae > Dolichospermum. The sequence goes on along the minus strand of JAKOGY010000147.1, from coordinate 559 downwards.
CTATAGTCAAAATCATTTAGAATTGATATATTACCATATTGCTAAAGAACCTATTAATCCCAGAGAAATTAATCCCCAAATTCCTCAAGTTCTAGCAGATGTCATTATTAAATTAATGGCAAAAAACCCTGATAAAAGATATCAAACAGCTAGAGGAATTAGATATGATTTAGAAATATGTCAACAAATATTATTGGCTCAGGGTGAGATTAGTAATTTTGAATTAGGCAAAAGAGATATCAGCAATAGGTTTCTGATTCCTGCAAAACTTTATGGTAGGGAACAGGAAATTATTACCTTATTACAATCTTTTGAAAATGTCATTGCTGGGAATAAAGAATTAATGTTAGTGGCAGGTTTTTCTGGTATTGGTAAAACTGCTGTCGTTAATGAAGTTCATAAACCAATTGTTCGAGAAAAAGGTTATTTTATTTCTGGTAAATATGATCAATTTCAGCGAAATATTCCTTTTTTTGCTTTAGTAAGTACCTAAGCAAAATTAATTTTATATTCTTTTCCAAATTCTCGAATGATTTTTTCAACATAGTTCACTAAATTA